>QGUM02000050.1:0-13344 GCA_003242455.2 Actinomycetes bacterium
GCTGCGCTGTGACTCGGGTGCTGCGCTGTGACTCCGACGTGCCGCGCCGGGAGTCCTGCTCGCGCCGACGCGAGCCCTACGCGGACTTGGGCGTGCCCGAGTACATCTTGTCGATCAGGTGCTGGAAGTCGGCGATGACCTTGTCGCGCTTGACCTTCATCGACGGGGTCAGGTAGCCGTTCTCGATCGTGAGGTCCTCGGGAAGGATCTCGTACGCGCGCACCGACTCGGCGCGGGAGACCGCCTTGTTGGCGCGTGCGATCGCCTTCTCGAGGTGCTCGCGCACGACGGGGTGCTCGGCCGCCTCCTGGGCGGACATCGCGGGAAGCTCCTTGCCCTTGAGCCAGCCCGGCAGCGCCTCCTCGTCGAGGGTGACGAGCGCGGCGATGAACGGCTTGCCGTCGCCGACGACCACGCACTGGCTCACGAGCGAGTACGAGCGGATGCGCTCCTCGAGGATCGCGGGGGAGACGTTCTTGCCGCCCGCGGTGACGATGAGCTCCTTCTTGCGGCCCGTGATGCGCAGGTGGCCGTCCTCGTCGAGCGAGCCCAGGTCGCCCGTGTGGAACCAGCCGTCGCGCATGGCCTCGGCCGTCGCCTCGGGGTTGCGGTGGTAGCCCTCGAAGAGCTGCTCGCCGCGCATGAGGATCTCGCCGTCGTCGGCGATGGAGAACTCGATGCCGGGAAGGGCCGGGCCCACGGTGCCGGGCTTGTAGCCGCCCGGACGGTGCACCGACGCCGCAGCGTTGTTCTCGGTGAGGCCGTAGCCCTCCATGATCTCCAGGCCGACGCCGCGGTAGAAGTGCGCGTGGCGCGTGCCCAGGGGAGCCGAGCCCGAGATGGCGAAGCGCACCCGGCCGCCCAGCACGTCGGCGATCTTGTGGAGGACCAGCTTGTGCGCGATCTTGTGGCGCAACTTGAGGCCGGCGGACGGGCCCTCGGGCGTCAGGAGCGCCTCGGAGTACGCCACCGCCTGGGCGGCCGCCCAGCGGAAGATCTTCACCTTGCCGCCTGCCGCCGCCTTCTGCTCGGCGCTGTTGTAGACCTTCTCGTACACGCGCGGCACCGCGAGCAGGATGGTGGGCTTGAGGGTGCCGATGAGCGGCACGAGCTTCTTGGTGTCGGGGCAGAAGCCCATGACCACGCCGGCCGAGACGAACGCGACCTCGACCAGGCGCGCGAGCGAGTGCGCGAGCGTGAGGAACATGAGCGCGGTGGCTCCGTCCTGGTAGAGGACCGGGTACAGCTCCTCGGTGATGCCGTGGATGTGGCGGCAGTAGCTGAAGTGGGTCAGGCGCACGCCCTTGGGACGGCCCGTCGTGCCCGAGGTGTACATGATCGTCGCGAGCGAGTCGTGGTTCGTCGACTCCTTGCGCTTGGCCAGCTCCTCGTCGGACACGTTCGCGCCGCCGCTCACGACGGCGGTCAGCGCGCCGTCCTCGATGACGAGCACCTCCTTGAGGGGCGACTCGCCGCGCGCGACCTTCTCCGCGAGCTTGTAGTGCTCCTTCGTCTCCACGAACAGCAGCGAGACCTCCGCGTCGGAGACGATCCAGTCGATCTGCTCCTTGGAGGAGGTGTCGTAGATCGGCACGGGGACGGCGCCAGCGGACCAGATCGCGAAGTCGAGCACCGTCCACTCGTAGCGGGTGCGCGACATGATCCCCACGCGGTCGCCCACCTTGACGCCCTTGGCGATGAGCCCTTTCGCCACGGCGTCGACGTACTCGCGAACCTCGCGACCGGTGACGTCGATCCAGTTGTCGTTCGCATCCGTGTACTTCATGACGACCTTGTCGGCGTCACGCTCCCAGGCGGCGTTGGCAAGCGCTGCGAGGTTGGCTGCGTAAGGGGTGGCAGAAGCAGTGCCCATGTTGAAGACTCCATTGGCTCTCGTAGGGATTGGGAAACGATACCCTGTGCTGACTCGGACTCGGTAGGAGGAAGTGAGCATGTTGGCGGCAGGCGTCGACATCGGCGGCACCAAGATCGCTGTGGGGGTTGTCGACGAGACCGGCGAGATTCTCGCCAAGGTCACGCGCCCCACCCAGCCGGACGACCCGGCGAGCATCGACGCGGCCATCGCCGATGCCGTGCGCGAGCTCTCGAGCGAGCACGAGGTGGGCGCGGTGGGCCTCGCCGCGGCCGGCTTCGTCTCCGCCGACCGCAAGACCGTGACCTTCGCGCCGAACATCGCGTGGCGCGACTACCCGCTCGCCGACAACGTCTCGCGGCTGCTCGGCGGCGACCTGCCCGTCGTCGTGGAGAACGATGCCAACGCGGCCGGGTGGGCCGAGTTCGTCTACGGCGCGGGGCGCGAGGCGCGCTCGATGGCGCTCCTGACGGTCGGCACGGGCCTGGGAGGCGCGATCGTCACGGACGGCACGCTGCTGCGCGGCGCTCACGGCTTCGCCGCGGAGATCGGCCACATCCGCGTCGTGCCCGACGGCCACCTGTGCGGCTGCGGCCACCGAGGCTGCTGGGAGCAGTACGCCTCCGGCTCCGCGCTCGTGCGCGAGGCGCGCCAGGCCGCCGTGGCCCAGCCCGAGCGCGCAGCGCGCCTGCTGGAGGCCGCCCACGGGGACGCCTCCACGATCAAGGGTCCGCACGTCACGCAGCTGGCGGCGGAGGGCGACGAGCTGTCGATCGAGCTGCTGCGCTGGCTCGGCGAAGGGGTCGGACGCGGCTGCGCCGGCCTCGCCTCGGTCCTGGACCCGGAGATCTTCATCGTCGGCGGGGGAGTGGTCGACGCCGGCGAGCTCCTCCTCGGACCCGCCCGCGAGGCCTACGAGGCCTCGCTGCCTGCACTCGAGGTCCGTCCCGTCGCGCCGATCGTCGCCGCGCACCTGCGCAACGACGCCGGGATCGTGGGCGCTGCGGCACTCGCGCGCGAGGCACAGCCCGCGCAGGGTTAGCCTGAAGGCCTGGAGGTTCGATGTCGTACGGATTGCTCAAGCACGTCCTGCTCGGTCCCGGGCTCAAGGTGTACTACCGCCCATGGGTCGAGGGAGCGGAGAACGTCCCCGACACGGGAGCGGCCATCCTCGCGTCCAACCACCTGTCGTTCTCCGACTCGGTGTTCCTGCCGCTCATGCTCAAGCGCAAGGTGGTCTTCCTCGGCAAGGCCGAGTACTTCACCGGCAAGGGCATCAAGGGCGCGGCCACCCGCCAGTTCATGAAGTCCATCGGAACCATCCCGGTGTACCGCGGCGGCGGACGCGCGTCCGAGGCGGCGCTGCGCACCGGCCTGCAGGTCCTCAGCAACGGCGAGCTGCTCGGCATCTACCCCGAGGGCACGCGCAGCCCCGACGGCCGCCTGTATCGCGGCAAGACCGGCGTCGCCCGCCTCGCGATCGAGTCGGGCGCTCCGATCATCCCCGTCGCCATGGTCGGCACCGACATCGCCCAGCCCGTGGGCCAGCGCATGCCTCGACGCGTGGACGTGGGCATGCGCATCGGCGCCCCGATCCACGCCGACGACTACGTGGGACGCCAGGACGACCGCGAGGCGCTGCGCGAGCTGACCGACAAGGTCATGCAGGCCATCCAGGCCCTCTCCGGCCAGGAGTACGTGGACCGCGACGCGGCCCAGTACAAGCGCGAGCTGCAGCAGCTCGCCGCTCAGCAGGACCAGTAGTCGGGCCGAGCGCCGTGGGGGCGGCCTCGCCGTGCCCGACGGCCCTCTGCCGCGCCCCTAGAATGGGCGAGACATCCCAGATGTGAGAGGCACCACACCCATGACTGTTCGTCGCGTTGCGCTCCTGACCGCCGGCGGTTTCGCCCCGTGCTTGTCGTCCGCCGTGGGCGGGCTGATCAGCCGCTACACCGAGATCGCTCCCGAGGTGGAGATCATCGCCTATCAGCACGGCTACCACGGCCTGCTCCTGGGCAACTCGGTGAAGGTCACGGACGCGGTGCGCGCCAAGGCTGGCGTCCTGCACGAGTACGGCGGCTCGCCCATCGGCAACTCGCGCGTCAAGCTGACGAACGTCGCCGACTGCGTCAAGCGCGGCCTCGTCAAGGAGGGCGAGGACCCGCTCAAGGTCGCGGCCGAGCAGCTCACGAAGGACGGCGTGGACGTCCTGCACACCATCGGCGGCGACGACACGAACACCACGGCCGCCGACCTCGCCGCATACCTCGCGGAGAACGACTACGGCCTCACGGTGGTGGGTCTGCCCAAGACGATCGACAACGACATCGTGCCCATCAAGCAGTCGCTCGGCGCCTGGAGCGCCGCGGAGCAGGCCGCGCTGTTCGCCCAGAACGTCATCGGCGAGCACCGCTCCGGCCCTCGCATGCTCATCGTGCACGAGGTCATGGGCCGCAACTGCGGCTGGCTGACGGCCGCCGCGGGCATGAAGTACCGCGCGTGGCTCGACACCCGCGAGTGGGTGCCGGAGATCGGCCTGAGCCGTGAGCGCTGGGACATCCACGCCCTGTACGTGCCCGAGGCGCCCATCGACATCGACGCCGAGGCCAAGCGCCTCAAGCACGTCATGGACACCGTGGGCAACGTGAACATCTTCCTGTCCGAGGGCGCGGGCGTGCCCGAGATCATCAAGGAGATCGAGGACGCCGGCGGCGAGGTCGCCCGCGACCCGTTCGGCCACGTGCGCCTCGACGAGATCAACCCGGGCGCCTGGTTCGCCAAGCAGTTCGCCGAGCGCATCGGCGCGGAGAAGGTCATGGTCCAGAAGTCGGGCTACTTCTCGCGCTCCGCGAAGGCCAACAAGGAGGACCTGCTCCTCATCAAGTCGATGACGGACCTCGCGGTCGAGTGCGCGCTGCGCGGCGAGGCGGGCGTCATCGGCCACGACGAGGACAACGGCGGCCGCCTGCGCGCCATCGAGTTCCCGCGCATCGCCGGCCACAAGCCGTTCGACGTCACGACCCCCTGGTACACGTCGCTGATCCAGGACATCGGGCAGGCCTGATCGCCATGAGCCAGGAAGCGCTCGCCGCTGCGGGGGTCGACGAGTACCGCTCCAAGGTTGCGCTGCAGCAGCCCGAGTGGCCGGACAAGGCCGCGCTCGAGAGGGTCACGCACCGTCTCACCCAGGTGCCTCCGCTCGTGTTCGCGGGCGAGGCCGACGACCTGCGCGACCAGCTGGCCGCCGCCGGTCGCGGCGAGGCGTTCGTCCTCGTGGGCGGCGACTGCGCGGAGACCTTCCAGGAGGCCACGGCCGACCGCATCCGCAACAAGATCAAGACGATCCTGCAGATGGCGGTCGTGCTCACCTACGGCGCCTCCACGCCGGTGGTGAAGATCGGCCGCATGGCCGGCCAGTACGCGAAGCCGCGCTCGGCCGACACGGAGACGCGCGACGGCGTGACGCTGCCCGCGTACCGCGGCGACATCATCAACTCGTCCGCGTTCACCGCCGAGGCGCGCGTTCCCAACCCCGAGCGCATGCTCGACGCGTACCACGTCTCCGCGTCGACGCTCAACCTCATGCGCGCGTTCACCCAGGGAGGCTTCGCCGACCTGCGGCGCGTCCACGCGTGGAACCGCGGCTTCACCGCCAACCCTGCGTACGCGCGCTACGAGCAGATGGCGGCGGAGATCGACCGCGCGGTGCGCTTCATGGCGGCCGCGGGCGGCGACTTCGAGGCGCTCAAGACGGTGCAGCTGTTCTCCTCGCACGAGGCACTGCTGCTCGACTACGAGCGCGCCCTCACGCGCATCGACTCGCGCTCGGAGCTGCCGTACTGCTGCTCGGCGCACTTCCTGTGGATCGGGGAGCGCACCCGCCAGCTGGACGGCGCCCACGTGGAGTTCCTGTCCAAGGTGCACAACCCCATCGGCGTGAAGCTCGGTCCCACGGCGACCGGCGCCGATGCGATCGCGCTCGCCGAGAAGCTCAACCCGAGCAACATCCCCGGCCGCCTCACGTTCGTGGTGCGCATGGGCGCGGACAAGGTGCGCGACAGCCTCCCGCCGCTCGTCGAGGCCGTGCGCGACGCGGGCATCTCCGTCACGTGGCTGACGGACCCGATGCACGGCAACACCTTCACCTCGCAGTCCGGCTACAAGACGCGTCAGTTCGACACGCTGCTGGACGAGGTGACGGGCTTCTTCGAGGTGCACTCGGAGCTCGGCACGGTTCCCGGCGGCCTCCTCGTGGAGCTCACGGGCGACGACGTCACCGAGGTCCTGGGCGGCACGGAGGAGATCGACGACGAGGGGCTCGCCCGTCGCTACGAGACCAAGGTGGACCCGCGCCTGAACCACCAGCAGTCGCTGGAGATGGCGTTCCTCGTGGCCGAGCTGCTCAGCAAGCACAAGCCGCAGAAGCCGATCCCGATCGAGTTCCAGTAGGCCAGCGCCGGCATCGGCCGCCCGTGGCGACCTGGGCGGGCCCTTGCGCAGAGCGGCGTGCCTGCGAGGTGAGCCATCCCGTGCTCAGCGAAGCGTGCGACCCGTGCTCGGCGCGGCGTGCCATCCCGAGCTCAGCGCTGACTGCCATCGCTGAGCTCAGCGAAGCGTGCCGCTCCTGCCTGCCTTGGCGTCACTCAGCACCGGTAAGCGCCGCCCGAGGTGCGACACGCCGGCGTGTCGCACCGTGGTGCGGTCACAACCGGTCGCAGGTGACGGTGTGCGGGGTGGCGGAGACGTCATCGGGACGCGCATCCGCCACGCTTTCGCGGCGATGCCTCCCCGGGTTCATCGCCGATGCCGCCGGGACCGATGCCTCGCGGGCTCGCGGCCGATGCCGCCCGGGCTCACAGCCGATGCCAGAGGACTAGTGGTACGTGAGCTGGATGGTCGATCCCACGGGCACGCTCGTGCCGGGCTCGACGCTCTGGTCGACGATGGTCTTGCCGGCCGGCGGCCCGCTGAACGGCCAGCGCTTGACGAGCTCGACCTTGAGGCCCAGGTCCTCGGCCGCCTTCTTGGCCGTCTCGGTCGTCATGAACAGGAAGCTCGGCATCTCCACCATGGGCGGGCCGTCGGAGATGTAGACGGTGATCTCCTGCGTGCGCGTGCCAGGCGTGCCCGCAGGGGGATCCGTGCGGATGACTGACCCCTTGGGCTGCTCGAGCGTCTTCTCGTACACGACGGACGGCTTGAGCGCGAAGTCGTCGCGCAGCAGCGTCATGGCCGCGGACTCCGGCATGCCCACGACATCGGGGATGGTGATGGGCTCGGGGCCCTTGGAGACGGTCAGCGCGATGCGCGTCGAGTGCGGCACCCGGTCGCCGAACGAGGGTGTGGACTCCATGACCTCGCCAGCGGGGACATGGTCGTCCCACACCTCGATGATCTCGCCGACCTCGTCGAAGCCGGCCTCGAGGATGCGTTCGACCGCGTCCTCAATGGTCACGCCGACCACGCGCGGCACCGTCTCCATCCGCACGCCCAGCGACACGACCAGCACCACGGTGGAGCCGTTGGGCACCTGGGTCTGCTCCGCGGGCTCGACACGGATGACGAAGCCCTCGGCGATGACGTCGGAGTGCTCGCGCTCGACATCCACCACGAGCCCGAGGCTGTCGAGCGCCTGCCGCGCCTCGCCCTCCGTCACGGTGCCGAGCGTCGGAATGGTCGTGTACGCGCCGGGGCCCTGTGTCGTGTACCACCAGAAGCCCAGGCCGAACACGAGCAGCAGGCCGGCGAGGATGCCCATGACCCACATGAAGGGCTTGGTGCGCTCGACGGCGGGGGCGATCGCCTCGGGATCGTCCTCGAAGTAGTCGATGTCGTACACGGGGCTCGCCGTGACCGGCTCGCCCAGGCCGATGGGCAGCGCGACCGTCTTGCCCGAGGGGATCGGCTCGATCACCTCGGTCTGCGCGTTGTCCGTCACGACCGGCACGGCGCCCGACGGCGGGTCGGCGCGGCGATCGAGCGTCGGGTCGTCGACGGTCGCGCGCGTCTGGCGCAGGCGCCCCAGGGCGACCGTGGCATCGGCCGGCCGGGCGTTGGGGTCGCGAGCGGTCATGGACATGACGAGCTCGTCGATCTCCGCCGGGATCCACGGGACGATGAACGACGGCGGAGGCACGTCCTCATGGACGTGGCGCGAGGCGATCTCGATCGCGGAGCTGCCGGTGAAGGGAGCGCGCCCCGTGATCATCTCGTACAGCAGCACGCCGCACGCGTAGACGTCGGATCGGGCATCGGCCTGGCCCCGCGCGATGAGCTCCGGGCTGAGGTACGACACCGTGCCCATGATCACGCCGGTCGAGGTCGCGGTGACCTCGGTGACGGCGCGCGCAAGGCCGAAGTCCGCGAGCTTGGGCGAGCCGTCCTCGTCGATGAGCACGTTCTCGGGCTTGACGTCGCGGTGGACCAGTCCGTGGCGGTGGGCTGCGGCAAGGGCGTCCAGGACGGCCTCCGCGATGCGGAACGCGTCGCCGATGCGCAGCGTGCCCTCCTGGCGGATGAGGTCGCGCAGGTTCTGACCCTCGACGTACTCCATCGTGAGGTAGGAGATGTCGCCGTCGGTGCCCTGGTCGTAGACGCGGACCAGACCGGGGTGCGTCAGGCGCGCGGCCGCCTTGGCCTCGCGGCGAAAGCGCGTGGAGAACTCGTGGATGTCCCCGCTGGCCCCGGCGAGCTGGGGGTTCATGACCTTGAGCGCTACGGTGCGCTCGAGCCGCCGGTCGAAGGCGAGGTAGACGGTCGCCATGCCGCCCGCCGCGACGCGCTCGCGGATCTCGTACCGGCCGTCGATGAGACGGCCCAGCATCGGATCAGCGAGCGTCTCGGCCACATCGGTCATTGTAGGCAGGGCCCATTCGCCGCCCGGGGAGGCTTGTCCGGTGAGCGCGACACTCACTGGAAGCGCTTCATGAGCGCGAGGACGTTCGCGACGTAGCGCTCCGTGTCCGGGTTCATGCCCTTCTTCTTCACGGAAGCCTCGCCCTGGTAGTAGCCGGCGATCGCGATCTCGAGCGGCGTGCCGTTGCGCTGCAGGCGCTTGAGGATGGCGACGCCTGCCGTGACGTTGTCCACGGGGTCGAGCAGGTCGAGCCTGCGGCCCACGATGTCCGATGCCCACTCGCCCGACGTGGGGATGACCTGCATGGTCCCGATGGCGTTGGCGGGGGAGACGGCGCGCTGGTCGAAGCCCGACTCTTGGTACGCGACCGCCTGGGCGAGCGCCGGGTCGACTCCCATCTCCGTGGCGATGCGCACGACGAGCTGCTGCATCTCCTTCGTGGAGGGCACGTCCATGGCGTTGAGGGCGGCCTTGTTGGCGTTGGCGGCGGCCACGACGTGTGCGGGGTACGTGCGTCCCGCGAACGTGTCTCCTACCAGGGGCTGTGCGCCGCGTCCGGGGATGGTGAGGACCTGGCCGATGCGGATGAGGGACGGATCCGCGATCCCGTTGGCCTTCGCTATCGCGTCCACCGTGGTCCCGTAGGCGCGCGAGATCGCCCAGAGCGTGTCGCCCGCGACGACGGTGTAGGTCGCGTCGGCCGCGGCCGCGGGGGAGGACGTCGGGGCGCCCGGGATGATCAGGCGCTGGCCGATGCGGATGCGGTCGGGGTTCGCCAGTGCGTTGGCCCGGGCGATCGCGTCGACGCTCGTGCCGTGCCTGCGCGCCAGGTCCCACACGGTGTCGCCGGCGACGACGACATGCTCCTCGTCAGCCGATGCCGCTGCCGCGGGAAGGAGGGCGAGGGCCAGCGCGGCGGCGACGGCTGCGGCAGCCGTGCGGGCGATGCGCCGGGCGCCCGACGCGGGAGAGGGCGCGGTCTCCGGGTTGCGTGCCATGGTCCACCTCCATGTGACTGATGTGACAATTGTGACTAAAGGGATGATTGTGACCATAACCCGGCGGCGGCCGAGGCGGCAACCCCCATGACGCGCGATCGGATGCGGTGCGGCGGTCTATACGCTGAGCGCATGAGCGAGTGGCTGTCCGTCCCCGAGTTCGCCGAGCGCCTGGGGGTGAAGGACTCCCATGTGCGCGAGCTGCTGCGCGAGCGGCAGATCGTCGCGACCCGCACCGGCCCGAACAACGCGCTGAGCCTTCCCTCCGACTTCATCGTGGAGATCGAGGGCAAGCCGGGGATCCTTCCGACTCTGCGCGGCACCATCACGCTCCTCGCGGATGCCGGGCTCGACGACGACGCGATCACCCAGTGGCTGCTCGACACCGAGGAGGAGCTCGGCACGAGCCCGCTCGCGGCGCTGCGCGACGGCAAGCGCGCGCATGTGCGTCGCATCGCCCAGACCCTCGTCTAGGACGCCGACGCCTCGGGGCGACGCGAAGACGCGCGGAGCTCAGGCGGCGCGCTGGGTCGTCACCGCGAGCAGCGCGTGCAGCTCGCTGAGCGCGCCCTCGTCTCTCAGGCGCTCGCCCACGGCCTCGAGCGCGGCTCGCGCCTGGTCTGCATACGCGGCGATCCGCCGCTCGACCTCATCGACCGCACCCGTGTCCCGGATCGCCTCGACGGCCGCGGCGACCTCGGCATCGGATGCCTCGGGGCGCGCGAACGCGGCGCCGATGGCCCTCCTGGCTGCGTCGTCGCCGGCGCGCCACGCGTGGACCATGAGCAGGGTGCGCTTGCCCTCGCGGACGTCGTCGCCGGCGGGCTTGCCCGTGATGTCGGGCGAGCCGACGAGCCCCAGGATGTCGTCGCGCAGCTGGAACGCGATGCCGAGCGGGACCCCGGCGTCGCGCAGCCCCGCCACGACATCGTCGTCCGCACCTGCGCACGCGGCGCCGAGCGCGAGCGGGAACTCCGCGGTGTACGAGGCGGTCTTGGAGCGCATCATCGCGAGGATGTGCTCCTCCTGGTCTGCCAGGGCGTCGATCGGCTGGGCGGCGAGGCGCATGTCCGCGTACTGCCCCGCGGTGCACAGCTGGGACATCGTGGCGAAGAGCTCGCTGACGGCGAGCCCGCGCTCCGGTGCGAGGGCGCTTGCGGCGCGGGCGAGGGCCAGATGCGAGGCCATGAGCGCGATGTCGCCGGCGAGGATCGCCGCAGAGACGCCGAAGTGCTCGGCAGCGCCGCTCCAGCCCGCCTCCTCGTGCTGCGCGGCGAGGCTGCGGTGGATGGTCGAGCCGCCGCGTCGCGTGTCCGCCTGGTCGAGGACGTCGTCGTGCACCAGGGCGGCCGTCTGGAACAGTTCCGTCGCGGCGGCGGCGCCGATGGCGGCCTCGCGCGCGCCTCCGCCGCACGCGTCGTGAGCAGCGACGAGCAGGCGGGCGCGCAGGCGCTTGCCTCCCGTGGCGATCGTCGCGAGCGGCTCGAGGATCTCCGCGGCCGCCCCTGAGACAGGGGAGACGGCCGCACGGGCGGCGTCCAGGGCCGAGCTGATGGCGGACTCGACGGCGGCGATCGGCATGGGACCAGCCTAGGGCGAGCGTCGTCCACAGGCCCCGATGCGGGGGCGTCGTCCCCGGACGAGGGAGCCCGCGGGTGCCGCGTCAGACCTGGCGCGCGAGCGTGGTCGCATGGTCAACGTCCGTTCCGGCACCGCCGCGCTGCTCATCCGCACTCTGCCCGCCATGCTCGGCTTCGAGCCGCGCGACGCGATCGTCGTCGTGGGGCTCACGGCGAGCCACCGCACCGGCATCGTCATGCGCCTGGACCGCGAGGACTGCCTCCTGCCGGAGGTCGCGCGGGCCCTCGCCCGGTCCGTCGCCGTCCACCTCACGCGTGCGGGATATCCGCAGGCGTGCATCGTGAGCTTTCGGGACGGCCCCCTCGACGAGCCCGACCCTGCGGTGGACGCGGTGGCACAGACCCTCGACGAGGCGGTCGCGGTGCGCGACGCCTGGCTCGTGTCCGACGGGCGCTTCCGCTCGCAGTGGTGCACGGACTTCGCGTGCTGCCCGCGTCGCGGCCTGCCCGTGGCGGGGCCGCTCGACGAGGCGGGGCGCGACCTGGGGGTCGACGTCGTGGCGAGAAGGCGTCCCGCGACCTCGGCCGATGCGGCGGCGCGCCGCCGGGCGATGCGCGCACGGGAGCGGGCGCTGCTCGCGCGAGCCCGCACGGGCAGCGCGTGGGACGCTCAGGCGCTCGACCTGTGGCGTCGCGCGGTCGACGAGGCGATGGACGGACGCATGCCCGCCGATGCGGCGAGCGGGCGTCTGCTCGCCGCGCTCGACGTGATCGCGGTCAGGGACGCGATCGTGGTGGACCTCGACGAGCTGGAGGCCGCGGAGTGCGCGGAGGTCCTCGCCGGTCGCGCGGACGAGCGAATCCGGGAGTGTCTGTGGGGACTCGTCGACGGCAGGCCCGCGCGGGACAGGGCGCGTGTGGAAGCGGCCGTGGACCTCGCGCTGCACCTGGCCGGCCTGGCCGCCGGCTCGCGCGGCGCGGCCAACGCGGCGCCGATGACGATCGCCGCGATCGGCCACTGGTGGCTGGGGGACAGGGCCGCGGCGGAGCACCTCGCCGATGCCGCCCTGGCCGCCGAACCCGGCTACCGGCTCGCCCAGCTCGTGGCCGCGACCCTCATCGCGGGAGTGAACGGACGCTGAGAAGCGTTCAGAGAGTGAGGCCGCAGCGTGGGCCGAACCGCAGGGGCCGCGCGGGACAAGTGGGGCAAACCGGCGCGAAACGGGTCGGGCAGAGCCGCAAAACGCGCGTTCCCAGGAACGTCCGGCTTGCGTGCGGCGTTACACTTTAATGGATTTGCAGGCGGCGGGAGGCCGCGGCTATCCCCACACTCACCGAGAGGACGTCCGTGTCGCCCGAGACAGGGAAGAAGAGCACCGCTCGCACCGCTCGCGGCTCCGCTGGCACCGACTCCGCATCGGCCCCTGCGCGCAAGCGCTCCGCACCGAAGGAGTCCGCCACGACCACCGAAGCCGCCGTCGACGAGCTCGAGGCCGCCCCCAAGACCAAGCGCGCCTCGAAGGCCAGCGCACCCAAGGCCGACGCCAAGCCCGCCAAGCGCGGCAAGGCGGCCAAGGCCGACCCTGATCTGCCCGTGGACGAGGCCGACGAGGACCTTGATCTCGTGGAGGACGTCGAGGAGCTCGACGATCCCGACCTGGCCGAGGCGGACCTCGCCGAGGACGTGGGCGTCGTGGACCCGGACTCCGACGCCGAGGCGGACGAGGACGAGTCCGAGGAAGACGAGGACGACGACCAGGAGGGCTTCGTCATCGGCCTGGCCGACGACGACGCTCCCGCTCAGCAGGTCGTCACCGCCGGCGCCACCGCGGACCCGGTCAAGGACTACCTCAAGCAGATCGGCAAGGTCGCGCTCCTGAACGCCGAGCAGGAGGTCGACCTCGCCAAGCGCATCGAGGCCGGCCTGTTCGCGGAGGAGAAGCTCGCCTCCGGCGAGAAGATCCCGCCCAAGCTGCGTCGCGAGCTCGAGTGGATTGCGAACGACGGCCGTCACGCCAAGAACCACCTGCTCGAGGC
>QGUM02000161.1:0-3011 GCA_003242455.2 Actinomycetes bacterium
ATCATCACGCACTACCTCGACCAGTGGTTCGGCATCACGATGCCCAGCATCATCGGGCCGACCGGCATCATCCTGGCGCTCTCGCTGTCGTACTTCCCGTTCGTGTTCCTCATCGTCCAGGGCGCGCTCTCGGCCGCGGACCCGTACATCGAGGAGTCGGCGGCGATCATGGGCGCGTCGCGCTGGCGCGTCCTCAGGACGATCACGTTCCCGCTCGTCCTGCCCTCGATCCTCTCCGGCGCGATGGTCGTGTTCGTCCGGGCCCTGGGGAACGTGGGCGTGCCGTCGGTGCTCGGCGGCGACTACTACGTGCTGCCGACGCTGATCCTCTTCCAGGTCGAGGGCTACTTCAACCTCAACGGGGCGGCGGCGATCGCGGTCGTGAACGTGCTGCTGGTGATGCTGTTCATGCTCGTGGTCAGGCGCTTCTCCGGCCAGCGGCGGTACGTCACGCTCACCAGCACCACCCGCGGCGCCCGCAGGAGCACGCGGCTGCGCGACCGCGTCCTCGGCTCCGCCTACGTCTGGGGCCTGCTCCTCGTGGCCCTGCTGCCGCAGATCTTCGTCGTCTACTCGTCGTTCGCCGAGCGCTGGGCCGGCACCCTGTTCCCCACGCAGTACGGGCTGGGCAACTACCGCTTGGTGCTCAGGAACGTCCTGCAGCCCATCGTCAACAGCCTCACGCTGTCGGGCGCCGCGACGGCGATGGCGCTGGTGTTCGGGCTCATCACCGCCTACGTGTCCCTGCGCAAGCGCTTCGCCGGCCGCTGGCTCATCGACCTGACGGTGATGCTGCCGTTCGTGCTGCCGGGCATCGTCACCGGCGTCGCCTACCTCACGACCTTCAACAGCGGCTGGCTCACGATGACGGGCACGGGGATCATCCTCGTCTTCGCCTACTTCGTGCGCCGCCTGGCCTACTCGTTCCGGTCGATATCGGCCGCGATCGGCCAGGTGGACCCGGTGCTCGAGGAGGCCTCGACCGTCTGCGGCGCCAGCACCGGCGGCACGGTCCGCAAGGTCACGATCCCGCTGATCGCCCCGGGCATCCTCGCCGGCGGCATCCTCGTCTTCTCGACGCTGATCGGGGAGCTGAGCGTCACGATCATGCTCTTCTCCGGCAAGTGGAAGACGGTGTCGATCGCGATCTTCGAGTACCTGACCTCCTACCGCACAGCCCCCGCCGCGGCCCTGGGCAGCGTCGTGATCGCCGCCACGCTGGTCCTCGTCTTCCTCGCCTCGCGGCTCCTGCGGCGCAGCATGGCCGACCTCTTCAGGTAGGGGCGGCTCCGAACGGGCGGGCCCGGCGCGCGCCTAGAGCTTCTTGATGCGGTCGCGGTAGGCGGCGACGTGCCTGGCGTTGGCCTCGTCCCCGCCGGGGCTGTTGGCGCTCTGCCAGATCGGCGGCTCGATGCCGCGCGCGGCCAGCATCTCGATGGCCGTGCCCATGATCGCGTTCATCGCCAGGGCGTTGGCGAACGTCGAGCTCGCCCCGACCCGCTGCGAGACGCCGGGCACGCTCACGAGCGCGTCGCCCATGGGGACCTTGGTGTCGACGACGACGTCGACGTGGTCGCACAGGTCGTAGCCGGACGGGTGCCGCGACGGGTGCCCCTGCGGCAGCGCCCGCTGGAGCGCGACCGAGGTGACGCCGACGGTCTTGCACCCGCGCTCACGCGCCACCAGGGCGGCGTCGATGGTGCAGGCGTTGATGCCGTAGGCGTTCACGATGATCAGCGTGTCGCCGGCGCCGACCCGGTGGTAGTCGAGCACGGCCCGCGCGTAGCCAGGGGTCCTCTCCACGAGGTTCGAGCGGATCGCGCCGTGGCCGAGCATCACGCCCTCGTCGAGGATCGCGTTCACGGCCACGAGCCCGCCGGCGCGGTAGAACACCTCCTCGGCGCCCATGACCGAGTGGCCCCCGGTGCCGAACACGTGCACGAGGCGGTCCTCGGCGACGGCGTCGGCGACGAGCCGGGCGGCGGCGGCGATGGCCGGCCGCTCCTCGTCGAGGATGCGCCGCATCAGCGCGAAGACCTCAGTGGCGTAGACGTCGAGGAAGCTCAAGCCCTTACCTCCGATGCGGGCGGCTCACGCGCGCCCCAGGCGGTGCGCCACCATGTTCGCCCGCCCCAGCTCCCCGGCGTGGGCGACGGCTCCGACCAGCGCGGCGTCGCGGCCCACCCGCGTGGGCACGACCTCGGGGACCACCGGCACGAGCGCGGCGAGGTGCCGCCGCACCCGGGCGCTCCAGGTCTCGCTCTGGCGGCCGATGCCGCCGCCGAGGACGATCAGCTCCGGGTCCACCGCCACGACCACGCCGGCGAGCGCGATCGCGACGTGCTTGGCGACGTGCTCGCAGAGCTCCTCGTCGCCGTCCTCGAGCAGGGCGAACACGTCGACGTCCTCGTGAGCGGCGCGCCCGTCCCCGACGCGCGGCCCGCGCCGCTCCACGACCCAGCGCTCCAGGCAGCGCCTGCCGACCACCGACTCGAGGGGCACCGACGCCCCTGCCGGCCCCACGGGCAGGTAGCCGAGCTCGCCGGTGAGGCCGTGCGAGCCCCGGCGCAGCCTGCCGTCCAGCACCGCCGCGCCGCCGACGCCCGAGCCCAGGCTCACGTAGTAGAAGTCGGCGACCCCCCGCGCCGCCCCGCACGCCTGCTCGCCCAGCGCCGCCAGGTTGATGTCGTTGTCGAGGACGACGAGGCCACCTACGACCAGGTCGCCCAGGCCCTCGCGCAGGGCGGCCTCGAGGTCCTCCCCCTCCAGGCCCGGCAGGTTGGGCGCCGCCAGGACGCGCCTGGCGCGCGCGTCCCAGGCGCCGGAGATCCCCACGGCCACCGCGGCGATCGGGGTCCCGGGGGCGTGCGCGCCGGCCGCCTCGGCCACCAGGGACCGGAGCTGGGCGACGAGGTCGGCGGCCGCGCCCTGCACGCGGTCCACCCTCATGTCGTGGACCGGCCGGCCCGTGAGCGACGCGAGCCGCAGCCTCACGCTCACCGAGCGGACGC
>QGUM02000162.1:0-2989 GCA_003242455.2 Actinomycetes bacterium
ACGAACGCGAAGTCCTCCTTGGCCAGCGGGTGCCCCGACACAGGCTCCGCCACCAGGCGCGCGCCCTCGGACGCCGCGACCAGCGCGTCGAGCACCACCTCGAACGCCACGGTCCGCGCGGGAAGGCCCAGCGCCTCGAGCACCTTGGGGTGCAGCTCGCCGGCGTGACCCGCGAACTGACCGCCCGGCAGACGGAACGTCGCGCATCGGCCCGGGTGCCACGGCATCGCGGGCTCGGCCGTCACCTCCAGCGTGACCCCGGCCGCCGCCGCCACGCGCTGAGCCGCGGCCACGGCATCGTTCCACGCGAACGGCTCGGCGGCCCCGTTCCACCCGGCGACGCGACGCGAGCCGAGCATGATGCCCGCCACCCGACGCTCCTGCGACGGCAGCGCGTCATTGATGGCCTTGAACTCCACGTCCGAGGGCGCACGGTCCACCGGCACCGCGGGCACCGCGCCCGATCCGGTCGCGCGGTACGCGCGGCCCACCTCGAACACGGCCACGTCCTGCGCGCCTCGGCTCGCGTTCACCTTCACCGCGTCCACGAGCGTCGCGAGCAGCGTGGTGCGCAGCAGCGGCTGGTCCGCGGCGAGCGGGTTGGCCAGCTGCACCACGTCACGGCGCGGGTCGTCGGCCGGGATCTGCAGGTCGTCCAGGCGCGATGCGGCGATGAACGGGTACGTCAGCACCTCGGTGAGCCCGCTCTCCGCGAGCGTGCGCGCCACGTTGCGGCGCACCTTCTGCTCGTGGGTGTACCCACGTCCGGGAGGCGCCACCGGCAGCACCGACGGGAGGTTGTCGTAGCCGCGCAGGCGAGCGACCTCCTCGACCAGGTCGATGGGCGACTTCAGATCCGGGCGCCACGTAGGCGGCGTCACGGTGAGCGTCTCGCCCGAGCGAGTCACCGCGCAGCCGACCTTCTCGAGCGACGCGACCACCTCGTCGGCGCCGTACTCGACGCCCACGATGCGGTCGGGGAAGCCCGCGTCCATCGTGATCGTCGGCACGGCCGCGACCTCGTCGACGTCGGTGTACACGTCCTCGATCTCGCCGCCGCCGAACTCCTGCATGAGCCGCAGCGCGCGCTCCACCGCGACGGGCGGCAGCGCCGTGTCCACCCCGCGCTCGAAGCGACGCGACGCCTCGGAGCCCAGCTTGTGCCGGCGCGCGGTGCGCGCGATCGACACCGGGTCGAAGTGCGCGCCCTCGAGCAGGATGTCCGTGGTCGTCTCGGAGATCTCCGTGTCCAGGCCGCCCATGACGCCGGCAAGGCCGACGGCACGCGCGCCGTGCCCTCCCTGCGAGTCGGTGATGAGCAGATCCTCGGTGGACAGCTCGCGCTCGACGCCGTCGAGCGTCACGAGCCTCTCCCCCGCCGATGCCCGGCGCACCACGATCGGCGCCGTCAGCGTCGCGAGGTCGTAGGCGTGCAGGGGCTGCCCCAGCTCGAGCATGACGTAGTTGGTCAC
This sequence comes from Actinomycetes bacterium, assembly GCA_003242455.2. Taxonomy (GTDB): domain Bacteria; phylum Actinomycetota; class Actinomycetes; order Actinomycetales; family Demequinaceae; genus Demequina. Next base: position 1,473 of record QGUM02000162.1, read on the forward strand.
GTCCACCGCGAGCGAGATGGGGCGCATCCCCGCCTGCGTGAGGCGGCGCTTCATCCACGCGGGAGACTCGGCGGCCGGATTGAAGCCGCGCAGCACGCGCGCCACGAAGCGGTCACAGCCGCTGCGCCCGCGGATGGGCTCCTGGTCCTCGATCACCACCGGGAAGCCGTCGCCGGGCGCGCCGCTGAGCTCCACCGCGAGCGCGGGATCGCGGAACTCCTGACCCGTCGCATGCGAGTACTCCCGCGCCACGCCGCGCACCGAGAACGCGTAGCCGCGGTCCGGCGTCACGTTGATCTCCAGGGTGGCCTCGTCGAGCCCCAAGAGCGGGATCGCGTCCTGGCCGGGAGTGAGGTCGTCGGCGGAGAAGCCGGGGATCGTCACCTCGGACAGCCCCGACGGCGACGCGAGCACGATGATGCCCGTGTGGTCCTCGCCCAGGCCCAGCTCGCGCTGCGAGCAGATCATGCCGTCGGACCAGTGCCCGTACGTCTTGCGGCCGCCGATGGGGAACGGCCCGGGCAGCACGCCGCCGGGCAGGACGACCACCACGTAGTCGCCCTCGTGGAAGTTGTGGGCGCCGCAGACGATGCCGCGGCTGGCCGGGTACTCGGCCTTGTCGTCGGGCGCGTGCCCGGGGCCTGCGGGGTCGTTGTGCTCGCCCACGTCCACCCGGCAGTAGTTGATGGTCTTGCCGTTGGACTGCGGCTCCTTGACGAGCGACAGCACGCGGCCCACCACGAGCGGACCGGTCACGCCGCCGCCCTCGATGCCCTCCTCCTCGAGGCCCACGCGCGCGAGCGCGGTCGCGACCTCCTCGGGGGTGGAGCCGGGGACCAGGTCCACGGACTCCTCAAGCCATTTCAGCGGGATCTTGGGCATGTCAGATCACCATCCCGAACTGCTGCGAGAAGCGCACGTCGCCCTCGACCATGTCGCGCATGTCCTTGACGCCGTGGCGGAACATGAGCGTGCGCTCGATGCCCATGCCGAACGCGAACGCCGTGTACTCGTCCGGGTCGATCCCCGCCGAGCGCAGCACGTTCGGGTGCGTCATGCCACAGCCTCCCCACTCGATCCAGCCCGTGCCCTTGCACGTGCGGCACTCCGTGTCCGATCCGCCGCACACGAAGCAGCGCAGGTCCATCTCCGCGCTCGGCTCCGTGAACGGGAAGAACGACGGGCGCAGGCGCGTCACGGCATCGGGTCCGAACAGGCTGCGCGCGAACGCGTCGAGCGTGCCCTTGAGGTGCGCCATGGTCAGCCCGCGATCCACCGCCAGGCCCTCGATCTGGTGGAAGACCGGGGTGTGCGTCGCGTCGAGCTCGTCCGTGCGGAACGTCTTGCCCGGGCACACCACGTAGATGCCGCGCCCCTCCTCGAGCAGCGCGGCGCGCGCGCCGAGCGCCGCGCGCACCTGCACCGGCGAGGTGTGGGTGCGCAGCACGATGCCGGCGTCCGGCGGGTCCACGAAGAACGTGTCCTGCATCTCGCGCGCCGGGTGGTCCGGGTCGAAG
>QGUM02000051.1:0-13155 GCA_003242455.2 Actinomycetes bacterium
CCTTCGCGACGTCCATGGTCACGGTGCCGGTCTTGGGGTTCGGCATGAGGCCGCGAGGACCGAGGACCTTGCCCAGTCGACCCACCTTGCCCATGAGGTCCGGGGTGGCGACCACCGCGTCGAAGTCGTTGCGGCCGTTCGCCACCTCCTCAATGAGCTCGTCGCCGCCGACGATGTCGGCGCCGGCCTCACGGGCGGCCTCTGCCTTCTCGGCGTTGGCGAAGACCAGGACCCTGGCGGTCTTGCCGGTGCCGTGCGGCAGGATGACGGTCGAACGGACCATCTGGTCCGCGTGACGGGGGTCGACGCCCAGGCGGAAGACGACGTCGATGGTCGAGTCGGTCTTCTTGGAGGCCGTCTTCTGCGCGAGGCGGACAGCCTCGAGCGGGGTGTACAGCTGGCTGCGGTCGACGAGCTGGGCTGCGTCGCGGTAAGCCTTGGAGCGCTTCATGTCTGCTTCTCTTTCTGTGCAGTCGTGGTGACGGGCCAGCGCGGGCCCTCCCACTGGGATGGGCGGCGAGCCGCTCAGCTGATGGTGATGCCCATCGAGCGAGCGGTGCCGGCGATGATCTTCACCGCGGCGTCGATGTCGTTCGCGTTCAGGTCCTCCATCTTGGTGGCCGCGATCTCGCGGACCTGGGCCTCCGTGAGGGTGCCGACCTTCTGCGTGTGCGGGACGCCGGAGCCCTTGGCGACGCCGGCGGCCTTCTTGATGAGCTCAGCGGCCGGCGGCGACTTCGTGATGAAGGTGAAGGAGCGGTCCTCGTAGACCGAGATCTCCACCGGGATCACGTTGCCACGCTGCGACTCGGTCGCGGCGTTGTAGGCCTTGCAGAACTCCATGATGTTGACGCCGTGCTGACCGAGGGCAGGGCCGACGGGCGGCGCGGGGTTCGCGTTGCCGGCCTGGATCTGGAGCTTGATCAGGCCGACGACCTTCTTCTTGGGAGGTGCCATGTCTGTGTGGGTCCTTATCTGGTACTGACGGTGGCGGTTGCCCGCCTTCGCGTCGTCGCCGATGCGTGGGCTACGTGAGCTTCTGCACCTGAGCGAACGACAGCTCGACCGGGGTCTCCCGGCCGAAGATGGACACGAGCACGTGGAGCTTCTGGCTCTCCACGCTGATCTCGGAGATGGTGCCGGGCAGCGTCGCGAACGGGCCGTCGATGACGGTGATCGCCTCGCCCACCTGGTAGTCGACCTCGACGGCCGGGCCCTGCTGGGCGGCGCCGGAGTCCGCCGCCTCGGCCTTGGCGGTGGCCGGGGCGAGCATCGAGTAGACCTCCTCGATGGTCAGCGGCACAGGCTGGTGGGCGTGGCCCACGAAGCCGGTGACGCCAGGCGTGTTGCGCACCGCGCCCCACGACTCGTCGGTGAGGTCCATGCGGACCAGGACGTACCCGGGCATGCGCACGCGGCTGACCGTCTTCTTCTGGCCGTTCTTGTACTCGACGACCTCCTCCATCGGGACCTCGACCTGGAAGATGTAGTCCTCCATGTTGAGGCTCTCGCGACGGTGCTCGATCGCCTGCTTCACGCGCTTCTCGTGGCCGCTGTAGCTGTGGACCACGTACCAGTCGCCCTCGCGCGAGCGCAGGTCCGCCAGGAACGCGGCGGCCGGGTCGTCGCCGTCCTCGTCGCCGGCGGGCGCCGCGGCGGCGTCGTCGGCATCGGCCGATGCGGGCGCCTCCTCGACGTCGGCACCGGCCTCGTCCGCGAGCACGTCCTCATCGGAGACGACCTCGACGGCCTCCTCCTCGGCGGGCGCCTCGGGCTCGCTCGGCACGGTGTCGTCGTCGCCCTCGACCACGGCGTCGACCGGGGCGTCGGCGAGGGTGGCCTCGTCGGTCGCCTCGACGGCGGCCTCAGCGGCCTCCTCGTCGGCGACGTTCTCGAAGGGCTCGGTGCTCACGGTTTCCACTCTCTCCAGTACGGGCGACTAGTCGCCGAAGACAAACCCGGCGAACCAGCCGGAGACGAAATCGAAGGCGAAGGTCAGCAGCATGACGATCGCCACGAAGCCGAGCACCACGCCGATGAGGCGGACGAGCTCCTCGCGGGTGGGCGTGACGACGCGGCGCAGCTCGGAGATCACCTGGCGCACGAACAGCGCGATGCGACCGAAGAAGCCACGGCCCTCGCGCTCGTCGCGGCGCGGGCCCCGGTCCTCGGCCTCAGTCAAGGCTGATTCGCTCACCAGTGATCCTTTGCTTGTACCTGTGATTGCCTGCAGCGGTGCGACGCAGCGCGACCGCAAACGCAGGGCAGGCGGGACTCGAACCCACAACCGTCGGTTTTGGAGACCGATGCGCTACCAATTGCGCCACTGCCCTCCGGGGAGTTGTGTTCCCCGCGGCTCCTGACCACCATCGCGCGGGCCGCATTTGGGCGCGAGCCATCGTGACGTTTGTCAATCGCCGAAGTGACATCGTACGTGGTTTTCCCGCGCGACGCGAACCGCCCGGCGCGCCCGGGTGGGGCGGCCGGGCGGAACTGCCCAGGTTCAGCGTGGGGGTGGCGCTGATCTAGGCGCGGTGGAGCTGGATCTGGGGAAGGCCCGTGACCTCGTGGTCGTACTTGCGATCCACGCGGGCGTCCAGCAGCTCGGTGAGGAAGACTTCGCCCTGGCTCCAGATGGTGGCGCGGAAGACATGGCCGCCCCGCACCGCACCGCCGGCCTCGGAGAAGAGCCCGTGGCAGTGCGCCCAGAGCTCGCCGTCCACCCGGCAGACGTTGCCCTGGATGGACAGGATCTCCATCTTGCGCTGCAGGTGCGTGGTGTCGATCTCCTCCGCCCACTCATGCTCCTTGCGGATGGGAAGGGTCGTGATGTCGCGCGGGTTGCGCAGGTACAGATCTTCGACCGTCCCGACCACGGAGGTGATGACGGCAGTCTCCACCTCGTACTCGCGACACACCTCCTCGATCGAGCTCGTGAGCTGGGCGCCCGGCTTGAGGCTGGCGACGATGAGCCTACCGGGTCGGCCTGCGACGGTTGCGATGTCAGACATCGGGATCCTTTCTGGGGCCCGCGGGCCTACTTGACGCTGCCCATCGTCATTCCCGTGACGATGTGCTTCTGGACGAAGACGGTCAGGGCCAGCACCGGGATGCTGATGATGGTCGCGTAGGCCATCATCGGGCCCCATTCGAGCGAGGCCTCGTGGACGAAGTTGAAGACGGCGACGGGGAGCGTCCGCGTCTCGCTGCCCGACAGCACGAGCGCCATCTTGAAGTCATTCCACGAGAAGATGAAGGCGAGCACACCCGACGTCGCGATGCCCGGCTTTGTGAGCGGCAAGGCGACTCTCAGGAACGTCTGGATCCTGCTGGCGCCATCGATCTGAGCCGCGTCGTACAGCTCTGGCGGCAGCCCTTCGAAGAAGTTGATCATGATGTAGACGGTCAGGGGCAGCGTCACGACGAGGTGCGCCAGGATCAACGCCGGATAGGTGCCGTTCATGCGCAGCTGGGTGAAGAGGAGGAAGAACGGCACGATGTACGCGATGCCTGGCAGGAGGCGCGCCGTGAGCAGCGACAGCGCGAGCCGGCGCTGGTTGTAGCGTGCGATCGCGTACGCGGCCGGAAGGCCGATGAGAAGGCCCAGGGCGCTCGAGCCCAGGCCTACCAGCAGGCTGTTCGCGGCGTACTTGACGAACGGCGTCCGCTCGAACGCCACGCGGTAGTTGTCGAGCGTCGGCTCGAAGTCAAGCCACTTGGGCGGGATGGAATAGATGTCGACTCCGCGCTTGAGCGAGGACGAGGCCATCCAGAAGAAGACGAACGCGGCGGGCAGCAAGAGGACGAGCACCGCGATGCCGAGCCCGATCGCGCGCAGGCGCTGGGCGGCGACATGGTCGGCGAGCACGCGCTTGGTCATGATGCGACCGCCTTCCTGCGCATGCGGTCGAGCGCCCACGCCACGCCGAACACCAGGACGGTCAGCCACACGAGCAAAGCTGAGCCGTACCCGAAGTGCAGGAACGAGATGTTCTGGTGGTAGGCGTACAGGTTGAGGGTCTCGGAGGAATGCCCCGGCCCGCCCGCGGTGATGATCATGATGATGTCGAAAGTCTTGATGCAGTCGATGAGGCGGAACATGGCGGCCACGATGATCACGGGCCTGAGCAGCGGCAGCGTGATCGACGTGAAGATGCGCAGCTCGTTGGCGCCATCGAGGCGAGCCGCCTCATAGGGCTCGTGCGGCAAGGCGGACATGCCCGCCAGCACGATGAGCATGACGAGCGGCGTCCACTGCCACGTGTCGACGATCGCGAGCGCGGGGATGACGAGCCTCGCGTCCGATGTCCACAGCAGCTGAGGGCCTCCCGCAGCCTGGGTCAGGTAGTTGAGGACGCCGATGGTGGGGTCGTACATCATCTTCCACACGAGCGCGATGGCCGCGGGGGTCGCGATCATCGGGAACATGAAGAACGCGCGGGCGATCCCCCGCCCCCTGAACTGACGATGGAAGATCAGCGCGGCGGCGATGCCCAGCAGGATCTGAAGGCCCACCGAGAGGACCACGAAGTAGGCCGTGCGGACGACGGATCCCCAGAATCGTCCGTCCGTGAGGGAGCGCTGATAGTTGTCGAGTCCCACCCACTCGGGTGAGTTGTTGCCGCCAGACCACTCGTGGAAGCTCAAGTAGATGGTGAAGCCCACCGGCACCAGCAGGAGCAGCACGATCACGATGACGGCGGGTGCCGGCAGCACGAAACGGTCGCGGTCGTCGACGAGCCGAGCGACTCGTGTGAGCGCCGATGCTCGCGGCGTGGGAGCTGCGGCGACCTCAGTCGGTGTAGATGTGGGGGTCATCTCATCTTTCCATCTGTGGGGGTTCACGGGGCCCGGACACCCGTTGGGGGCAAGGTGTCCGGGCCCCGATCCGAAGGGCCTTGCGGCCGTTAGCTCATGGCGTCGATCAGCCCCTGCAGCTGGGCGTTCTGCTGCGTGGCGAGGGCCTGGATCTCGTCCCGGCTCACACCCTCGAGGGACTTGTTGCCGACCAGGCCCGCGATCTCCCGCGCCTCGACGCCGGGGGCGACGGGCGGGTTCATCTGCGCCCACGCGATCTGGGTGCTCTCCAGCACCACCTGCGTGAACTCGGGGGTCGGGTCGTTGGCCTGGAACTCGGCGGACTCCCACGCAGACGAGCGCGGGCTCGGCCAGCCCGTGAGCTTCATGTCGTGGTTGATCTCTGCGCTCGTGGCCCACTGGAGGAAGGTCCACGCCGCGCCCTTCTTGGCCGAGAAGGGGTTGATCGCGTAGCCCCAGCCGCCGATGAACGGTGCGCGCCCGCATTCGCCCTCGGGCACGAGCGCGTATCCCACCTTGCCGGCCACGGTCGACTCATTCGGGTCCTCGAGATCGGAGACGAAGAGGTTGATGTCGAGGAACGCGAACACGTTGCCCTGGGCGAACTGCTGCGCGGGCACCGGCCAGTCGAAGCCCGTGATGCCGGGCGGGCCGTACTGCGAGCCCCAGCGACCGTAGGTCTCCCACGCGTCCACCGCGTTCTCCGTGTCGATGGCCGCCTTGCCGTCCTCGACCCAGGCGCCGCAGTACGCGTGCAGGAACGCCGAGAAAGGCGTCGTCGTCTGGTACGCGATGCCGCGCAGGGCGAAGCCGTAGACGCCCTCCGCCGGGTTGTGGATCGTGGCGGCAGCCGCCTCCCACTCCTCGAACGTCTGGGGCACGTCGAGGCCGGCCTCCTCAAGGAGGTCCTTGCGGTAGTACATGAGCGGGGTCTGCATCTCCCACAGCACCGTGACGGTCTCATCGTTGACCTGCATGGCGTTGCGGACGCCCTCACCGAAGTCCTCGAAGTCGTAGTCCGGCGACGTGAGAGACGCGTTGGCGACGTAGTCATCGAGCGGCTCGTACCAGCCGTTCTTCGAGAACTGCGGACCATCCACCTCCGGGAACGTCGCCATGACGTCGAACTCGCTGGACCGAGCCGTCAGTCGCACGGGAAGCGTCTGGCGATAGCCGGTGACGTCCGAGGACTCGATCTCGACGGTGATGCCCGTGAGCTCGGTGAACTCGTCGAGGCGAGACGTGATCGTCTCGACCTGGCCGGTGTCGGGGATGTACACCCTGATGGACTCGCCGTCGTAGCGCTTCCAGTCGAACTCGCCGGACGCGTCCGGCACATCCGAGCCGGTCGCTCCGCCAGCACAGCCTGCGAGGGTGAGCGCACCGAGGACTGCTCCTGCAGCCCACGCGCGCTTGGTGTTCCTGATTAGCACGTCATCCTCCTTGATGAGCGGATTGGGTGGAACGTTCTGAGCTCCCGTCCGCCCAGGCGACGACAGTGCAGGGGGCTTCCCCCGCATCGTCGACCTGCAAGGGGGCGACGGTGACGAATGCATGGCCGGCCGCCATCTGAGCGCAGCCGACGAGACCGAAGACGAGCCACGCCTCGTCCAGCAGGGCGAGCAGCGGACCCCAATCGGCGCTGACCTTCGCGGGGCCGTAGTGCTCCAGGTAGGCCTTGGCGTTGGGCGACGGCCACGACGGCCGGTGCCAAGGCTCGGCCGTCACCCATTCCCGGCGGACGGTCTCGCCACCCGGGCCGGCGAGGTAGGGCACGTCGGTCAGGATCAGCGTGTGGCCCCCGTCACGAGCCGCCTCGGTCAGCGCGGTGACGGCCTCGGCGTCGAAGCCGGGCGCATCAAGGACGTAGGAGTCGCTGAAGTCCTCGTGGTCTCGGTCTCCCCACCCCGTGACGAGGACGAGCGCATCACCGCGGCGCGGCTCGGCAGCCGCGAGCGCGCTGCGCACAGCAGCCGCGGTGATGGACTCGCCGGCCTGCGCCGGCAGCGGCACCACGGTGGCCGGGCGGTTGAGGAGGAGCGCCGGGTCCACGTCTCGCGTGCTCGGGGCACCCGCGTCGGCGATGCGGCGCCCGACCAGACGCGTGGAAGCGGCCGGGCTCATCTCGATGAAGAAGAGGTTTGCTCCGTTGTGCTCGAGCGTCGCGATGGGCTCGGTGCGATATGGGGTCTCCCACGGGAGCACTCGGCCGGCCGCGCTGCCCTCGCGAATGGGGCGGGTCAGGTTGACGACGCTCATGCCGCCACCTCCTCTGCGAACACCGTGCAGGTCGCGCCTTCGGCACCTGCGAGCACGAGCGGCAGCACGGTGACATTGACATGGGGGGTTGAGATGAGGTCGACGTTGGTCAGAGCCGGGATGATCGACAGATCCTTGTGAAGGACGACCGATGCGGCCCAGTCAGGCGCGCCGCCTCCGGCGCCACGCGCCGGCGTGTAGTGACGCATGTATGCCCGCGCCTGATCCGAGGGGAACGGGGGCCGGTCCCAGGGCTCGCGCTGCGCCCACTCCGGATACATGAAGCCGACGCCGAGGTTGCCGACGTAAGCGCAGTCGGTGAGGAGGAGCGTCGTGCCTCGCTCGAGCATGATCTCGACAAGGCGCTCCGCTCCGGCCACAGAGAAGTGAGGCGTGCGGCGCGCGTAGTCGTCGCCGAGCTCGCGGAAGCGGCCGGCGCGGCCCCAGCCGGTGCGGACGAGGACCCCGTCCCCGTCCCGGAAGTGCGGATGGCTCAGGAGGTGCGCATCGAAGTCTTCCGGCGTGAGCTCGCCATCGGGTCCCTTGGGGATGTCGACCACCACGGTGCGGCGGTTGACGTACTCGGTGTAGTCGAGCTCATCGATCCGAGGAGCGTCGTCGTCGTAACACGCGGCGATCATGAGGCGGGTTCCCGCCTCGCTGTGGAAGCTGAAGGCGTACTGCTCGACGCCGTGGCGCTCCCGCGTCATCGTCGCCTCGCGACGAAACGGCGCGTCCCACGCCCACACGTTGCCCACCGGCATGTAGGGGTACAGGGGCAGGGTCAGGTTATGGATGGTCACTGCTGGCTCCGGGTCGACAAGAGGTGGGCGGCCACGGTCGAGATGTCGCCGATGGGGGCTCCCACTCGCGGCTGCTCCGACGCCCACCGGCGCCGCTCCGTGGCCATGGCTCCCGCCACGAAGTACACGTGGCGGACGATGTTGGTGAAGATCGCGTCGTCGTCCCCGCCCACGACGGCATCGAGGATCTCCTGGTGGGCCTCCGCGATGTGGTCCACCTGGTCGTTGAGGGTGTCGCCCACGAGGTTGAGCCACAGCCGGAACAGGACCTGCTGCTCCTGCCAGATGGCGACGAGGCGCGGCAAGCGCGAGGCCTCGCACAGGCGGCGATGGAAGGCGAAGTCGAACTCGGCGACCGAGTGGCGGTCTTCCATGTCCGAGGCGGCTCGCATCGCGTCGATGAGGCCTTGGAGCTCTTCGACGTCCTCCGAGGTGAGATGACGCGCCGCGTACTGGCACGCGACGGTCTCGAGAACTGTGCGGATGAGGTGCAGCTCGCGCACCGCCTCGGGAGTGAGGCTCACCACGCGCGTGATGCGCTCCGACTCGTCCACGAGCAGTCCTTCGGAGCGCAGACGTCCCACGGCATCGCGCAAAGGGGCTCGGCTGATCTCGATGCGGCGTGCGAGCGCCTCTTCGACGATGCGCGTGCCCGGCGGGATGCTGCCGTCGAGGATCGCGTTGCGGATCATCTCGTAGGCGCGATCGGCGTACGAGCCGTGGTGCTCTCCTGTCAGCGGCGTCAGCACTGCCAGAGGGTCTTCGTCGACCATTTACGCTCCTTTGTCGACTGTCAAGGTCTTATCGTCGACGATAAGCACCCTACCGGCCAATGTGAACCGGGTCAAGTGGCTTCTTCGCGTCCCACCGGCAGGAGTCGGGCTCGAGCCAGGACGCCGCGGGAATCGAGCCATGCGCGGGATGGAAGAATGTCCCTTATGACTGCTCCCGCTCGCCGCGTCTCCGCCCGCCTCCGCGCCATTGCGCCCTCCGCCACGCTGGCGGTCGATGCCAAGGCGAAGGCCCTCAAGGCGGCCGGACGCCCCGTCATCGGCTTCGGCGCAGGCGAGCCGGACTTCCCCACGCCGGACTTCATCGTCGAGGCCGCGGTCGCCGCCGCACGCGATCCCAAGAACCACCGCTACACGCCTGCGACGGGTCTGCCGGAGCTGCGGGAGGCGATTGCCGCCAAGACGTTGCGTGATTCCGGCTATGAGGTCGACCCGGCCAACGTCATCGTCGCCAACGGTGGCAAGCAGGCCGTCTTCCAGGCATTCGCTTCCATCGTCGACGACGGCGACGAGGTCCTCCTGCCCGCCCCGTACTGGACCACCTACCCCGAGGCCATCGCGCTCGCGGGCGGCCACGCCGTCGAGGTGTTCGCGGGCGCCGACCAGGACTACCTCGTGACCGTCGAGCAGCTGGAGGCGGCGCGCACGCCCAACACCAAGGCGCTGCTGTTCTGCTCGCCGTCCAACCCCACCGGCGCCGTCTACTCGGCCGAGCAGACGCGCGCCATCGGCCAGTGGGCGCTCGAGCACGGCATCTGGGTCATCACCGACGAGATCTACGAGCACCTGGTCTACGACGACGCGGCCTTCACGCCCATCGTGCGCGAGGTCCCGGAGCTCGCCGACCAGACCATCGTCGTCAACGGCGTCGCCAAGACGTACGCCATGACGGGATGGCGCGTGGGCTGGATGATCGCCCCCGCGGACGTCACCAAGGCGGCCGCGAACTTCCAGAGCCACCTCACGAGCAACGTCGCCAACGTCTCGCAGCGTGCGGCCATCGCAGCGCTCGAGGGCGGGCTCGAGGACGTCCACCTCATGCGCAAGGCCTTCGACCGGCGTCGCGTGACGATGGTCGAGATGCTGCGCGAGATCGAGGGCGTCGTGTGCCCCACCCCCAAGGGCGCGTTCTACGCGTATCCGTCGGTGGAGGGCCTCATCGGCACCACGATCCGCGGCAAGGAGATCTCCTCGAGCGCCGACCTCGCGGCCGTCATCCTCGACGAGGCCGAAGTCGCGGTGGTGCCGGGCGAGGCCTTCGGCCCCAGCGGCTTCATCCGCCTCAGCTACGCGCTGGGCGACGACGACCTGGTCGAGGGCGTCATGCGCATCCAGCGGCTTCTCGCCGAGGCGTAGTCAGGAGCGGGGCGCCGCGACGGCGCCCGATGGCCGCGACGGCTCCTTGCGGCGGACCGCCCCGAGGGCGACGGCCGCGACGGCCAGCACCGGGCCCGCCACTGTGAGAGCCGTCGCCGGGCCCGCCGACGGGATCACGAGCGCGAGCACCAGCCCGCCGACGAGCTGGCCGCTGATGGTGCTCAGCCCCATCACGAGCGCCCCGAGCGTCGACACGATGCGAGCCTGCACGGCGATGAGCACCAAGCCCATCGTGCCTCCCAGGTAGAGCCACCACTGCGGGGGGAAGTCGGGCATCCGGAAGCCGCCGTGCGCGGGGCGGGTGGCGAGCCATCCGATCGTCAGCGCCGTGGTCCCCGCCGCGAAGTTCACCAGGGTCGACGGCCACACCGAGCCCGCGGCACGCGCGATCGCGCCGTTGCACGCCATCTGCACGCTCGTGAGGCAGCCGGCGAAGATCGGCAGCAGGAGCGGGAGGACCTGCGTGGCCACCGACTCGTCCGACGAGAGGCCGGAGGACACGGACAGGACGGCCGCGACGACCATGAGCACCGCGCCCACGATGCGCGTCCACTCGAGCCGTCTCGGCGGCACGCCGGCGAAGCCGATGCGGTCCACGAAGAGCCCCGAGACGACCTGGCCCACCACCACCGCCACGGTGAAGCGCGCGACGCCCACGATGCTCACCGTCGCGGCCTGAGAGAAGACCATGATCGAGCCCATGACGCCCGCGATGAGGTACCAGCGCGGGAACGCGCGAGCTCGCACGGCGCCGACGAGCGTGCGCACGGCAGCACGGTTGGCGGGTGCGAGGGCGTTGATGAGAGCGACGAGCACCAGGCCGGACCCGAAGGAGACGAGGGCGCCGGTCACGCCGTCGTCGAGCGCCTTGCCGAGCCGACCGTTGACGAGCGACTGGCCGGCCATGAGCCCGCCCGCGCCGATGGCCAGCACGATGAGGACGGTGACGAGGAGGCGATGGCGGGCGGCTGTCTGCGGCACCCCGACACACTATGCGCTCGCGGCCCCGGCTCGGTGCATCGGCACCCTCTGCCACGGGTTACCGTCATGCCATGAGTGAGAACGCGATCGAGGTCACCGGCCTGCGCAAGACCTACGGGACGCTCACCGCCGTCGACGGCATCGACCTTGAGGTCAAGCGGGGCGAGGTCTTCGCGCTGCTGGGGCCGAACGGCGCGGGCAAGTCCACCACCATCGAGATCCTGGAAGGCTTCCGCAAGCGCACCGGCGGCGAGGTGAGCGTGCTGGGCCACGACCCGCGCGACGCCGGACGCGAGTTCCGCGAGCGCATCGGCGTCATGCTCCAGTCGACGTCCGGAGCCTCGCTGCTGACCGCGCGCGAGGCGCTCGCCTACACCGCGAGCCTGTATCCCTCTGCCCGCGACGTCGACGAGATGCTCGCCGCCGTGGGCCTCGAGGAGAAGGCCAACGCCAAGCCTCAGACGCTCTCCGGCGGCCAGCGCCGCCGCCTCGACGTCGCCCTTGCCGTCATCGGCCGTCCCGAGCTGGTCTTCCTCGACGAGCCGACAACCGGTTTCGACCCCGAGGCTCGCCGCCAGTTCTGGAGCCTCATCCAGTCGCTCACGGCCGACGGCACCACCGTCCTGCTGTCCACGCACTACCTGGACGAGGCCGACTACCTGGCCGACCGCATCGGCATCATCGCCCGCGGTCGCCTGGTCGCCCTCGACACGCCGGCGGGCCTGCGCGCCCGTGCCAGCACGACGCGCGTGTCGTGGTCCGATGCCGGAATCACGCGCACGGAGCACACGGCCGAGCCGACCGCGTTCCTGCGCGACCTGTTGAAGAAGACGAAGGGCGAGGTCGAGGACCTCGAGGTGGTGCGTCCCTCGCTCGAAGACGTCTACCTCGAGCTCATCGGCCACGACGCGAGCGCCGAGGAGGCAGCATGACCGCCGCGACCCGTCCCAGCTGGGCCTCCGTCGCCCGCGCGCGCCTGAACGTGGAGATCAAGGAGTTCGTGCGCTCGCGCGAGCAGATGATCTTCATCTTCGCGTTCCCGATCATCTTCCTGCTGCTGTTCGGCACGATCTTCAGCGGCCAGACGCTCGGCGAGACCCGAGTGACGTTCTCGCAGTACTTCCTCGCCGGCATGATCGCCACGGGCATCATCAACACGGGCTTCCAGTCGCTGGGCATCTCGCTCGCCATCGACCGCGACGAAGACGTCCTCAAGCGCATCCACGGCACTCCCCTGCCCAAGTCCGCGTTCTTCGCGGCCAAGATCGCCCAGGTGCTCATCGTGTCGATCATCCAGATCGCGCTGCTCATCGTGCTCGGCGTTGCGATATACGACGTGCAGGTGCCGGACAGCGCCGAGCGGTGGTGGACCTTCACCTGGGTGTTCCTGCTCGGCACCGCCGCGTCGACCGCCCTGGGCATCGCGACCTCGTCGATCCTGCGCAACGGCAAGGCCGCATCGGCGATCCTCACGCCGGTGGTGCTGGTCCTGCAGTTCACGTCCGGAGTGTTCGTGGTGTTCACGCAGCTGCCCGAGTGGCTGCAGGCCTTCGGCTCCGTGTTCCCGCTGCGCTGGCTCGCGCAGGGCATGCGCTCCGTGTTCCTGCCCGAGCAGTTCGCGCTCGCCGAGGCGCAAGGTGAATGGCAGCACGGGATCACGGCGATCGTGCTCGTGGTGTGGCTGGTCATCGGCCTCGCGGTGGCCATGAAGACGTTCCGCTGGCAGCGGCGCGAGGACAGCTGACGAGCGGGTCGGCTCGGACGGCTCAGCCCACCAGCTGAGTCGCGACAGCGCAGTCCGCTCAGGCCTGGCGGCGCTTGGCGAAGCCCGGCAGACGCTCGACGAAGCCTTGGAGGAGCTCGAGGCGGTCCTCGGCGTCTGCGGTGCCCTCGCGCGCGTCGTCCCAGATGACGACGCGCGTGCCGTCGCACTGGATGGCGAGGCCCTTGGAGCGCTCGTCGATGAGGAGCTCGATCAGGCGTGGCGTCAGGAGACCGTGGGCCCCGAGCGGGTCCGCGGTCTTCACGCGCCAGTGCCGGTTGAACTCATCGGACTCGACGTCGAGGTCGGCCGCGCGGTCGGCCGCCCAGCCAGGGATGTCGAGGGGGGACACCTCCATGAGGAG
>QGUM02000052.1:0-13145 GCA_003242455.2 Actinomycetes bacterium
GTGCCGACCTTCACGCGCTCGCCGAGCGGCAGCTCGGGGTGGTGCGCCTCGGGCCCCCAGTGGTAGCCGCCTCCCGGCGCCTCCGTGGCCCGGGCGAGGGCCGCGCCGAGCATGATGGCATCGGCGCCGCATGCGATCGCCTTGACCATGTCGCCCGAGCGGCCCAGGCCCCCGTCCGCGATGACGTGGACGTACCGGCCGCCGGACTCGTCGAGGTAGTCGCGCCGAGCGGCGGCGACATCGGCGACCGCGGTGGCCATCGGCGCATGGATGCCGAGCGACGTGCGCGTCGTCTGTGCCGCGCCGCCGCCGAAGCCCACGAGCACTCCCGCCGCGCCCGTGCGCATGAGGTGCAGCGCCGCCTGGTAGGTGGAAGCGCCGCCGACGATGACGGGCACGTCGAGCTCGTAGATGAACTTCTTGAGGTTGAGGGGCTCGGCGTCGCCGGAGACGTGCTCGGCGCTCACCGTGGTGCCGCGGATGACGAAGAGGTCCACGCCGGCCTTGAGCACGGTCTGGTAGTGCTCCTGCGTCCGATGCGGCGACAGGGCGCCGGCGACCGTCACGCCCGCGTCGCGGATCTCCTTGAGCCGGGTCGCGATGAGCTCGGACTTGATGGGCTCGCGGTAGATCTCCTGCATGCGCGCGGTGACGCGCTCGGGCTCGAGCGTCGCGATCTCCGCGAGGACGTCGACGGGGTTCTCATAGCGGGTCCACAGGCCTTCGAGGTCGAGCACGCCCAGGCCGCCCAGCTTGCCCAGCTTGATGGCGGTCTTGGGGCTCATCACGGAGTCCATGGGCGCGGCGATGACGGGGATGTCGAACTTGAAGGCGTCGATCTGCCACGCGAGGGACACGAGCTCGGGGTCGCGCGTGCGCCGCGAGGGCACCACCGCGATGTCGTCGAACGCGTAGGCCCTCCGGCCGCGCTTGCCTCGCCCGATCTCGATCTCGTTGCTCACGCGCCCAGCCTACCGGGGGGTACCTTTCCCCATCGCGCCGCACGGGACCTTGCCTGGTCCCGGCCGCGATCCCCTAGCATGGCGGGAACTGTGCCGACCCGTGTCGGCAAACGTCTCGACTTCTGAGGGGGAATCGCGTGTCGACGAACGTGCCTGCTGGCTGGCATCCCGACCCCAAGCCCGGTGCGCCCGCGGGTCAGCTGCGCTACTGGGACGGCACGGCGTGGACGGAGCACGTCCACCCTGCCGCCGATGCCGGGGCGAGGGGCGCCGATGCGGAGGAGACGGCCGCCGATGCCGGGGCCGTCGCTCCTCGACCTGAGCCAGACGCGCTCGACGTCGCGACCGTCGTCTCACCGTCGGCAGCCGCGCAGGCCGTGGAGCCGGCTGAGGCGTCCGAGGCGTCCCCGACGTCCGAGCCCTCGCAGGCCGCCGAGCCTGCCCAAGCCGCGTCATCGTCCGCCCCGGCGAACTGGTACCCGGACCCGCTCGACCCGGCATCGGGCCGCCTGCGCTACTGGGACGGCTCCCAGTGGACCGACCACTACCACCCGTCGGGCCCCGCGAGCGCGCGCAGGGAGCGCAAGCCCCTCAGCCCCGCGGCGAAGCGGTGGCTCCTCGGCTCCGTCGCTGCCGTCACCGTCATCGGCGTCGGCGTCACCGGTGTGGTCCTCGTGCGCGAGGCGAACCGCCTCCCCGAGTGCGACACCCTCCTGTCGACGCCCGCTGCCGACGTGCCCGCCGAGCGCGCCCTCCATGCGGAGGTCATCTGCACCGACTCGACCACCGGCTACGACTACACGGCGCCGCTGCACGGCATCGAGCAGCGCGACGTCCTGTTCCAGTTCGACGCGAAGGTCTCCCAGGACAGCCCGCCGGCGGAGCTCGGCATCGCTCCGGAGCAGCGCAACCGCTGGGGCATCACGGCGTACGCAGACGCCGGCCTCACCATCGAGCTGCCCGTGGTGGTCTATGACGACCCTGCGGGCCAGGGCTGGCTCGTCGACTCGCTGGAGCGCTCGCACTACCAGGTCATCTACAGCGACGACGATCCGCGCGCGGCGCAGACCGAGCACGGCTACGAGACCATCCAGATGCGCGACAACGTCGTGTACGCACCCGACGGCGAGACGCCGACCATGGGCCAGTGGGGGTTCCGCGACACGTACTACCTGGTGCGCACCGTCGACGCGGACGGCCGCCTCCTGGAGCGCCCGGTCGTGTCCGAGGTGAGCTTCGCCCACGAGCTCGAGACGCCGCAGGTCGCGTACGGCATGGACCCCGACTCCCCCGGCACGCTCAAGCTGTCGTGGCGGGAGGTGGAGGGCGCCGCGGTCTACGTGATCTTCAAGGCCTCCAACGCGACCAAGAACGGCTCGGTCGTGGGCCTGCGGGACTACCAGGTGCTCGGCTACACCGACCAGCACTCCTGGTCGGCGGACGAGGCGCTCATGAGCGGCCTCAACGAGGGCTGGCACGACTTCTACCGCACGCGGCAGAACGCCTCGCTCGAGCTCTACCGCTACAGCGACGACAGCTCGCTGTCGGCCGATGACTTCGAGGGCTACGACGCGGACGACTTCGAGTACGGCGTCGTCGCCCTGGGCCACGACGACGACGGCGACATCGTCGCCTCGGCGTTCGCGGGCACGAACGCGCGCGACATCGCGGGCCACAACGTCCATCAGATCGCGGAGAACGCCTTCGTGGAGGCGTACGGCGGCAACACCTACTTCGGCGTGCCGTTCGAGGACATCGACGACGTGCCCACCACCGTGCCGATCGTCTCCCTCGACGGCAGGCTGCGCGACCACACCGCCGTGCTCCTCCCGGGCACCGTGCTCGACGCGAGCCACGAGCTCGGGCCCGGCTGGTACCAGGTCGGCCTGTTCGCGGCCGGCACCCGCCTGGGCGTGCGCACCCTCCTGCACGCCGACGAGGGCGAGAACATCCTCACGCTCATCGACGAGTTCAACGAGCGCTCGGCGAGCGAGGCGCCGCCCACGGGCAACATCTACTCGACGATGAGCCTGTTCGAGATCGACGATGCCGTGATCCTCGAGACGGCTCCGGCCGTGGACTTCCCCGTGTTCGGCACCCACGCGTTCGTGCAGTTCCTGGGCCAGCACATGGTCGCGCGCAGCGAGGCCGTCGACCTGGGCCCGTGGATGGACCAGCCCGGACGCCCGGAGGTCATCGACGCCGTGCTGGAGGCGATGGACCAGAACCCGTACCAGTACGTCATGGACTTCTCCCTGCGCGGGGACATCCTCTACCTCAAGTACGCGTACGGACCCGAGGAGTACCGCCGCCACCAGGAGGAGCTGCGCCAGAACGTCCAGGCCGCCGTCCAGCAGGCGGTCAAGCCCGGCATGACGGACCGTCAGAAGGCCAAGGCGATCAACGACTACCTCGTCCGCCAGGCCGACTACGACCACCGCGCCGTCGAGGTCACCGACCGATGGTCCTATGCGGCCACCGGCCAGACCTGGCGCGAGTACGCCGTGGAGCACGGCGTCATCCATGCGTGGGAGGCCAACGGCGCATGGTCGCCGGGCGTCTTCGTCTGCTACGGGTACGCGATGGCCTTCACCGCGATGGCCCGCGAGGCAGGGCTCGACGTCATGACGGTCACGGGCCCCATGACGACCGTCGGCGGCTCCCACGCGTGGAACAAGGTGCACGTGGACGGCGCCTGGTACGGCGTGGACGTGACGTGGAACGACGCGCCCACGACCAACCAGCTCCTGTTCGTGCGCGACTCGGAGTGGGGCTCGACGCGCTACTTCGCCGAGTACGCGGCCCGGGCCGAGGACTCGAACTGGGTCCTCGACGCGAACCAGCCCAACTACGCCACGCCGTGACAGGCGGCCCGGGCCCGCGCCCGATCTGCGCGTCGCGGGCCCAGTGTCGTGGGGCCGTGACAGGCTAAGTCCATGACCTGGCTAGACGGTCCGATGCTCGGCTTCGACACCGAGACCACGGGCATCTCCCCCGCGCACGACCGCATCGTGACCGCGGCCCTCATCACCCGCACGGGACAGGACGTGAGCCAGCGCACCTGGCTCATCGACCCGGGCATCCCCATCCCCGCGCGCGCCACGGAGGTGCACGGCATCACCACCGAGATGGCCCGCGAGCACGGGGCCCAGCCGCGCGAGGCTCTCGCGGAGATCGCCGACGCCCTGGCACGGGCGCTCGCGGCGGGAATTCCCGTGGTGGGCTTCAACGTCCAGTACGACCTGAGCATCCTCGAGGCCGAGCTCGCGCGGCACGGGCTGCCCACGCTCGCCGAGAGGCTTCCCGCCGGCGTGCGGCCCATCGTCGACCCGCTCGTGCTCGACCGTCACCTGGACCGCTACCGTCGCGGCAAGCGCAAGCTCGTGGACATGTGCGCCACCTACGGCGTGGACGTGGACGCGGCGGGACTGCACGCCGCCGATGCGGACGTCCTGGCCACGCTCGACCTGGTCCACGCGATCGCGCGGGCGTACCCCGCGGTGGGCCAGCTCGACCTGCAGCAGCTCCACGATCAGCAGGTCTCCGCGCATCGGACGTGGGCGCTGGAGTTCGCGGCGTGGCTGCGCTCCAAGGGGCGCACGGAGGACCTGCCGGATCCGGCATGGCCGGTGTGCGCTGCGGCGGCTCCCGTCACGACGTGATGCGCGCCGAATAGTTGCGCGCGCATGAATTCCGTCGCGTTTCCGGCATTTTCCCTGCTATCCGCGCGTGAAATCGCGCGGCGTCGCATGTGCGCGCGAGAAACTAGTGGCGAGCCGAGTAGTTGGGCGCCTCGACCGTGATCTGCACGTCGTGCGGGTGCGACTCCTTGAGCCCCGCCGGGGTGATGCGCACGAACGTGCCGCGCTCCTGCAGCTCGGGGATGCTGCGCGCACCCACGTAGAACATCGACTGCCCCAGGCCGCCCACGAGCTGGCGCACCACGGACGACAGCGGGCCCTTGAACGGGACGCGGCCCTCGATGCCCTCGGGGATGATGTCGTCGTCGCTCGGGGCGTCGGCCTGGAAGTAGCGGTCCTTGGAGTACGACACGCGACCGCGCGAGGCCATGGCGCCCATGGAGCCCATGCCGCGGTAGCTCTTGAACTGCTTGCCGTTGACGAGCACGAGCTCGCCCGGGGTCTCCTCGCAGCCCGCGAACAGCGAGCCGAGCATGACGGACGATGCGCCGGCGACCAGGGCCTTCGCGATGTCGCCCGAGTACTGCAGGCCGCCGTCGGCGATGACCGGGACGCCCGCAGGCTTGGCCGCCTTGGACGCCTCCCAGATGGCGGACACCTGCGGCACGCCCACGCCCGCCACGACGCGCGTGGTGCAGATGGAGCCCGGGCCCACGCCCACCTTGACGGCGTCCACGCCCGCGTCGACGAGCGCCTGGGCGCCCTCGCGCGTCGCGACGTTGCCGCCGATCACCTGGACGTGCTTGGTCACGGGGTCGCTCTTGAGGCGCTGGATCATCTCGATCATGGCGCGCGCGTGGCCGTGCGCGGTGTCCACGACCAGGACGTCGACCTCGGCGTCGACCAGGGCCGTCGCGCGCTCCCAGGCGTCGCCGTAGAAGCCCACGGCGGCGCCTACCAGGAGGCGGCCCTCGGCGTCCTTGCTCGCCTTGGGGTACTTCTCCGTCTTCACGAAGTCCTTGACCGTGATGAGGCCCGTGAGGCGGCCCTCGGAGTCCACGAGCGGAAGCTTCTCCACGCGGTGCTTGGCGAGCAGCTCCGAGGCCTCCTGGTTGGAGATGCCCTCATGGCCCGTGACGAGCGGCATGGGGGTCATCTGCTCGCGCACGCGCTTGTGCGGGAAGTCGCTCGGGTTGACGAAGCGCAGGTCCCGGTTGGTGATGATGCCCAGGAGGCGGCGGTCGTCGTCCACCACGGGCAGACCGGAGACGCGGTACTTGGCGCACAGCGCGTCGAGCTCGGCGAGAGTCGCGTCGGGACCCACGGTGACGGGGTCGGTGATCATCCCTGACTCGGAGCGCTTGACGATCTCCACCTGGTGCGCCTGGTCGGCGATCGACAGGTTGCGGTGCAGGACGCCGATGCCGCCCAGCCTCGCGAGCGCGATGGCCATGCGGGACTCGGTGACGGTGTCCATCGCGGCCGACACGAGGGGCACGGCGATGCGGATCCCGCGCGTCAGCTGCGTGCTGGTGTCGGCTTCCGAGGGGATGACGTCGCTCTCGCCAGGCAAGAGCAGAACGTCGTCGTAGGTCAGTCCGATGTATGCAAACGGGTCGTTCTCGGCTTCTGCCATTGCGCAAGTCTACGAGAATCGGGCCCCGGTCCTCACCGCCCGCGCCTGTCCGCCGACGCTCCCGGGCACGCGGGGCGGCACGGCCGGGCGCGGGAACTCGCACCGTCGCGTCCGATGCCTGCCCCGCCCGGCGCACGGCGCGGTCCGAGCGGCCGTGAAGTGTAGGTCGGGCGTGCGCATCGGTCGCGCCCGACCTCGTCCTGCAGGCAGGACGCGCCGACCCGACGCCGAGGCCGGGCGTCGGCACAATGCCGACGATCGTCGGGAATGTGCTGTGGGCGAATTCACACGACAACCCCAAGATTGGGGCTTCTCACAGCGACATGTTGCAGGTAGAACTGAGGACAGGGGGGACGGGCGGCGGCCGCCAGGTCGTCGTCCGATTCGCCTGTAACACGGTGTGGACAACAGAGTTGACTACCGCCGGCGAAGAAGCCGAGGGCGCCGCGGAGCAGGGAGTGACATGGAGAGCATTGCGCAGTTGCCAGCGCCCACGCAGGATCAGTGGGAATGGCAGTATCAGGGCGCGTGCAGGGACGCAGACCCCGATCTCTTCTTCCACCCGGAAGGCGAGCGAGGGGCCGCGCGACGCAAGCGCGCGGAGGCCGCCAAGCAGTACTGCAACCGCTGCCCCGTCATGGAGCTGTGCCGCGAGCGCTCGCTCGCGGCGCGCGAGCCGTTCGGCGTGTGGGGCGGCCTCAGCGAGGACGAGCGTCACGCCATCCTCGCGGGCCGCATGCGCAGGGCCAGTTGAGCTCGTGACCGAGCCGGCGTCCGCGCCGGCCGCACACGGAACGAGGGCCCCGGATCACTCCGGGGCCCTCGTTCTCTGTCGCTGGAGTCTCAGCTCACCACGGCGAGCAGGTCACGGGCGGAGAGGATCAGGTACTCCTCGCCGGCGTACTTGACCTCAGTGCCGCCGTACTTGCTGTAGATGACCTTGTCCCCGACCTTGACGTCGAGCGGCACGCGGTTGCCGTTGTCATCGAAGCGGCCCGGACCCACGGCCACGACCTCGCCCTCCTGGGGCTTCTCCTTTGCGGTGTCCGGGATCACGAGGCCCGACGCCGTCGTCTGCTCGGCGTCAGCCGGCTTGACGACGACCTTGTCCTCGAGAGGCTTGATAGAGACCGACACTGCGGACCTCACCTTCCTAGCGTTACGAATCTGAGCGTGTGCCCGCCCGCCGTCGCGGGGGCCGAGCGGACTCGACGCGCGCCACGTGGCGCACTCACAAACTTAGCACTCTCGCCCGGCGAGTGCTAAACCCGAGCGGAAGCGTTCGCGGTGCGTGAAAGGATCGCCCCATGGACGTCCAGGCGGCGCGGATCGCGACGAGCCCCAGGGGCCTCGCCCTGCTCGAGTCGCTGCCCCCGTACGCGACCATCGACCCCCTGTCGCTGGGCGAGCAGCTGCGCGCCCAGGGGGCGCATCCCGACGTCGTCTCCGTCGCGCTCACCCAGGCCCGCCTGCGCAGCGAGGGCGAGGCCAAGTTCGGCCCCTTCGCCAAGGGGATGGTGTTCACCCCTGCCGGACTCGAGCAGGCGACTCGTCTCGTCGTCGCCGCCCGCCACGCCTCGCGCTACCGGGACGCGGGCATCGGCCGCGTCGCCGACCTCACGACGGGCATCGGCGCCGATGCCATGGCCTTCGCCGCGCTCGGCATCGGCGTCCTGGCGTTCGAGAAGGACGAGGCGACGGCGCTCATCGCGGACCACAACCTGCGCCACTGGGAGGACGCCCGGGTGGTCCACGCGGACTCCCTCGCGACGCTCGCCTCGGGGGCTGTGGACGTGGACGGCGTCTTCGCGGACCCCGCCCGTCGCACCGCGCGCGGCCGTCGCCACGACCCGCGCGACTACGAGCCGCCGCTCGACGAGGTGCTCGCGCTGCGCGGGCGCTGGTCGGCGCTGGGCGTGAAGGTCGGCCCCGGCATCCCGCACGATGCGCTCCCCTCCTCCGCCGCCCAGGCTCCCGTGGAGGCGCAGTGGGTCAGCGTCGACGGCGACGTGGTCGAGGCGGGCATCTGGTGCGGTCCGCTCGCGCAGCACCCGGGGCGCACCGCGCTCGTCATCCGCGGCGACCAGGCTCACCTGCTCACGGGATCGACCGAGCAGGCCCCGACCGGCGAGCTCGCCGAGCGGCTGCTCGAGCCGGACGGCGCCGTGATCCGCTCGGGACTCATCGGGGAGCTCGCGGACAGGCTCGGGGCGAGGCTCGTCGACCCCGCCATCGCGTACCTCACGACGGACGCACCGGTCGCGACGCCGTTCGCCTCCGCGTTCCGCATCGAGGAGGCGCTGCCGTACAGCGAGAAGGCCCTCGCCGGGGCGCTCAGGGCCCGCGGCATCGGGTCGGTCGAGATCAAGAAGCGCGGCATGGACATCGCACCCGAGCAGCTGCGCCGCCGGCTCCGGCTCCGCGGCGACGATGCGGCCACGGTCATCCTCACGCGTGTGGCGGGCAAGCGCATGGCGCTCATCGCGCGACGCGAGGAGTCAGGCTGACGCAGCGCCCGCGACTCAGGACGCGCTGACGGCAAGCAGCACGGCGAGGACGAACATCGTGAGCGCGACGAGCCCGTCCAGCACGCGCCAGGCGCGGGGCGTCGCGAGCACCGGGGCGAGGCGCGTCGCGCCGTAGCCGAGCGACGAGAACCACAGCACCGATGCCGTCGCGGCGCCTGCGGCGAACACCCACGGCAGCGCCTTGGTCGCCGCGATCGCGCCCAGCAGCACCACCGTGTCCAGGTACACGTGCGGGTTGAGCCAGGTGAAGGCGAGGCACGCGAGCGCCACCCCGAGCGCACCCGCGCGGACGGGCCGGGCCGCGGTCGCATCGTCCGACGCGGCGTCGAGCACCTCGTGCTGCGGCGTGAGCGCGCGCCGGGCGGCGAGGAGGCCGTAGACGAGGAGGAACGCCGCGCCGGCCCAGCGTGCGGCTGCGGACAGCCACGGCGCCTGGGCGACGAGCGCGCCGAGACCGGCCACGCCGGCGGCGATGAGCACCGCGTCGCTGACCGCGCAGATGGCGACGACGAGCAGGACGTGCTCGCGGCGGATGCCCTGGCGCAGCACGAAGACGTTCTGCGCGCCGATCGCCACGATGAGGCCCAGTCCCGTGAGCAGTCCAGCGATGTAGTCGGTCACGACGGGAAGCCTAAGCGCCGCTAGGCCCTCACGGACACCGGGGAGCGGGCGGGGCCGAGGTCAGCAGACGTCGTAGGGCACCGCGATGTCGACGGGCCACGTGCCGCCCGGACGCACCTCGCCCGCGAGCACGGCCGCGAGTCCCTGGAAGGCGTCGTCCGTCCGGCCGTAGAGGCCGACGTATGTGGCGGCGTTCGAGCTCGGCAAGCCCCACGGCCCGTCCATGGCGACCACGACATCAGCGTTGTCGCTGCCGTCCGGCGCGCCCAGGATGCGGATGTGCGTGCCGCCTCCCGTCGTGATGCCGTAGCCGGCGAGCGCCGCCGCGAGCGCGTCGCGCTCGCTCTCGAAGCCGCCGGTGATGCGCACCGACGGCCCCACGAAGGGCCCGTCGCACGACGCCGACGCCACGGTGACGGCGCGGGCGGTGAAGGTCGCCGCCCAGCTCGGCTCTGCCTGGGGTGCGCCGTCGAGCTGCGCCTGCCAGCGCATCAGGAGGATGGAGCGGGCTGCGGCCTCGTCGAGGCGGGCGCGCGACAGCGTGCCCATCTTCACCGCCGTGACGATCGCGTCGCGCGCGGCATAGGGGTCCTCGGGCATGAGGATGACGTCGGCCCCAGCGTCGATCGCCGCGACCGCGGCCTCGCCCGGGCCGTACTGCGCCGCGACGGCCTGCATGTTCATGGCATCGGTGAAGATCACGCCCGTGAAGCCGAGCTCGTCGCGCAGGTAGGCGTACGCGGCCGGGGTCACGGTCGCGGCGTTCGGGCCCCACTCGGGCACGGCGATGTGCGCCATCATGATGGCCGGCGCGCCCGCGTCGATCGCATCGCGGAACGGGATGAGATCCCTCGCCTCGAGGTCGGCGACGGTCGCGGACTGGACGGGCAGGTCGGTGTGCGAGTCGAGCGTCACGGAGCCGTGGCCCGGGAAGTGCTTGACCACGGGGATCACGCCCCCGGCGAGCAGGCCCTCCATCGCGGCGCGCACGGTCGCCGAGACGTTCGCCGGGTCGGAGCCCGCGGAGCGCACGCGGATGACGGGATCGGCCATGCCGATCGTCACGTCCGCCACCGGGGCGTAGTCCACGGTGAAGCCGACAGCGCGCAGGTCCGCGCCCATGTCGCGGTGAGCATCCGTGACGAGCGACTTGTCGCGCACGGAGCCGGACGCCATGAACGCCGGCATGTCGGGAGTGAGGTTGCGCAGGCGGGCGACCGGACCGCCCTCCTGGTCCACCGAGACCATGAGGGGCCAATCGCGGCCGTCGTCGTCCGCCGCCGCGGCGACCGCGCGCGTGATCTCCCCCGCCTGGTTCACGTCGTTGAGCGCGCTCGCCATGAAGATGACGCCGCCCGCGTGGAGGTCGCGCACCATGGCCGCGGCCGCGGCGGAGTCGGTGGTGGTCCACGACGGGACGATCACCTGGCCGGCGACCCGCTCGAGCGGCATCGCCCCCGCATCGGCGAGTGCCTGCTCCCACTCGGCCTCGGTGGGGCCCCACGGCAGGCGCGGCTCCTCGGTGGGCGTCGGCGACGGGCTTGAGCTGGGCGAGGCGATGATGGGCGACGAGCCCGCAGGCTCGCCCGAGGTGTAGAGGCGGTAGCCGTAGAACGCGACCGCCGCGAAGAGGGCAAGCACCACCACGACTGCGATGATGCGCCCCGCCCTCATACGCTGATGGTACTCAGAGACATCGCAGAGTCCACCCCGATGTCCAGCGGGCTGGGCCTCACGCCCCGGCGAACCACCGCGGAGCCCAGCGCCGCGATCATGGCGCCGTTGTCCGTGCAGTGCTTCAGCGGCGGGATCCGCACGTCGATGCCCGCGGCCGCACCGCGCTCGAGCGCGAGCTCGCGCAGCTGGCTGTTCGCGCTGAAGCCGCCGCCGATGACGAGCGTCTCCACCCCGTGCCGCTGGCACGCATCGATCGTCTTGGCGACGAGCACGTCGGCGACCGCGGCCGCGAAGCTCGCCGCGACATCGGCCACGGGCACCTCGCGGCCCGAGTCCTCGCACGCCTCGATCCAGCGCGCGACGGCGGTCTTGAGCCCGGAGAAGGAGAAGTCGTAGGCGTGGCGCTCGCGGTCCTTGGGCGCGGTGAGCGCGCGCGGGAACGCGATCGCCTCCGGGTCGCCCTCGCGGGCGAGGCGGTCCACGTGCGGCCCGCCGGGATAGGGCAGGCCCAGCAGGCGGCCGACCTTGTCGAAGGCCTCGCCCGCCGCGTCGTCGAGCGTGTGGCCCAGCTCCGTGACATCCGTCGCGATGTCGTCGACGAGCAGCAGCGACGTGTGGCCTCCGGAGACGACGAGCGCCATCGAGCGCGGCGGCATCTCGCCGTGGACGAGCTCGTCCACGGCCGCGTGCCCGACGACGTGGTTGACGCCGTACAGCGGCCTGCCCAGGGCGAGGGCGAGCGCCTTGGCCGCCGCGACTCCCACCGTGAGCGAGCCCACCAGGCCGGGTCCGGCTGCGACGGCGATCGCGTCCACATCTGCGAGCGAGTGGCCGGAGCGGGACACGGCCTCGTCGAGCGTGGGGATGAAGGCCTCGAGGTGGGCGCGCGAGGCGACCTCAGGCACGATCCCGCCGAAGCGCGCGTGCTCGTCCATGGACGAGGCCACGACGTCCGCGACGAGCTCTGTGCCGCGCACCAGGGCGACGCCCGTCTCGTCGCACGTGCTCTCGATGCCCAGGATCAGCTCGCTCATGCCTCACCTCCCAGACGGCGACGCATGACGAGCGCGTCGACGTCCTCCGGCTGGTAGTAGCGGGGCCGGAGGCGCACGTCCTCGAACCCGAAGGCGCGGTACAGCGCGATCGCGGCCTGGTTCGTCACGGCGACCTCGAGCCACACCTCTCTCGCGCCCACGGAGCGCGCCTCCGCCATGCAGTCCTCCATGAGGGCGCGCCCCACGCCCCGGCCCCGGCTCGCGGCCGTCACGGCGATGTTCATGAGGTGGAAGGCGTCGCCGTCGAAGCCGTAGATGGCCCAGCCGACGAGCTCGCCGTCGACCTCGGCGCCGCGATAGCGCTTGTTGCCGTAGCGGAAGTCCTCGCGGATGAGCGCGGGCGACCACGCCCCCGCGCCGAAGATCTCCTGCTCCTGGGCGGCGACCCAGTCGAGGTCGCCCTCGGCGAGGTCACGCAGGCTCACGCGCAGCATCTCCCGGGCGTTCATGCGCTCACCCCGTGGACATCGGGCCGACGCAGGTACAGCGGCTCCGTGGGGAGGTCCTCGCCGCGGGCGCGGGCGGCATCGGCCACGGCGACGAGCACGGCGGGGTCGGGGTCCGCGTCGGTCGCGCCGGGGAACGCCTCGGGGTACAGCAGCGCGCCCCGGCCGACGACGTCGCCCAGGACCGGCACGTCCGCAGCGGAGCACACCTGGGGACCGGCGACGCGTACGCCGTCGCGGTACGTCGCCCAGTAGACCTCCCGACGGCGCGCGTCCGCGACGGCCGTGACCTCGCCAGAGCGCGCCGCGCCGATGCCGTCGAGCGAGCACACGCCGTCGACCTGGACGCCCCACACGTGCGCGAGCGTGCGGGCCGTGACGATGCCGACGCGCAGGCCGGTGAAGGGAGCGGGGCCGGTGCCGACGACGACGCGGCCGGGACGGCCCGCGCCCGCCTCCGCGAGCGCGTCGCGCACGAGCCCGGCCAGCAGCTCGGCGTGACCGCGCGGCGCGAACACGCTGCGGCGGGCGAGCACGGGACGCTCGTGGCCGTCGCGCCCGCCCAGCACCGCGACGGCG
>QGUM02000163.1:0-2975 GCA_003242455.2 Actinomycetes bacterium
TACGATGGACGCATGCCCACCATCGAGGACGTCCGCGCTGCGCTCGCAACCGTGATCGATCCCGAGATCCGCCGCCCCATCACCGACATCGGCATGGTCCGCTCGGTCGAGGTGGACGGCGCGCTCGCGACGATCGGCATCGACCTGACCACCCAGGGATGCCCGATGCGCGAGCGCATCACCCAGGACGTCGACGCCGCGGCTCGCACGGTCCCGGGCATCGAGGACGTGCGCATCGAGCTGGGCGTGATGACCGACGAGCAGCGCCAGGCGCTGCGCTCGAGCCTGCGCGGCGGCAAGCCCGAGCCGGTCATCCCCTTCACCCAGCCGGGCAACCTCACGCGGGTCTACGCGATCGCCTCCGGCAAGGGCGGCGTGGGCAAGTCCACCGTCACCGCGAACCTCGCGGTCGCCATGGCCGCGGACGGGCTCAAGGTCGGCGTGCTCGACGCGGACATCTTCGGCTTCTCCATCCCGGGCATGCTCGGCATCGAGGGGCAGCCCACACGGCTCGACGACATGCTGCTGCCGCCCATCGCGCACGAGGTGAAGGCCGTGAGCATCGGCATGTTCGTGCCGGACGGCCAGCCCGTCGTGTGGCGCGGCCCGATGCTCCACCGCGCCCTGGAGCAGTTCCTCGCCGATGTCTTCTGGGGGGACCTCGACGTGCTCCTCCTGGACCTGCCTCCCGGCACCGGCGACATCGCCATCTCGGTGGCCCAGCTCCTGCCCCACGCCGAGCTCGTGGTCGTCACCACTCCCCAGCCCGCGGCATCGGACGTCGCGGAGCGCGCGGGAGCCATCGCGACTCAGACGTCGCAGTCAGTCGTGGGTGTCATCGAGAACATGTCGTGGCTGCCTCAGCCCGACGGCTCGCGCCTGGAGCTCTTCGGCTCGGGCGGCGGCGAGGCCGTCGCGGCCCGGCTCAGCGCGTCCCTGGGCAAGGACGTGCCCCTGCTGGGCCAGGTCCCCATCGACATCGCGGCGCGCGAGGGCGGCGACTCGGGAACCCCGGTCGTCCTGTCCGCGCCCGACTCTCCTGCCGCCGTCGTGCTGCGGGAGATCGCGCGCGGTCTCGGCAGCCGCAAGCGCGGCCTCGCCGGCCGGCCGCTGGGCGTCACGGTGAACCGCTGACACACGCGCTCGGGGCTATCGTGCACGATGCCCCTCTCATGACACGATGGGCACATGCCCGCACCGGACCTCCCGGACCCGAGTCGGTGGTATCACGCGTGGAGCGAAGCGGAGGGCTCAGAGCGCGCATGGAACCTGCTGCGCGACACGTTCGGTGAGACCGCGCGCCACGAGCTGTCCGCGCCCGGCATGGTCAACCTCATCGGCGACCACACCGACTACAACCGCGGCCTCGCACTGCCCACCGTGCTGCCGCACCGGGCGTACGTGGCGGCCGTGCCGCGCGCGGACAGCCAGATCCGCATCGTGCTCGATGACGGGGACGCGCTGCAGGGCCCGGGAGTCGCATGGTTCGGCGACCTCAACGAACTGCACCCCGGCGAGGTGACCGGATGGCCCGCGCGGCCTGCGAGCGTGCTGTGGGCCCTGCAGGAGCGCGGGTTCTTCGGCCAAGGCATGAGCATCGCGGTGACGTCGTGCGTGCCGCACCGTGTGGGCATGTCCTCCTCGGCGGCGCTCAGCGCGGCCGTAGCGCTCATGGCCAACGAGCTGTGGGGGCTCGCGCTCGACACTCCCGCGGGCCGTGTCGAGCTCGCGGAGGCGTGCGTCGAGGGCGAGTCGGTGTTCGTGGGCGCGCCCGACCACGGCGCCCCGTCGGGCGGCCTGGACCTCCACACGGTGCTGCGCTGCGAGCCCGGCGAGGCCCTCGTCCTCGACTTCGACCACTCACCCCCCGAGGCGCTGCACACGCCCATGTACTTCCCGGAGTACGGGCTCACCCTGCTGTGGATCGACACCCTCGTGCGCCCGGAGTCCAACCACGAGATCTCCGCCCAGCGCCGCGCCGAGTGCGCCGCAGCGGCCGCCGCGCTGGGCGTGTCGAGCCTGCGCGAGCTGGAGCAGCGGCCCACTCCCCTGCGCGACGTGGAGCGGATCGCGGACCCCATCCTGCGCAAGCGCGCCCGGCACGTGCTCCATGAGAACGACCGAGTCCGCCTGGTGCTGGGAGAGCTCGCGGGCACCGGCCCCGCGCACGAGCGCTTCGTGGCGATCGGCAAGGCGATGTACCGCTCGCACGCGTCGTTGGACCAGGACTTCGACCTCAGCTCCGACCTGCTCAACGCGACGGTTGACGCGGCCTTCGAGGCCGGGGCGCTCGGCGCGCATCTGACGGGCTGGGGACGCGGGGGCGCCGTGGTCGCGCTCGTGCGGCGCGCGGAGGTGTGGCGCGTCACCCAGGCGATCGACGCCGCCTACGAGCAGCGGGGTCTGCCGCTGCCGCACTACGCCGTGCTGTGACGCCCGCGGCGCGCCAGGGGCATCGCGCCCGCGCGAGGCGCGCCGCCCGGCCCGAGCCGCGCGGCGCAGCCCCTACAGTTCGTAGTCGATGACGAGCGGAGCGTGGTCGCTCCAGCGCGTGTCCCAGGACGGCGCCTTGTCGACACGCGCGCTCGAGGCGCGCCCCGCGAGCTCCGCCGTGGCCATCTGATAGTCGATGCGCCAGCCCGTGTCCGTGTCGAACGCCTTGCCGCGCTGCGACCACCATGTGTACGGGCCCTGGACGTCGCCGGCGAGCGTGCGGTGCACGTCCACCCAGCCGGAGCCGAACCAGCGGTCCAGGTAGGCGCGCTCCTCGGGCAGGAAGCCGGCGGTCTTGAGGTTGCCCTTCCAGTTCTTGATGTCGTTGTTCGTGTGGGCGATGTTGAAGTCGCCCATGACGACCGCACGCGGGTACGCGTCCTGCATCTCCGCCAGGCGCTCCGTCATGCGGTCCAGGAACTCGTACTTCGCGTCCATCTTGGGCGTGCCCGCCTCTCCCGAGTGGATGTACACGGAGACGA
>QGUM02000164.1:0-2961 GCA_003242455.2 Actinomycetes bacterium
TCGGCGTGCCTACGGATCCACTAGGCCGGCGTGCCCCAGCGGATGGGCTCTGCCCCCTGCTCGGCCAGCAGCGCGTTGACGCGCGAGAACGGCCGAGATCCGAAGAAGCCGCGCGAGGCGCTCAGCGGGCTCGGATGCGCAGACTCCACTCGCGGCACCGACCCGAGCATGGGCGCGAGCCCCTGCGCATCCCGCCCCCACAGGATCGCGACGAGCGGCCCGCCGCGCGCGACGAGCGCCTGGATCGCGTGCGCCGTGAACTCCTCCCAGCCCACGCCCCGATGCGAGCCCGGCTCCCCGGGGCGCACCGTCAAGCACCTGTTGAGCAGCATGACGCCCTGATCGGCCCAGTGAGTGAGGTCGCCGGTGACGAGCCTCTCGCCCGTGTCCGCCGCGAGCTCCTGCGCGATGTTGGCGAGGGAGCGGGGCATCGGGCGTCCGGGCGGGACGGAGAAGGACAGCCCCATGGGGTCGCCGGGCGTGGGGTAGGGATCCTGCCCCACGAGCAGGACGCGCACGTCGGCCATGGGCCGGCGGAAGGCGTTGAGGATGTCGCCCGATGCCGGGAGATACCCGCGCCCGGCCGCGATCTCCTGGCGAAGGAAGACGCCGATGCGCGCGAGCACGGGAGCGACGGGGTCGAGGGCCGCGGCCCAGTCGGGCGCGACGGTGCTGCGCCAGGCGTCGGACATGGAGGCGAGCGTAGTCGCGCTCGGCCCCGGGAGTCCCCTGAGCACGACCGGCAGCGGGAAATGACATCCATGTGATTCACGCGGTAGCCTGCCGGTATGGCAGTTGCCCAGCACGAGCGCACGGTCTCCTCAGTCGGTGCCGCCCTGTCCGAGCGCGACGCCCAGATCCTCCAGTTCGAGCGCCAGTGGTGGAAGTACGCCGGCGCCAAGGAGGACACCATCCGCGAGCTGTTCGGGATGTCGAGCACCGAGTACTACCAGGTCCTCAACGCCCTCATCGACTCGCCCGCCGCGCTCGAGGCGGACCCCATGCTGGTCAAGCGCCTGCGCCGCATGCGCGCGAGCCGCCAGCGCGGACGGGGCTCGCGTCCCTGGGAGAACGCAAACTCCTAGTACAGTTTCCGCGTGTCCGAGTACCCGCCCGACGAGTTCGATCACCTGGCCCAAGCCGGCGGTCCCGTGGGCGTGCATCGGCGCAAGGGCGGCATCGGCGCCAAGATCGCGGCCCCTTTCATCGTGTTCGTCCTTGCAGGCGGTCTCGCATGGGGCGTCTCCTGGTACCTGTGGAAGCAGTCGGGCGGCGAGGGCCTGCCCCCGCTCGGCTCGGTCCCGACGCCGACCATCACCCAGACGATCGTGACCGGCGTCCCCACCGATGAGCCCGCCGAGGAGCCGACGCCCTCGCCGTCCGCATCGCCGTCGCCTTCCGAGACCGCTCCGCCCATCGACCTCGCGACCCCGGTGACGGTGCTCAACGGCGCGGGCATCCAGGGCCTCGCCGGCAAGCAGGCGGAGGAGCTCAAGGCCAGCGGCTTCAGTGACGTGACCGCGAGCAACCTCACGGGCGCCAAGCCCGCCGCCAACACCGTCCGTTACTCCGACGCGTCGCAGATCACCACGGCGCAGCAGGTCGCCTCGGTGCTCGGCATCGGCGCGGTGGAGCAGGGCACCACGTCCAACGGCGGCATCGAGGTCCTGCTCGTCACCAACCCCGACGCGTAAGCCGCGGGCGCATCTCCCGCGCCCGGCCCGATGCGCGCTTCGGCCGTCCCGCCTGCCTCGCCTCCCAGGGAGTTTCGCCGTCCGCGAGAGCGCGCCGCGTCATTTGCACTCGACCATCGAGAGTGCCAGAATCGCATTAGCACTCGCCTCGGTTGAGTGCTAACGAGTGTTCGACGCATGCGATGAGGCGCCCAGGTCCGGAGGGACGTGAACTCCGGGCCGGGACGCCGTCCGTCGCGGGCATCGGGTGCGTCACCATCCATCGAAAGAGGAACACACCCCATGGCAAAGATCATTGCCTTTGACGAGGAGGCCCGCCGCGGCATGGAGCGGGGCATGAACGCCCTCGCCGACGCCGTCAAGGTCACCCTGGGCCCCAAGGGCCGCAACGTCGTGTTGGAGAAGAAGTGGGGCGCCCCCACCATCACCAACGACGGCGTCTCCATCGCCAAGGAGATCGAGCTCGACGACCCGTACGAGAAGATCGGCGCGGAGCTGGTCAAGGAGGTCGCCAAGAAGACGGACGACGTCGCCGGTGACGGCACGACGACCGCCACGGTGCTCGCCCAGGCTCTCGTGAAGGAGGGTCTGCGCAACGTCGCCGCCGGCGCGAACCCCATCGCGCTCAAGAAGGGCATCGAGAAGGCCGTCGAGGCTGTGACTCGCGAGCTGCTCAACGCCGCCAAGGAGGTCGAGACCAAGGAGGAGATCGCCGCGACCGCTGGCATCTCCGCCGCCGACCCGGCGATCGGTGAGCTCATCGCCGAGGCTATGGACAAGGTCGGCAAGGAGGGTGTCATCACCGTCGAGGAGTCCTCGGCTCTGGGCCTCGAGCTCGAGCTGACCGAGGGCATGCGCTTCGACAAGGGCTACCTCTCCGCCTACTTCGTGACCGACCCCGAGCGCCAGGAGGCCGTCCTCGAGGACGCCTACGTGCTCCTGGTCGAGTCCAAGATCAGCTCGGTCAAGGACCTGGTCCCGGTGCTCGAGAAGGTCATGCAGACCGGCAAGCCGCTCGCGATCATCGCGGAGGACGTCGAGTCCGAGGCTCTCGCGACGCTCGTCGTGAACAAGATCCGCGGCACCTTCAAGGCCGTCGCGGTCAAGGCGCCCGGCTTCGGTGACCGCCGCAAGGCGATGCTGCAGGACATGGCGATCCTCACCGGTGGAACCGTCATCTCCGAGTCCGTGGGCCTCTCGCTCGAGAACACCACGCTCGACCTGCTCGGCCAGGCCCGCAAGGTCGTCGTCACCAAGGACGAGACCA
>QGUM02000165.1:0-2917 GCA_003242455.2 Actinomycetes bacterium
GCAGCCGTGCCGGGCGTGCGGAGTCCTGTGGGAGACTGAGGCGCCACGAAAGCCAAGGAGAGACCCTGTGAAGACCCGCATCGCCGCCGTCGCGCTCGTCGCGGCCGCATCGCTCGCGCTGAGCGCGTGCGCCCCGTCCGACTCTGAGCCCACCGTGACGGGCCCCGGCGTGACCAGCCCCTCCGACGCCGAGCTGCTCGAGTCGATGACGTGGCACATCGACGACAACGGACTGCCTGCCCTCGCGTTCGACGTGCCCGCTCAGGTGTCCGGCACCGCGGCGCGCTTCCTCACCGACGGCTCGGGCGCCGCGATCGAGGAGGGCATGCTCATCACGGTCGACTACCAGGCGTACCAGGGATCCACCGGAGAGGTTCTCTACTCGACCTACGAGGTGGGCGCCGGCGAGACCATCACCTACGGCCCCGACACGATGGACACCGTGCTGTACGACGTCCTCGCCGGCAAGCACGTGGGAGCCGAGCTCATCTACGCCTTCCCCGACTTCCAGTCGGGCGACGCGCTGTTCCTCGCGGTGACCGTGACCTCCGGCACCGAGGTGCTCGAGCGTGCCGCCGGCGAGGAGGTCGAGCCCATCGCGGGCCTTCCCGTCGTGACCCGTGACGGCAGCGGCAAGCCCAGCGTGAGCTTCGAGGGCGCGACCGAGTCGGCCGAGCTCGTGGCCCAGCCTGTCATCCAGGGCGAGGGCGATCTGGTCGAGGTCGGCGACTCGGTGACCGTCCACTACACAGGCTGGCTGTGGGACGGCGAGCAGTTCGACTCCTCGTGGGACCGCGGCGCCCCCGCGACCTTCCGCCTCGCGGACGGCGCCCTCATCGACGGCTGGGTCCAGGGACTCGCCGGGCAGGCGGTCGGCAGCCAGGTGCTGCTCGTCGTCCCGTCCGACCTGGGCTACGGCGACGCCGGCACGGGGTCCATCCCGGGCGGCGCGACTCTGGTCTTTGTGGTGGACATCCTCGCGGCCTCCTGAGCCGCGACGGCCTCCCGCTCGGCGCCGCTTGCCTCAGGGCAGGCGGCGCCGAGCGCTTTCCGGGCCGCTCACGGTCGCGGTCTCGCTGGGCGTCACCCTTGCCGCTCCTCGGCGCAGTCTCGCTGGGCGACGCCTCCGACGCGGAGGCGCGTACCCAAACCTCCTGCTTGCTGTTATAGTTGCTCTATAACAACCGGAGACAAGGAGGCGAGTCCCCATGACCCCCACCCCGATCCACCAGGGGCGCGTCGTGCGCACCTTCACCGTCGTCGGCCTCATCCTGCCGGCGATCATCACGGTGGTGAGCCTGGTGCTCGCCCTCGCGTGGCGCGGAGCGCTGCCCGACCCGATCGCGACCCACTGGGGTCCCGGCGGCGAGGTCGACGGCACCGGCCCCGTCGGGCTCATGCTCGTGGTGGGCCCGCTCCTCATGCTCGGCCTGCCGGCGCTGCTCGCCGCCACCGCGCTGCCGGTGCTCCGCCGCGGGCGCCGAGGCCCTGTGACGCGCCTGCTCGGCGCGACGGCGCTCGCGCTCGCGGTGCTGCTCGGCGTGCTGTTCGTCGGCTCGCTCGCCATCCAGCGCGGCCTCGACGCCGCCGCCGATGCCCCGAGCATCGCGCCCGTCATCTGGTCCTCGTATGCGGCCTCCGTCGTCGCGGGTCTTGCGGCCTGGTTCGTGCAGCCCAAGCAGGACACCGTGCGCGAGGAGACCACGGCCGGAACGGCCATCGCGCTCGGCGACGGCGAGAAGGCCATGTGGGCCCGGACGCAGTCGATGACCGGCTGGTTCATGGTGCTGCTCGTGGCGGCCGCCATCCTCGTGGGCGGCATCGGCGTGGCCGTGCTCCCGTCCGAGCCCGCGGCCGGCTGGCTGGGGATCGCGGTCGGCGTGGTGATCGGCCTGGCGGCCCTGACGTTCACCACCGTCACGGTGACCGTGAGCGAGGCGGGCCTGACCGTCCGCGGTGTGCTGGGATGGCCCCGCAAGGTCGTGGCGCTCCACGACGTCGAGAGCGCGCGCGTCGCGCAGGTGAACGGCATCGCCGACTTCGGCGGCTGGGGCTGGCGTCTGCGGCCCGGCGCGGAAGGCGTCGTCCTGCGCGACGGCGAGGCGATCTGGGTGAGCCGCACGTCCGGCCGCGACATCGCGGTGACGGTCGACGACGCCGCGACCGGCGCCGGGCTGCTGACTGCGCTCGCACAGCGGGCCGCCACGACGTCGGGCGCGGACGAGGGGAGGGCGTGATGCTGCTGCGCATCGACGCCTCCTCGACCGAGCCGCTGTTCGCGCAGATCGCCGCCTCGATCCGCGCGGACGTCGCGCGGGGTGCGCTCAAGGTGGGCGAGCGGCTGCCGCCGGCGCGCACCGTGGCCGAGGAGCTCGACGTCAACCTCCACACCGTGCTCCACGCGTACCAGGAGCTGCGCGACGAGGGCCTCGTGGACATGCGGCCCGGTCGCGGCGCGGTGATCTCCGCGCACGCGGGCGAGCTGGGCGAGCTGCACGTCAAGGTCGCGTCCCTCGTGGCCGAGGCTCGGGCTCGCGGCGTGGCCGACGAGGTGCTCGTCTCGCTCGTGCGCGTGGCCCAGCGCGAGGCGCAGTAACGAGGCTGGAAGGGGAGGCGGCCGGCGAGACCCTCCCCGAGGCTCGTGGGGGCCGATGCGGTCGCCGGAGCGCGTGCGCGGTTACGTGCGCGGCGCGCTCCGGTGATACGCTGTATCCCGCTCCGACGGCTTCCGAGCCGGAGGGCATGGGGCTGTGGCGCAGTTGGTAGCGCGTCTCGTTCGCAATGAGAAGGTCAGGGGTTCGAATCCCCTCAGCTCCACCAGACGGTCACGGTGCCGGTCGCGGCACGTCCCCTCGAGCGCCAGCTCACTCCGCAGACGTCGCACGTGCAGCCGCGCGCTGACGCGGCGTCGTGATGA
>QGUM02000053.1:0-12756 GCA_003242455.2 Actinomycetes bacterium
GCCGATGCTCAGGCTCCGGCCGATGCCGACGTCGCCGGCGGCCGGGACGACTAGGAGCGGGTGCCCCAGTCGAAGCCCGAGCCAGGGATCGCTTCGAGCAGGCGCTTGGTGTACTCCTGCTGCGGCTTCTCGAAGATCGTGTCCGTCGCGCCGCGCTCGACGATGGCGCCCTTCTCCATCACGGCGACCTCGTCCGCCACGAGGCGGACCACGGCGAGGTCGTGGGTGATGAACAGGTACGTGAGGCCCAGCTCCTCCTGGAGGCTCGTGAGCAGCTCCAGCACCTGCGCCTGGACCAGCACGTCGAGAGCGGAGACCGCCTCGTCCAGCACGACGATGTCAGGCTTCAGAGCGAGGGCACGCGCCACGGCCACACGCTGACGCTGACCGCCGGACAGCTCGTTCGGGTAGCGGTGCGCGAGCGAGGTGGGCAGGGCCACCTGCTCGAGCAGCTCGGCCACGCGCGCATGCCGCTCCTTGCGATCGCCCACGTTGTGGACCTTGAGCGGCTCGGCGATGATCGCGCCGATGGAGCGCTGCGGGTCGAGCGATGCGTAGGGGTCCTGGAAGACCGGCTGCATGGTGCGGCGCAGCGCGAAGGCCTCACGCGAGGAGAGCTTGGAGATGGACTTGCCGCCCACCTCGATCTCGCCCGAGGTGGGAGTCTCGATGCCGAGGATCATCTTCGCGACCGTGGTCTTGCCCGAGCCGGACTCGCCCACGAGGGCGAGCGTGGTGCCGCGCATGACCTCGAAGCTCACGTTGTCCACGGCGACGAGGGGTTCCGTGCGGAAGCTGCCGCGGCGGATCGAGTAGATCTTGGTGAGGTCGGTCACCTTGATGACCGGGCCCTCGCCGGGCTTGAGCTCGGGGTTGTCGTCGCGCTTGGCGGCGACCGTGACGAGGTCCACCCCTCCGGTCGCGGCGATCGACTCGGCGCCGCGCACGCGCATGCGGCGCGAGGCGAGCGACGGGGCGGCCGCGATGAGCGTGCGGGTGTACGGGTGCTGCGGGTCGCGCAGCACCTCCGCCGTGGGGCCGGACTCCACGATCTTGCCCTGGTGCATGACGATGAGCTTCTCGGCGCGGTCCGCCGCGAGGCCCAGATCGTGCGTGATGAGCAGGAGCGCCGTGCCCTTGCGGGTCGTGAGGTCTGCGATGTGGTCGAGGATGACCTTCTGGACCGTCACGTCGAGGGCAGAGGTGGGCTCGTCGGCGATGAGCAGCTTGGGGTCCGCGCCCAGGCCGATGCCGATGAGCACGCGCTGGCGCATGCCGCCGGAGAACTGGTGCGGGAACTGCTTCATCCGGCGCTCGGCGTCCGACAGGCCCGCCTCCTTGAGCACCTCGATGGCGCGCTCGCGCACCTCCTTTCGGGACGTGGCGAGGCCGTTGGCGCGCACCGCCTCCTCGACCTGCTTGCCCACCGACCACACGGGGTTGAGGTTGGACATCGGGTCCTGCGGCACGTAGCCGATCACGCGACCGCGGATCGACGCCATCTTGTCGTTGTTGAAGTCCGTGACGTCACGGCCCTCGACGGTGATGGAACCGCCCACGATGCGACCCGAGCCCGGCAGGAGCTTGATGATCGCAGTGGCCGTCGTGGACTTGCCGGAGCCGGACTCGCCCACGATCGCCACGGTCTCGCCCGGGTAGATGTCGAGGGAGACGCCGCGCAGGGCCTCCACCTCGCCCATCTGGGTCTTGAACGTGACGCGCAGGTCGCGCACCGACACGAGCGGGACGCTGGGGTCCGACACGGCGGCGGCGGTGCGGGCGCTCGCCGCGGTCGGCGTCGACTCGACGATGACCGTCTCCTGCTCCGAGCCCGCAGACGCGGCGCGGGCAGCCTTCTTGTCGTCGCGGGGAGTCATCGGCGGGCCCTCGCCTTCGGGTCGAGCGCGTCGCGCACGAGCTCGCCCAAGATGATGAAGGCGAGCACCGTGACGGTCAGCGCGACCGACGGGTACAGCAGGGTCAGCGGAGCCGTGCGGATGGTCGACTGCGCCTGCGAGATGTCATTGCCCCACGACATCGTGCTCGAGCCCAGGCCGATGCCCAGGAAGCTCAGCGTCGCCTCGGCGACGATCGCCGCGCCGAGCGAGATGGTGAGCGACACGATGACGGGCGTCATGGAGTTGGGAAGCACGTGGCCCACGAGCGTCGACAAGCGCGAGCGGCCCAGGGCGCGCGAGGCCGTGACGAAGTCGCGGTTCTTCACCTGCAGGATCTCGGCGCGCAGAAGGCGCGCCAGCACAGCCCAGGAGAATCCTCCGATGGCGAAGGAGATCGTCAGCGGATTTCGCTGCTCGGGCTGGATCACGCTCATGACGACGACGGCCGCGAGGAAGTAGGGCACCGAGTAGAAGATGTCGCCGATGCGCGACAGCACGGAGTCGACGGCGCCGCCGTAGTAGCCGGCGAACGCGCCCATGGGGATGCCGATGACGGCGGTGATGAGGACGGTCAGCAGGCCCACGAGGAGCGAGGTGCGAGCGCCCCACACGATGCGGGCCCACACGTCGCAGCCCTGGCGGGTGAAGCCGAGCGGGTGGCCCGGCTCCGGGGCGCCGTTGCTGTTGGCGAGGTAGCACTCGTCGTTCGGCGGCACCTGGGTGAAGATCGTCGGGAAGATCGCCATGAGCAGGACCACGGCGACGATGGCGAGCGCCACGTACAGCAGCGGGCGCTTGCGCAGGTCGCGCCACGCGTCGAGCCAGAGGTTCGACTTGCGGCTGGCGAGGTGAGGGGCGTCGACGACGATCATGGCGGACTCGTCGACGGGAGCGACATAGTGCTCGGGCTTGGGCCTAGGCATAGCGGATCCTCGGATCGAGTACGGCGTACAGCAGGTCGACCAGGATGTTCACGATCACGTAGATGATGGTCAGGATCGTGACGAAGCTGACGATCGTGGGGCCCTCTCCCTGCAGGATCGCCTTGAACAGCACGAGGCCGACGCCCGGGATGTTGAAGATGCCCTCGGTGACGGTGGTGCCGGCGAGCAGGTAGCCGAAGCTGGCCGCGGAGTTGGTGATGACCGGGATGAGCGAATTGCGCATGATGTGGGTCGGCACCACCTGACGGTTGGTGAGGCCCTTGGCATACGCGGTCTTCACGTAGTCCTGGTCGCGCGACTCGATGACGGAGCCGCGCATGAGTCGCATGCCCGTCACGAACACGGTGAGCGCGATGACGAGCGCCGGCAGCCACATGGCGCCGAAGGTCGTGTTGCCGCCGACGGTCGCGGGAGCGAGGTCCCACTTGATGGCGACGAAGTACTGCGCGACGAACATCGCGACGAAGACGGGGATGGAGTTGAACACGAGCGCCACCACGAGGCTCGTGTTGTCGAAGAGCTTGCCCTTGCGCAGGCCGGCGATGAGGCCGACGATCACGGCGAGGATGAGCTCGAAGACGGTCGCCAGGGCGACGAGCTTGAGCGTCACGGGGAAGGCTCCGGCGAAGACCTCGTTCACGGAGCGT
This sequence comes from Actinomycetes bacterium, assembly GCA_003242455.2. Classification (GTDB taxonomy): domain Bacteria; phylum Actinomycetota; class Actinomycetes; order Actinomycetales; family Demequinaceae; genus Demequina. Next base: position 3,490 of record QGUM02000053.1, read on the forward strand.
CCGGAGAAGGTGGTGCCGAGGTCGCCGGTGACCACGCCCTTCATGTAGTGCAGGTATTGGACGATGAACGGGTCGTCAAGGTGGTACTGCGCGCGGATGTTCGCCAGCTGCGTCGGGTTCGGGGTGCGATCGCCGAAGAGCGCGAGGACCGGGTCGCCCGGCATGAGGAACACGAGCGCGTAGATGATGAGCGTCGTTCCGAAGAAGACGGGGATCGCCTGGAGCAGGCGACGAAGCACGTATCTCAACACGGTGCTGTCCCCATTCCGGTGGTCAAGAGAACTGTCCTGTCAACAAGGGTAAGGGCGGAAACGGGTCCGCGCGGACGAGAGGCCCGCCTCGACCGTAGTCGAGGCGGGCCCCCGCGTCACGCCATCACTAGTTCTTGGTGATGTTGTGGTAGAGCGGAACCGAGTTCCAGCCGAACTCCACGTTCGACACGAGCGACGAGTAGCCGCCGGTCACGTTGGAGTACCACAGGGGCAGGACGGGCAGGTCCTTGAGCAGGACCTCCTGCGCCTTCTGGAACGCAGCGTTGGCCGCATCGGCGTCCGTCTCGGTGATGCCCTGCTGGAGCAGCGCGTCGAACTCGGCCGACGAGTACTTGCCGTCGTTCGCGCCGGCGTTGGTCGCGTAGAGCGGGCCGAGGAAGTTGTACAGACCGGGGTAGTCGGCCTGCCAACCGGTGCGGAAGGACGCCTGGATCGGGTTGTCCTGGTCGGTCACCGTGGCACGGAAGTCACCGAACGCGGCGTAGGGCTCGCCCTCCGCGTTGATGCCCAGCGTGTTCTTGATCGAGTTCGCCACAGCGTCGACCCAGGCCTGGTGGCCGCCGTCGGCGTTGTACGCGATCTTGAACGTGCCGTCCCACGGGCTGATGGCGTCAGCCTTGGCCCACAGCTCCTTCGCCTTCTCCGGGTTGAAGTCGAGGACCTCGGAGCCGTTGAGGGAGTCGGTCCAGCCGTCGATCACCGGCGAGGTGAAGTCGGAGGCCGGGGTGCGGGTGCCCTGGAAGATCACCTCGGTGATCTCAGCGCGGTTGATCGCCATCGAGATGGCCTGACGACGGAGCTGGCCCTCCTCGCCGGAGAAGTGCGGGAGCCAACCGGGGATCGTCAGCGACTGGAAGATCGCGGCAGCCTGGTTGACGCCACGACCGTCGAGGTCGGTCTCGAAGGTGGCCAGAGCGGAGTCCGGAACACCGTCGATGACGTCCACAGCGTCGTCCTGGAGCGCGGCGTAGGCGGCGTCCTGCGACTCGAAGAAGATGAACGTCAGACCGTCGTTCTGCGGCACGCGACCGCCCTTGTAGTCAGGGTTGACCACGAGGTCGATCTGGATGTCGTGCTGCCAGGCGTCGGGGCCGGCGAGCATGTAGGGGCCGTTGCCGATCGGGTTCTGACCGAAGCCCTCCGGGTCGGCGAAGAACGCCTCAGGCATCGGGTAGAAGGCCGAGTAGCCCAGACGCAGAGCGAAGTCCGAGGCGGGCTTGTTGAGCGAGATGGTGAACGTCAGGTCGTCCACGACCTCGAGGCCGGACATGGCCTCCACGGGCTCGTCCCAGCTGAAGCCCTCAATGTCCTCGAAGAAGTACTGGTTGTAGTAGGCGTTCGCCGAGTTGGCGTTCCAGTTCCACGCGTCCACGAAGGAGTGCGCGGTCACCGGGGTGCCGTCGGTGAACGTCCAGCCGTCCTGCAGCTTGACCGTGAGGTGCTGCGGGTCGTCGACCGTGATCGACTCGGCAACGTCGTTGTGCACGGCGCCGTCGGCGTCGTAGTAGACGAGGCCGGCCCAGATGGCGTCGATGATGCGGCCGCCGCCGACCTCGTTCGTCATGCCCGGGATCAGCGGGTTCTCGGGCTCAGAGCCGTTGGCGGTGACGATGGCACCGCCGGCGGGCGCGCTGGGCGCACCGGAGGCCGTGGGGTCGTCGGAACCCGACGACGAGCACGCGGCCAGGGCAAGAGCGGCGACCGAAGCGACCGCCACGCCCCTGGCAAAAACGCCGAGCTTCATACTCGACTCCTTTCCATTACCGCGGACATGCGCGGGCCCCTTGTGAGCAGCACCGAGCAGTCGCACGAATAACGTGAGGCGTTTCCTCACGATTTGCTCATCGTAAGAAACCGTTGGTAACGAACGCATTACGCTTGCACGAGCGGCATTCGACTGAGCGTGAGAAGTGACGCACGTCACACTCTGAGGCGCTCGCGTGTCGCCGGACCGGGACCTTGGTCGCACCCTCGACGGGTGCGCCTCCAGGGCGGTGTCGGGCCATCGTGCCACAGTGGCGGCATGGAATTCCTCTTGCTTGCCGTGGGCCTGCTCGTGGGCGCGGCCCTGGGCTACCTCGCAGCGTCGCTGCGAGCCGCGCGCACGGGGGGCGCCGATGCCGAGGCCAGGACCGAGCTCGCGGTCGCCAAGGAGAAGGTCGCCCTGCTCGAGGCCAAGGTCGCCGAGGTCAACGCCGCCGCGCAGGAGCGCGAGGCGACCCTGCGTCAGGAGCACGAGCGCTACGTCGCGCAGGTGCGCGCCGACCACGACGCGCTCAAGGAGCAGTTCAAGGCCCTCGCGGCCGACGTCCTGCGCACCAGCAGCGAGCAGTTCCTCGAGGTCGCCAACGAGCGCCTCAAGCGCTCCCAGCAGGCGAGCGAGGCGGAGCTCGCCAAGCGCGAGGAGGCCGTCAAGCAGCTCGTCGACCCCATGGCCAAAGCGCTCGAGGAGGTCAAGCGCCAGACCACGGAGGCCGAGCGGCTGCGTGCGGCGGGCCAGGCGGCCCTCGCCGAGCAGGTGCGCCAGATGATCGAGGCGTCGCAGCGCCTCGACAAGAAGACGTCCGACTTCATCAACACCCTGCGCCGCTCGGACGTCCGCGGCAACTGGGGCGAGGTCCAGCTGCGCCGCGTCGTCGAGCTCGCCGGGATGATGAACCACGTCGACTTCGAGGAGCAGGAGACCGTCCGCGACGGCGAAGGCAAGAACCTGCGTCCCGACCTCACGGTGAAGCTCGCGGGCGGTCGCACCATCGTCGTGGACTCCAAGGTCGCGCTCAACGCGCTGCTCGAGGCCTTCGAGACCGACGACGAGGCCGTGCGCGCCGAGCGCCTTCAGGCCCACGCGCGCCAGGTCAAGAAGCACGTCGACGACCTCGCCAGCAAGAGGTACTGGGAGCAGTTCGACTCGGCGCCCGAGTTCGTCGTCATGTTCGTGCCGTCGGAGGCGTTCTACCAGTCCGCGCTCGAGCAGGATCCGGCCCTGCAGGAGTACGCCTTCAGCAAGCAGGTCGTCATCGCCACCCCCACCACGCTCGTCGCGATGCTGCGGACGGTCGCCCATGCCTGGAAGGAGGACGCTCTCGCCAAGAACGCGCAGAAGGTCCTCGCCACGGGCAAGGAGCTCTATGAGCGCCTCGTGACGATGGGCGGCCACCTGTCGCGCGTGGGCAAGGCCCTCGACAACGCGGGCAAGGCCTACAACGCCACGGTGGCCTCGCTCGAGTCGCGCGTCATGGTGAGCGCGCGGCGCTTCGGCGAGATGCAGCACCTCGCCGCTGAGCTGCCCCCCACGGAGCGCGTGGAGACGGAGATCCGCCAGATCGCCTCCGCGGAGCTGGCCGATGCGGCGGAGGACGCGGAGCCGTCCGCGGACGACGCGCAGCCCGACGCGGCGGAGGGTGCGGACACGCAGTCCTGATCGCCCGTCACGGGGACGCCTCGCGACCTCGAGCCGCGCCCGGTGCGCGACGCTGGCGTCAGGCGCTCGCGGCCTCGCGGGCCTTGAGGTCGGCGCGGATCTCGCGCGGCAGCGAGAACATGAGGTCCTCGGTGGCCGTGCGGACCTCCTCCACGTCCGCGAAGCCGCGGGCCGCGAGGGCGTCGAGCACGTCCTTGACGAGGATCTCGGGCACGGAGGCGCCGGAGGTCAGGCCAACCGTCGTCACGCCCTCGAACCACGCGTCCTGCAGCTCGGGCGCGTGGTCGATGCGGTGCGCCGCCTTGGCACCGTTGAGCAGCGCGACCTCCACGAGGCGCACCGAGTTGGACGAGTTGGCGGAGCCCACGACGATGACGAGGTCGCACTCCGGCGCGATCTTCTTCACCGCGACCTGGCGGTTCTGCGTGGCGTAGCAGATGTCGTCGCTCGGGGGGTCCTGGAGGGCAGGGAAGCGCTCGCGCAGGCGGCGCACGGTGTCCATCGTCTCGTCGACGGACAGCGTGGTCTGCGACAGCCACACCACGTTGTCAGGATCCGGCACCTCGATGGTGTCCACGTCCTCGGGAGAGTTGACGACGATCGTGCTCTCGGGAGCCTCGCCCGCCGTGCCCTCGACCTCCTCGTGGCCGGTGTGGCCGATGAGGAGGATGGTCTGGCCCTCGCGTGCGAAGCGCACCGCCTCCTTGTGCACCTTGGTGACGAGCGGGCACGTCGCGTCGATCGTCTGCAGGCGGCGAGCCTCGGCGGCCGCGCGCACCGCGGGCGAGACCCCGTGGGCGGAGAACACGACGCGGGCGCCCTCGGGCACCTCGTCGGTCTCGTCGACGAAGATCGCTCCGCGCCGGCTCAGCGTCTCCACGACGTACTTGTTGTGGACGATCTCCTTGCGCACGTAGATGGGCGCGCCGTGGAGCTCGAGAGCCTTCTCGACGGCGATCACGGCCCGGTCGACGCCCGCGCAGTATCCGCGCGGAGCGGCAAGGAGGACCCGCTTGGCGGTGGCGGCGCTCATGACGTCCATCCTACGTGGCAGGCTGGAGGCCATGACCGAGCCCGTCGACGACGCGCACGTGACGCTTCCCGCGCTCGCCGCCGACACGAGCCCCGACCGGCCGTGGCCCGTGCGGCACCTGAGCCCCAAGATCGGCGAGTACATCGCGCGCATGTCGCCGGTGTGGGTCGAAGGCCAGGTGCTCAACGTCAAGCGCTGGAAGCACCTGGTCTTCCTCACCTTGCGCGACATCGACGAGAACATGTCGCTGCGCGCGACGCTGCCCGCATCGGAGGTCGACGCCCTCGGGACGCCGTTCGAGGACGGCGCGAGGGTGGTCATCCACGCCAAGCCCCAGTGGTGGACCAAGAGCGGCGAGCTGCAGCTCGCCGGTCGCGAGGTGCGCACCGTCGGCCTCGGCGACCTGCTCGCCCGCATCGAGATGCTCAAGTCCGCCCTCGCCGCGGAGGGCCTGTTCGACGCCGAGCGCAAGGTGCCACTGCCCTTCCTGCCGCGCGTCGTGGGCCTCGTGTGCGCGACCCAGGGCGACGCGGAGCACGACGTCGTGGAGAACGCCCAGCGCCGCTGGCCCGCCGTGCGCTTCGAGATCCGTCGCGTCACCGTCCAAGGCGCGCGAGCCGTGCCGGAGACCGTCGCCGCGATGCGCGAGCTCGACGCGATGCCCGAGGTGGACGTCATCGTCGTCGCGCGCGGCGGCGGCTCGCTCGAGGACCTCCTGCCCTTCAGCGACGAGGTGCTCGTGCGCGCGGCCGCCCAGATCGCCACGCCGCTCGTCAGCGCCATCGGACACGAGAAGGACTCCCCCCTGCTGGACCTCGTCGCGGACTATCGCGCGTCCACCCCCACCGACGCCGGCAAGCGCATCGTGCCCGATGTCGCCCAGGAGCGGGCGCAGCTGACCGGGCTGAGGGAGCTGGCGTCTGCCGCGGTGGCCGCGCTCATCCAGCGCGAGCGCGCGGGGCTCGCCCAGCTGCGCACCCGGCCCGTGGTCGCCCAGCCGGCCAGGATGCTCGACCCGCATCGGGCGCGGCTCGCCCTGCTGCATGCCGCATCGGGCGCCGCGCTCGTGGCGATCATGACGCGCGCCGAGGCGTCGCTCGAGGCGGCGACGGCGGCGCTCAGGGCGCTCAGCCCGCAGGCGACGCTCGATCGCGGCTACGCCATCGTGCGAGGCGCAGACGGGGGTGTGCTGCGAGACGCGGCGGCGCTGCGACCAGGCGATCTCGTCAGGCTGCGCCTCGCACGAGGCGAGACCGAGGCCCAGATCCGGGGCTGACGTCCGGCGTCGTCAGCACCGGGCGGGCGATTCAGCTCGTGGCGATGCCGAAGGTGCTGAGGATGCGCGCCCCGGCTCCTCCCGACTCCTGGAGGCGCTTGCGAGCCGCCATGGCGATGTCCCGGTTGCGGCTGCGAGCGAGCTTGCCGATGAGAGAGCCCGGAACGGCGGGGTTCGAGATCAGGGCGAAGACGACCTCCAGGGACTTGTCCTTGGCGAGGTCCTCGCGAAGCTCGATCGGGATGTCCACCCGCTGGTTGCGCGCGACGCCCGCGCGGACGGCCGGCGCGACATCAGCGGCGAGCCGGAGGAGCGTCGTGAGGGGGGTGTTGGGGCGCTCGGCGACCGCAGCGCGCACCATCGCCTCCTCGGAGAACGCGAGCTGTGCCAGCTCGTGATCGGTCAGGTTGGGGTCGAGGGCCTTCTTGGCGCTCTCGAGAGCCGTGCGCGGCTGATAGTTCTCACTGAACATCGTTCACCTCATTGTGAAACTCAGGTCGAGTACCCCATGAGAGGGGGCACCAGCGCCGATATGACGCGCAATGCCCCCATTTATGGGGTATTCCCCTTCTGCGCCTCGTGGCCGGGCCCGAAGGAAGGTAGCGTTGGCGCATGGCCTCCACGCAGCCCGACGTCGACTCCCTGACCTACGAGCAGGCCCGCGACGAGCTCGTCGCGATCGTCGCCAAGCTCGAGGCGGGCGCCGCCACCCTCGACGAGTCGCTCGCCCTGTGGGAGCGCGGCGAGGCGCTCGCCGCCCGCTGCCAGAGCCTCCTCGACGGAGCGAGCGAGCGCATCCGCGCCGCGCGCGTCGACATCGCGGACGTCGACGACGCGGCCGATGCCGGGGTCATCGGGGTCGTCGCCGACGAGGAGGACGAGGACACGTGACCACGGCTGACCGCGAGGGCCGAGCCCTCGTCGTCGGCGAGGCGCTCGTCGACGTCGTCCACGCCGCCGACGGCTCCGTCGCCGCCCATCCCGGCGGCTCCCCCGCCAACGTCGCGCTGGGCCTGGGCCGCCTCGGGCGCGCCGTGGACCTGCTGTGCTGGATCGCCGACGACGACCACGGCCGCGCCGTGTCGGCCCATCTCGAAGCCTCGGGCGTGGAGATCCTGCCCCGCTCGTGGGGAGCCCAGCGCACCTCCGTCGCGACCGCCCGCCTCGACGCGAGCGGCGCCGCGACGTACGACTTCGACCTCACGTGGGCCCTGCCTGCCGGCGTCGCGCCCCGGCCCGATGCCCTGGTGGTGCACACCGGCTCCATCGCGGCGGTGCTCGAGCCCGGAGGAGAGGAGGTGCTGCGCATCGTCGAGCGCGCTCGCGCCACGGCCACGGTGACGTACGACCCGAACGCCCGCCCGTCGCTCATGGGCGACCCGACGTCGGCATGGGCCAAGGTCAGGCGCGTCATCGAGCTCGCCGACGTCGTCAAGGTCTCCGACGAGGACGTCGCGTGGCTCACCGGCGTCGGCTGGGAGGCCGCGCGCGAGTGGCTCGAGCTGGGTCCCGCGCTCGTGGTCGTGACGCGCGGCGGCGAGGGCGCGACGGCGTGGACGCGTGACGGCCGGCGGATCGATGTCGCCGCGCCGGGCGTGGAGGTGGTCGACACCGTGGGCGCCGGCGACTCGTTCATGGGCGGGCTCATCGACGGGCTGTGGGGCGCGGGGCTGCTCGGCGCCGACGCCCGGCCCGCCCTCGCATCGGCCTCCACCGAGACGCTGACGGCGATCCTCGAGCGCTGCGCGCGCATCGCGGCCATCACCGTCTCGCGCGCGGGGGCGAACCCGCCCGGCGCCGCCGAGCTCGCCCCCTAGCCGCTGGGCCCTAGCGGCGCACGCGCTCCCGCTCGGGCACCAGAGCCGGGTGCGAGCGGAAGGCAGGGACGCTGTAGACCCGGGGCGCGACGGGGTTGTCCGCGAGCGCGCGCCGCACCTGAAGGTCCGGATCGCTCGCGAGCTGGCGCATGAGCGCCCAGCGTCCGGCGATGGCGGACGATGCGGCCAGTCGGGCACGGACGGCGGGATCGGGATCGGTCGCGAGGGCTAGCATCTGGGCCTCAGTCGTCTCGGTGACAGCGTGCATGGGACCTCCTTGCCTTGGCCCCCCTGATGCCTCCTGAGAGCCGCGTACGCCCGCTTCATGACGCGGAGTCGGCAACGTTGTCGACCGGCCGTGCGCTGAGCGGCCGCCCGCCGCATCGCCCCGGCCCCGCCCTGACACAATGGCCTCATGGCCGAGTACCGCATCGAACACGACACCATGGGCGAGGTCCGCGTCCCCGCCGACGCCCTCTACCGCGCCCAGACCCAGCGCGCCGTCGAGAACTTCCCCATCTCCGGCATCACCCTGGAGCGGCGCCACATCGAGGCGCTCGCGCGCATCAAGAAGGCGGCCGCCCGCGCGAACGCCGAGCTGGGCGTGCTCGACAAGGACATCGCCGATGCCATCGTCGCCGCGGCGGAGGAGGTCGCCTCCGGAGCGCACGACGCGCACTTCCCGGTGGACGTCTTCCAGACCGGCTCCGGCACGTCCTCGAACATGAACACCAACGAGGTCATCGCGACGCTCGCCACCCGCGCGCTGGGCCGGGACGTGCACCCCAACGACCACGTCAACGCGTCGCAGTCCTCCAACGACGTCTTCCCCACCTCCGTCCACGTGGCGGCCGCGTCGGCGCTCGTAGGCGACCTGGTGCCCAAGCTGGAGCGCCTCGCGTCCTCGCTCGAGGCCAAGGCGCGCGAGTTCGCGCACGTCTACAAGTCCGGCCGCACGCACCTCATGGACGCGACCCCCGTCACGCTCGGCCAGGAGTTCGGGGGCTACGCGGCCGCGGTGCGCCTCGGCATCGAGCGCCTGCAGGCGGCCCTGCCCCGCGTCGCCGAGGTGCCCCTGGGCGGCACCGCCGTCGGCACGGGCATCAACACGCCTCCCGGCTTCCCGCAACGCGTCATCGCCCTGCTCGCGGAGGACACCGGGCTGCCGATCACCGAGGCTCGCGACCACTTCGAGGCGCAGTCGGCGCGCGACGCCCTGGTCGAGGTCTCCGGGGCGCTCAAGGTCATCGCCGTGAGCCTCACCAAGATCTGCAACGACCTGCGGTGGATGGGCTCCGGCCCCAACACCGGCCTGGCGGAGATCTACCTGCCCGACCTTCAGCCGGGCTCGTCGATCATGCCAGGCAAGGTCAACCCCGTCGTGCCCGAGGCGGTGCTCATGGTGTGCGCCCGCGTCGTCGGCAACGACGCCACGGTCGCGTGGGCCG
>QGUM02000054.1:0-12408 GCA_003242455.2 Actinomycetes bacterium
TGTGTTAAGCACGCCGCCAGCGTTCGTCCTGAGCCAGGATCAAACTCTCCGTTAAGGTTTGTGCACTCATCCCGAAGGATGAGCAAACTACGGCGTCCCCGAAGGGACAAGTTTGTGTTCTGGCTGTGAACAACTGACTGTTGTTCGTTACCAAAGGAATCCTGCATCACGCGAGCCGAAGCTCATCGCGATGCCGGAGGTTTTGGCATCGACATGTGGCACACTGTTGAGTTCTCAAGGTTCGGACGCGCACCTCATCCCGCCGTCTCCGGCCGGATTTGGGGCAACCCTTCTAACTTACGCTTCCCCAGCTCCTCTGTCAAACCGCCTCGCGGTGGTCCGACCGGGGTTCCGGGGCCCTCCATCTTACCTCCACTCACGCGCAAGCGCGACCGAGTATCGGCTAGATCGAGGGTTGCTGCTCGGGTTCACTCCCGCGGCCTTCTTCAGTCCTGCGGTGAGCGCTCCGTCGTTGGCAGCGGGTATGAGATTACGTGTCTCGCGGGTGCCAGTCAAATCGCGCGGATCTCGGGCGTGTCGCGGCATCGTCCCTGGTAGATGCTCAAGTGTGGGCGAGCGCCGGCAGCCTCCCGAATCACCTTCACGAAGAAATCTGAACCAGACCCACGGTCTTCTTGCCTCGCCGCAGGACCACGTACCCGCCGGCGAGCGCGTCGGCGGCCGTGAGGACGAACTCCTCCGACTCCACCTTGGCGTTGTTGACGTACGCGCCTCCCTCCGCGATCGCACGCCGGGCGGCGCTGCGCGACTCCACCACTCCCGATGCCACGAGAGCGTCCACGACGTCCACACCCGGTGCCACGGAAGCGCTGCCGAGCTCCTGCGCGCAGCCGGCCAGCGTGTGCTCGTCGAGCCCTCCCAGCTCCCCGCGTCCGAACAGCGCCTGAGAGGCCTCGATGACGGCCTCCGTCGCGGCGGCGCCGTGCACGAGCGTGGTCACCTCGCGCGCGAGCACCCGTTGCGCCTCGCGCTTGAAGGGCTCCTCGGCCACCGCGCGCTCCAGCTCCGCGATCTCCTCGCGCGACAGGAAGGTGAAGACCTTCAGGTAGCCCACCACATCGGCATCGGCCTGGTTGAGCCAGAACTGGTAGAAGGCGTACGGACTCGTCAGGGCGGCGTCAAGCCACACCGTGCCCGACTCCGTCTTGCCGAACTTGGTGCCGTCCGCCTTCGTGATGAGCGGCGTCGACAGGGCGTGGACCGTCGCGCCTTCCGCCTTGCGCACCAGCTCGGTGCCCGACGTGAGGTTGCCCCACTGGTCCGAGCCGCCGGTCTGGAGAGTGCACCCGTAGCGGCGGTACAGCTCGAGGAAGTCCATGCCCTGCAGGAGCTGGTACGAGAACTCCGTGTAGGAGATGCCCTCTTCCGAGTTCAGGCGCCGCGCCACGGTGTCCTTCGACAGCATCGTGCCCAGGCGGAAGTACTTGCCGATGTCCCGCAGGAGCTCGATGGCGGTGAGGTCCTTGGTCCAGTCGTAGTTGTTGACCATGCGGGCGGCGTTCTCGCCCTCGAAGCTCATGAACGGCTCGATCTGGACGCGGATGCGCTCGACCCACTCGTGGACCACGTCCACGGGGTTGAGCGTCCGCTCCCCCGACATCTTGGGATCGCCGATGAGCCCGGTCGCCCCGCCGACGAGCAGCAGCGGCCTGTGGCCGACGTCCTGGAAGCGGCGCACGGTGAGGATCTGCACGAGGTTGCCGATGTGCAGGCTCGGGGCCGTGGGGTCGAAGCCGCAATACAGGGTCACCGGGCCCGCGCTGAGGTGCTCGCGGAGAGCGTCGTCGCCGGTGGTCTGCGAGATGAGCCCGCGCCACGCGAGCTCGTCGAGGATGTGGGTCATGATGGCGCCCAGCCTAGTCCGGGACGGGCCGCGTTCCGTCGACCACGGCATCGGCCGATGACCGGGTGGCCTCGCGCGCGTGATGGGCGTTCTGCTCGGCCTCCCAGCGCTCCCACTCGGCGCGCATGTGCTCGCCGTCGCGCTCGAGGCCGCGCGCCAGGCGCACCTCCCACGGCGCCTCGACCCACACGACGATCGAGGCGAGCTCCCGCGCCCGGCGCTGCGCGACGCCCACGCCCTCGACGAGGAGGAAGGGCCGCGGCGGCACCGCGATGTCGTGCGTGCGGCGGTCGGCGATCCAGTCCCACATGCGGAACGCGCCCGCCTCGCCGCGCGCCAGCGGCAGCAGGATCTCGTCGAGCAGCACCCGGTCGAGCGTCGCGAGGCCCGACCATCCCTCGTACATGTCGTCGCCGTGGACGATCTGCACGGGAGCGTCGTCCGGGAGCGGCGCGGCGGGGTCGTACGTGCCGGCGCCGCCCGATGCCGTCCCGCCCAGGGCGACGGCGAGCCGGTTCGCGAGAGTGGACTTGCCCGCTCCCGCCGGGCCGTCGATGAGGACGACCCGCGTGAGGCCGCATCGGGCGGGCGCGGCGCGGAGCGCGGCGACCAGCTCCCCGATGGTCGGATTGGGCATGCGGGGCAGGTTACCGTGTGCGCATGCATCCTTCGAATGAACGCATCATGGGCATCCTCGAGGCCGCCGGAGTGCAGTCCGAGGTGCGTGTCCTCGAGGACTCGACCCGCACGGCGGCGGAGGCTGCGGCGGCGCTCGGCTGCGACGTCGGCGCCATCGCGTCGTCCCTCGTCTTCCTCGCCGACGGCGAGCCCATCCTCGTGCTCACCTCAGGCGCGCACCGCGTCAACACGGACGCGCTCGCAGGCCGCATCGGCGCGCAGGCCATCACCCGCGCCTCGGCCGACCAGGTGCGCGAGGCGACGGGCCAGCCCATCGGCGGCGTCGCGCCCGTGGGGCACCCGGCGCCCATCAGGACATACATCGACGTCGCGCTCAAGCAGCACGAGCTGCTGTGGGCCGCGGCGGGCACGCCGCACTCGGTGTTCGACATCACGTACGACGACCTGCAGCGCCTCACGGGCGCCGTCGAGGTGGATGTCGAGTAGCGGGATCCGTCCCGACGGGCGTCAAGCAGCGGGATCCGTCCCCGCTGTCGCGTGATGAGCGCGTGATGAGCGCCCGGCTCAGCTGTCCCCGAAGACGCCCGTCCAGATGTGCGTGAGGTCGGGCTGGAAGTAGCTCCACGAGACCTTCGGGTCGACGGTGATCCCGTTGTCCCGCATCTGCGGAAGGAGCTGCTCGCTCACGAGCCGCTGGAACGTGTCACGGCCCGCCTCGAAGCTGGCCGCCGCCTGCTCGGCGTTGATCTCGTCCTTGTAGACGTACACGTACAGGACGGTGTCGGGCGGGAAGGCCTCGATCGTGATGACGCTGTAGACCTCGGCGAAGTCGGGGTCGTTGACGAGGTCCTCGACCGACGCTCGGTTGGCCTCCACAAAAGCCTCGAGGGCCGCGGTCTGCTCAGCCAGGTCGTCCTGGACCTGAGGGGCGGGCTCGAGGGTCTCGGTCTCGATGGGCGCGGAGGTCGTCGAAGCGACGGGGGTGTCGTTGCCCAGGTTGACCACGCAGCCGCTCAGCAACGGCGCGGTGACAACCGTGGCGGCCACCGCAACCAGGAGCTTGCGCATGGGCTTGTTCACTGTGTCTCCCTGTGATGAGTTGGGAGGCAAACCTAGCGCCACGCGGGCATGAAGGTTAAGTCAGCGATGCACGCAATTCCTTGATGCGCGCCCGTGCCGCGCGCCCCTGGTCCACAACCCGCTCCGGCGCTGTGCCGCCGGCGCCCGAGCGCGCCGCCAGCGAGCCCTCGACCGTGAGCACCTCCAGGACCTCCGCCGTGAGGCGCGGGTGAAGCCCCGCGAGGTCGTCGGGCGTCAGGTCCGCCAGCTCGATGCCCCGCTTCTCGCACAGCCGCACGGCCGCTCCCGCGACCTCGTGCGCCTCGCGGAAGGGCACGCCCTGCTTCACGAGCCACTCGGCGACATCGGTCGCGAGCGAGAAGCCGGCGGGCGCGAGCTCGGCGAGCCTGTCGGGGTGGAACACGAGCGTGCGGACCATCCCCGCGAAGGCGGGCAGCACCACGCGCAAGGTGTCGACGGAGTCGAGCACCGGCTCGTGCACCTCCTGCAGGTCGCGGTTGTACGCGAGCGGCAGGCCCTTGAGGGTCGCGAGCAGCCCCGTGAGGTTCCCGATGAGCCGCCCTGCCTTGCCGCGCGCGAGCTCGGCGATGTCGGGGTTCTTCTTCTGGGGCATGATGCTCGAGCCCGTCGAGTAGGCGTCGTCGAGCGTCACGTAGCCGAACTCCACGGTCGCCCAGGCGATGACCTCCTCCGCGATGCGCGACAGGTCCACGCCGATCATCGCCGCCGCCCACGCGAACTCCGCGATGACGTCGCGCGCGGCGGTCGCGTCGATCGAGTTCTCCGTGGGGCCGGCGAAGCCGAGCTCAGCCGCGACGGCCGCGGGGTCGAGACCGAGCGTGCTGCCGGCGAGCGCGCCCGCGCCGTAGGGCGACAGCGACGCCCGCGCGTCCCAGTCCCGCAGGCGCTCGACGTCGCGCAGCAGCGGCCACACGTGGGCCATGAGCGCGTGCCCGAGCGTGACGGGCTGGGCGTGCTGGAAGTGGGTGCGGCCCGGCATCGGCGCGGAGATGTGCCGGTCGGCCTGCGCCAGCAGCGCCTCCGCGAGGTCCAGCACCAGGCCGGAGATCGCACGCGCCTCCCGGCGCAGGTACATGCGCGGGAGGGTCGCGATCTGGTCGTTGCGCGAGCGGCCGGCGCGCAGCTTGCCGCCCAGCTCGGGCCCCACGCGCTCGATGAGGATGCGCTCCAGCGCGCCGTGCACGTCCTCGTCCTGAGGCGAGGGCCGCAGCGTCCCGGCCGCGACATCGGCGCGCATCTGGCCGAGCGCACCCACCATCGCCGCGGTCTCGTCGTCCGTCAGCAGCCCCGCCGCGTGCAGCGCGTGGGCGTGGGCGATCGACGCGGCGAGGTCGTCGTCGGCGTAACGCCAGTCGAAGTGCGTCGACACGGACAGGCGCGCCAAGGCCTCGGCCGGTCCCCCTTCGAATCGGCCGCCCCACAGAGCGCCCTCGTTCGTCCCGCCTGTCGCGCCCGACGCGCCGCCCGTGCCCGATGCCATGTCTCTCCTTGAGCCGTTCCTCAGGCCTCCGCGGAGGCCCTCCATCCGTCCGTCGCGACTCCCGCGCCGGCCTGTCAGCCCGTGACGCGAGCCTCGCGCGCCGCCGCCTGCTTGGCCGCGAGACCGTAGATCTCGATGAAGCCGCGCGCGGCGCTCTGATCGAAGGTATCGCCCTCGTCGTAGGTCGCGAGGTTGAAGTCGTACAGGCCCACCTCGGAGCGGCGGCCCGTGACCGTGGCCTTGCCGCCGTGGAGCTCCATGCGGATCTCGCCGGAGACGAACTCCTGCGTGTCCTCGATGAACGCGTCCAGGGCCTTCTTGAGGGGCGAGGACCACATGCCGTCGTAGACGAGCTCGGTCCACTTGTCCGAGACGCGGCGCTTGTAGCGGGCGAGCTCGCGCTCGAGCGTGACGTTCTCCATCTCGCGGTGCGCCTCGATGAGCGCGATCGCGCCCGGCGCCTCGTAGATCTCCCGGCTCTTGATGCCCACCAGACGGTCCTCGACGATGTCGATGCGGCCCACGCCCTGGGCGCCGGCGCGGCGGTTCATCTCCTCGATCGCCTGCAGCGGCGTCACGGGCTGGCCGTCGATCGCGACCGGGATGCCCTGCTCGAAGCGGATGAGGACCTCGTCGGGAACCGGCGGGAACGCCGGGTCCGCGGTGTAGTCGTAGACGTCCTTGGTGGGCGCGTTCCAGATGTCCTCGAGGAAGCCCGTCTCCACCGCGCGGCCCCACACGTTCTGGTCGATCGAGAACGGGTTCTTCTTGGTGGTCGCGATGGGCAGGTTGTTGCGCTCGGCGTAGTCGATGGCCTTGTCGCGCGTCAGGGCGAGGTCGCGCACGGGAGCGATGCACTTGAGGTCCGGTGCGAGCGAGACGATGCCGACCTCGAAGCGCACCTGGTCGTTGCCCTTGCCGGTGCAGCCGTGGGCGACGGTGGTCGCGCCGAACTCGCGCGCGGCCTTCACCAGGTGCTTGACGATGACGGGGCGGGACAGGGCCGACACGAGCGGGTACTTGTCGTGGTACAGCGCGTTCGCCTTGAGCGCGGGCATGCAGTACTCGGTCGCGAACTCGTCGCGGGCGTCGGCGACGTAGGCCTCCACCGCGCCGCAGTCGAGCGCGCGCTGACGGATGACCTCGAGGTCCTCACCTCCCTGGCCGACGTCGACGGCGACGGCGATCACCTCCGCGCCGGTGGCATCGGCGATCCAGCCGATGGCCACGGAGGTGTCGAGGCCGCCGGAATAGGCGAGGACGATCCGCTCAGTCATGTCTGCTCTTTCTCAGTTCGTGCTTGTAGGGGTGGGCTGGTGGTGTCTGTCGAAGGGGCTCGGGTCGACGATCGGCTGGTGTGCGGTCGGGGGTCTGCGGTCGGTGGGGTCTCGTCAGGAGGTCAGGCGCCGAACCCGGCCGCTCGGCCCAGGAACTTCTGGGCCAGGCTGATGCCGCCGTCGGGGTCGCGGGAGATCACCAGCACGGTGTCGTCGCCCGCGACGGTGCCGAGCACGTCGGGGTCGTCGTGGCCGTCGATGGCGCTGGCGAGGAACTGCGCCGCGCCCGCAGGGGTGCGCAGCACGGCGAGGTTGCCGGAGCCGTCGGCCGAGTGCAGGAGCTCAGCGCACAGGCGATTGAGGCGCGAGCCTGCGTCCTCGAGCGCCTCCGGCGGAGCCGCCTGCGTCGTGTAGGCGAGCCCGCCGGACGCGTCGCGCACCTTGATGGCTCCGATCTCGAGCAGGTCGCGCGAGAGCGTCGCCTGCGTCACGGTGAGCCCTTCGGCCTCGAGTCGCGCGGCGAGCTCGCTCTGCGAGCGGATGGTCTCCGACTCGATGAGCTTGGCGATGAGCGCCTGACGGGCTGCCTTGGTGGCGGGAATGGTCTGGCTCATGGTGTTCACCTCTCACGTCCCGTGGCCGAGTCGTCGGCGCGGGCCGCAAGCCACGTGAGGAGCGCCTTCTGCGCGTGGAGGCGGTACTCCGCCTCGAGCCACACGAGGGACTGCGGGCCGTCGAGCACCTCGGCGGTGATCTCCTTGCCGCGGTAGGCGGGCAGGCAGTGCAGCACCTGCGCGCCGGGGGCCGCGAGCTCGAGCGTGCGGGCGTTGACCTGGTACGCGTCGAAGCGGCCGATGCGCTCGGACGCCTCCTCCTCGTCGCCCATCGAGATCCAGGTGTCGGTCGCGATGATGTCCGCTCCCGTCACGGCGTCGTCGTGGTCGGTCGTCACGGTGACGGAGCCGCCCTGCTCGGCCGCGATGCGCTTGGCGTCGAGGACGAAGCGCTCGTCGGGCGTGTAGCCGTCGGGAGCGCCGATGCGCACATGCAGGCCAGCGAGCGCGCCGCCCAGCAGGTACGAGTGCGCCATGTTGTTCGCGCCGTCGCCCACGTACGCGAGCGTGAGGCCCGCGAGCGCGTCGACGCCTCCCCTGGCATCGGCCACCGCCGCGAGGTCGGCGAGGATCTGGCAGGGGTGGAACTCGTCGGTGAGCGCGTTGACGACGGGCACGCCCGCGTGCTCGGCCATCTCCTCGATGCGCTCCTGGCCTGCGGTGCGCCACACGATCGCCGACGTCATGCGGCCCAGGACGCGGGCGGTGTCGGCGATCGACTCGCCGCGACCCATCTGGGAGGAGCTCGCGTCGATGACGAGCGGATAGCCGCCCAGCTCCGCGATGCCCACGGAGAACGACACGCGTGTGCGCGTGGAGGGCTTGTCGAAGATCATCGCGACCGACTGCGGGCCCTCGTACGGGCGGTGCAGGAAGCGGTCGGCGCGGAAGGCGAGCGCGAGCTCGAGGATCTCCCGCTGCTCGGAAGCGGTGATGTCGTCGTCGCGCAGGAAGTGGCGCGTCATCGCGTCTCCTCGGGGCTGTCGTCGTGGGGGTCGGCCGGCGAAGCGCTGGGCTGCCCGAGCCGATGGGCGAGCCACGTCACGAAGGTCTGCGCCTCGTCCTGCGTGAGGGTGAGCGCGGGCGCAAGGCGCAGGGCGTCGGCTGTGGGCGCGTTGACGATGAACCCTGCCTCGAAGGCGTCGGCGGCGACGGCGGAGGCGATGTCCGTGTCGAGCACCACGCCCAGGAGCAGGCCCTCGCCGCGCACCTCGACGACGCCGGGCAGGGCGAGCAGCTCGGCGCGCAGCCATGCGCTGAGCGTCTTGACGTGCTCCAGCAGATGACGGTTCTCGATCGCGTCGATGGTCGCGAGCGCGGCCGATGCGGCGAGCGGATTGCCGCCGAAGGTGCTGCCGTGCTGGCCGCGCTGGAACAGCGACCCCATGCGCGGGCCGAAGCCGATCACGGCGCCGATGGGGAAGCCGCCTCCCAGGCCCTTGGCGAGCGTGACGATGTCGGGCTGGATGCCCTGCTGCTGCAGCGCGAGCCACGTGCCGGTGCGTCCGATGCCCGTCTGCACCTCGTCGGCGACCAGCAGCGTGCCGTGCTTCTGGGTGAGGGCGCGCGCCGCGTGGAGGTACTCGTCCGTGAGCGGCTTGACGCCCGCCTCGCCCTGGATGGGCTCGATGAACAGCGCGGCGACGTCGTCGCCTGCGAGCGCCTTCTCGAGCGCGCCGACGTCGTTCGCGGGCAGCCACTCGACGCCCGGGGCGAGCGGCTCGAACGGTGCGCGGTACGCCTCCTTGTGCGTGAGCGTCAGCGCGCCGGTGGAGCGACCGTGGAAGGCCTCCTCGAGCGCGAGCACGCGCGTGCGGCCGGTGAGGCGGACCATCTTGAGGGCGGCCTCGTTGGCCTCGGTGCCGGAGTTGCACAGGAACACGCGCGAGCCCGCCGGCGCGCCGGTGACCTCGAGCAGGCGCTCCGCGAGGCGGATCTGCGGCTCGGTGGCGAAGAAGTTGGAGATGTGGGCGAGCCGGCCCGCCTGTGACGCCACCGCCGCGACCCACTCGGGGTCCGCGTGGCCCAGGGCGTTGACGGCGATGCCGCCCAGCAGGTCGAGGTAGCGCTTGCCCTCGGCGTCCCACACCCAGCTGCCCTCGCCGCGCTCGATGACGGCCAAGGGCGTGCCGAAGGTGCCCATGAGCGCCGCGCCGTAGCGCTCCAGGCCGTTCGCGTTCGCGGTGCCTCCCGTCATGTCAGCCCCACAGGTCCACGCCGTCGGGACGGACCATCGTGCCGATGCCGGAGGAGGTGAAGATCTCCATGAGGATCGAGTGCGCCACGCGCCCGTCGATGATGTGCGCCTGGGGCACGCCGCCGCGCACGGCCCTCAGGCACGCCTCCATCTTGGGGACCATGCCGGACTCGAGGGACGGCAGCATGGCCTCCACGTCGGACGCGTGGATGCGGCGCACCAGGGAGGACTTGTCGGGCCAGTTCGCGTACAGGCCCTCCACGTCGGTGAGCACGATGAGCTTGCGGGCGCGCACGGCGACCGCGAGCGCGGCCGCAGCGGTGTCCGCGTTGACGTTGAGGACGGTGGTGGGGTCGTCGACGTCGGGAGCGACCGTGCTCACCACGGGGATGCGGCCGGCGTGGATGATGTCCTGCACGGCGGCGGGGTTGACGCGCACCACGTCGCCGACGAGGCCCACGTCCACGGGCTTGCCGTCCACGACCGCCGGGCGGCGCTTGGCCTGCAGCAGGCCCGCGTCCTCGCCCGAGAGGCCCACCGCGAGCGGGCCGTGGTCGTTGATGAGACCCACGAGCTCACGCGAGACCTGGCCCGTGAGGACCATGCGGACCACGTCCATGGCCTCGGGCGTGGTGACGCGCAGGCCGCCCTTGAACTCGCTCTCGATGCCCAGCCGGCTCAGCATCTCCGAGATCTGCGGGCCGCCGCCGTGGACCACGACGGGGTGCAGTCCCAGGAGGCGCAGGTGGACGACGTCCTGGGCGAAGGCGCGCTTGAGGTCCTCGTCGATCATGGCGTTGCCGCCGTACTTGATGACGATCGTCGCGTCCTTGAACTGCTCGATCCACGGCATGGCGTCGATGAGCACGCCCACCTTCTGCTGGGGCGTCAGGTCCGAAGTGTCGATGTCGCTGCTCATGGTCCGCCTGCCGTCAGGTGCTGTACGCGCTGTTCTCGTGGACGTAGTCGTGCGTGAGGTCGTTGGTCCACACCGTCGCGGAGGCCTCGCCCGCGTGAAGGTCGATCACGATGTCGACAGCCCGGGGCTCGAGGTCGACGAGCTCGCGCGGCTCCCCCACCCCGGCGGCCTTGCACACGTGGACGCCGTTGACCCACACGTCGAGGGCCGTCGCGTCGAACGGGGCCACGTCCTCAGGGACGGTGCCCACCGCGGCGATGATGCGGCCCCAGTTGGGATCGCGGCCGAAGATGGCCGCCTTGAAGAGGTTGGAGCGCGCTACGGCACGCGCGACCGCCTCGGCCGCCTCCTCCGTGGTGGCGTTCTTCACCGTGATGGCGATGTCATGGCTCGCGCCCTCGGCGTCCGACAGCAGCTGCTGGGCGAGCTCATGGCAGGCCTGGGTGAGCGCCGCCTGGAACTCGTCCGCGCCCGGGGTGACTCCCGAGGCGCCCGACGCCATGAGGATCACGGTGTCGTTGGTCGACATGCAGCCGTCGGAGTCGAGGCGGTTGAGGGTCGTGGCGACGGCCGATGCGAGGGCGGCCTGGGCATCGGCCGGCGAGACGACCGCGTCCGTGGTGATGACGCACAGCATGGTCGCCATGCCGGGCGCGAGCATGCCCGCTCCCTTGGCCATGCCGCCGATGCTCCAGCCCGCGCCGCCCACGGCCGCGGCCTCGACCACGACCGTCTTGGGCACGGTGTCGGTGGTCATGATGGCGACGGCGGCGTCCTGGCCGCCGGCGTCCGACAGCGCGGCGGCTGCGGCGTCGACGCCGCTCAGCAGCGTGTCCATGGGCAGCCGCACGCCGATGAGGCCCGTGGAGCACACGCCCACGTCGCCGGCGGAGACGTCGCGGCCCTGGGCCTGGAGGGCGGCGGCGACGTGCTCTGCGGTCTTGTGCGCGTCCTGGAAGCCGGCCGCGCCGGTGGCGGCATTCGCTCCGCCGGAGTTGAGGACGACGGCGTCGAGGCGGCCGTCGGCGATCGCCTGGCGGCTCCAGATGACGGGCGCGGCGACGACGCGGTTGGACGTGAACACGCCCGCCGCGGTGAACTGGGGGCCCTCGTTGACGACGAGCGCGACATCGGGCTTGCCAGAGGCCTTGAGGCCCGCGGTGACGCCTGCGGCCACAAATCCCTGGGGGTGCGTCACGCTCACAATGCCGCCCCTTCCTGCGCGCCGCTCACGGCCGCATTCCTTCCCGCGCCGCTCACGGCGCCACCCCCGCGGTGGTGAGTCCCGTCGTCTCAGGCAGCCCGAGCGCGAGGTTCATGCTCTGCAGCGCCGCGCCCGCGGTGCCCTTGACGAGGTTGTCGAGCGCGCAGATCGCCACGACCCGGCCCGCCTTGGCGTCCACCGTCACCTGGATGAGCGCGGTGTTGGCGCCCACGGTGGAGTTCGTGGCGGGCCACTGGCCCTCGGGAAGCACATGGACGAAAGGCTCGTCGGCGTAGGTCGAGACCCACGCGTCGCGCACGGCATCGGCTGTGGCGCCCGGCGCGAGCGGCGCGGTGACCGTCGCGAGGATGCCGCGCGACATGGGGACGAGGACCGGCGTGAAGGACAGCCGCACCTCCCCGGCTCCGGCCGAGCGCAGGTTCTGCGCGATCTCCGGGATGTGGCGGTGCGTGCCGCCCACCGCGTAGGGGTAGGCGTTGCCGAGCGCCTCGGAGGCGAGGTACGGGACGTCGAGCTTCTTGCCGGCGCCCGAATACCCCACGGCAAGCGTCGCGACGATGTCGTCCGTCTCCACGAGGCCCGCCGCCACGCCCGGCTGAAGTGCCAGCGTCACGGCCGTGGCGTTGCACCCGGGAGCCGCGATGCGCTTGACGCCCGCCAGCGCGTCGCGCTGACGGCCGGTCGGAGTGATGAGCTCGGGGATGCCGTACGGCCAGCTGCCCGCGTGGGAGCCGCCGTAGTACTCGGCCCAGTCGTCGGCTGAGGTGAGGCGGTGGTCGGCGCCGCAGTCGATGACAAGCGTGTCGGCGGGAAGCTGCGCGGCGATCTCGGCGGAGTGGCCGTGCGGCAGGGCGAGCACGATGACGTCGTGCTCGGCAAGGGCGTCGGCCGTGGTGGGCTCGATGACGCGGTCGGCCAGGGCGATCAGGTGCTGCTGATGCTTGCTCAGCGGATCGCCGGCCGATGCGTTGGCCGTGAGCGCGCCGATGGCGACGTCGGGGTGCTGCGAGAAGACGCGCAGCACCTCGCCTCCCACGTAGCCGGAGGCGCCGGCGACGGCAACCGAGATCGACATATGAATAACTATACAGG
>QGUM02000055.1:0-12400 GCA_003242455.2 Actinomycetes bacterium
AGTACCACCCGGAGGCCGCGGCCGGCCCGCACGACGCCGCCTACCTCTTCGACCGTTTCGTCGACCTCATGCAGGGACGCCGCGCGACGAGCGCCGTCGTGAAGGACGGTGCATGATGCCCAAGCGCGACGACATCAAGACCGTGATGGTCATCGGCTCCGGCCCGATCGTCATCGGCCAGGCGTGCGAGTTCGACTACTCCGGCACGCAGGCGTGCCGAGTCCTCAAGGCCGAGGGCCTGCGCGTGGTCCTGCTCAACTCCAACCCGGCCACGATCATGACGGACCCGGAGTTCGCTGACGCGACCTACGTCGAGCCCATCACCACCGAGGTCATCGAGGCGATCATCGCCAAGGAGCGGCCCGACGCGCTGCTGCCGACGCTCGGGGGCCAGACCGCGCTCAACGCGGCGATCGCCGCGGCAGAGGCGGGGATCCTCGACAAGTACGGCGTCGAGCTCATCGGCGCGAACATCGAGGCGATCAACCTGGGGGAGAACCGCGAGCTCTTCAAGGGCGTCGTCGCGCGCGCCGGCGCCGACTCCGCCCGCTCCATCATCTGCCACACGATGGAGGAGTGCCTGGCCGCCGCCGAGGAGCTCAAGTACCCCGTCGTCGTGCGCCCGTCCTTCACCATGGGCGGCCTGGGCTCCGGATTCGCCTACGACGAGGAGGACCTGCGCCGCATCGCGGGCGCGGGCCTGCACTACTCGCCGACCACCGAGGTGCTCCTGGAGGAGTCGATCCTCGGCTGGAAGGAGTACGAGCTCGAGCTCATGCGCGACAAGAACGACAACGTCGTGGTCGTGTGCTCGATCGAGAACGTGGACCCCGTGGGCGTGCACACCGGCGACTCGGTGACCGTGGCGCCCGCGCTCACGCTGACGGACCGCGAGTACCAGAAGCTGCGTGACATCGGCATCGCGGTCATCCGCGAGGTGGGCGTGGACACGGGCGGCTGCAACATCCAGTTCGCCGTGCACCCCGAGACGGGCCGCGTCATCGTCATCGAGATGAACCCGCGCGTGTCGCGCTCGTCCGCGCTGGCGTCCAAGGCCACCGGCTTCCCGATCGCCAAGATCGCGGCGCGCCTGGCGATCGGCTACACGCTGGACGAGATCCCGAACGACATCACCGGCTCGACCCCGGCGAGCTTCGAGCCCACGCTCGACTACGTCGTCGTCAAGGTGCCGCGCTTCGCGTTCGAGAAGTTCCCGGCCGCCGATCCCGTCCTCACCACGACCATGAAGTCCGTGGGCGAGGCCATGGCGCTCGGCCGCAGCTTCACCGAGGCGCTCGGCAAGGCGCTGCGCTCGATCGACAAGAAGGGCCTGAACTTCCACTGGGACGGCCCCGTCCCTCAGGGCGACGAGCTCGCGTCCCTCCTGGAGGAGATCGCGATCCCCACGGAGAAGCGCCTGCTCCAGGTCCAGCAGGTGCTGCGCGCCGTCCACGCGGGGCACGCGACGCTCGCGCAGGTCTACGACGCCACCAAGATCGACCCCTGGTTCCTCGACCAGATCCTGCTCATGAACGAGGTCGCCCAGGAGGTCGCCGACGCGCCAGAGCTCACGGCGGACGTGCTGCGCCGCGCGAAGTCCCACGGCCTGTCCGATGTCCAGATCGCGTCGCTGCGCGGCCTGACCGAGGACGAGGTCTCGCGGGCCCGGGCGGACCTGGGCGTCCTGCCGGTGTTCAAGACCGTCGACACGTGTGCCGCCGAGTTCGAGGCCCGCACGCCGTACCACTACTCGGCCTACGACGCCGAGACCGAGGTGCGTCCGCGCGAACGCGAGGCCGTCATCATCCTCGGCTCGGGACCCAACCGCATCGGTCAGGGCATCGAGTTCGACTACTCGTGCGTCCACGCGGCCCTCACGCTCAAGGACCGCTACGAGACGATCATGGTCAACTGCAACCCGGAGACCGTCTCGACCGACTACGACACCTCGGACCGCCTGTACTTCGAGCCGCTCACCTTCGAGGACGTCATGGCGGTGTACCGGGCGGAGCTCGCGGCCGGCCCCGTCAAAGGCATGCTCGTCCAGCTCGGCGGCCAGACGCCGCTCAGCCTCGCCCAGCGCCTGGCCGACGCCGGCGTTCCCATCCTGGGCACCTCCCCCGAGGCGATCGACAAGGCCGAGGACCGCGAGGCCTTCGGCGAGGTGCTGGCCCAGGCCCAGCTGCCGGCTCCCGCGTACGGCACCGCCCGCGGCATCGGCGAGGCCCTGGAGATCGCCGAGCGCATCGGCTATCCGGTCCTCGTGCGCCCGTCGTACGTGCTCGGCGGCCGCGGCATGGAGATCGTCTATGGCCGCGAGCACCTCGAGGACTACGGCACGCGCATGCACGCGGTGGGAGACCACGCCACGGACGCGCCGCTGCTCGTGGACCGCTTCCTCGACGACGCGATCGAGATCGACGTCGACGCGCTCTACGACGGCGAGGAGCTGTTCCTGGGCGGCGTCATGGAGCACATCGAGGAGGCGGGCATCCACTCCGGCGACTCGGCGTGCGTGCTGCCGCCCGTGACGCTGTCCGACAACGACCTCGCGCGCATCCGCCGCTCGACCGAGGCCCTTGCCCGGGGCATCGGCGTGCGCGGCCTGCTCAACGTCCAGTTCGCCCTCGCATCGGACGTGCTGTACGTCCTCGAGGCGAACCCGCGCGCCTCGCGCACGGTGCCGTTCGTGGCGAAGGCGACGGGCATCCCCCTCGCCAAGGCCGCGGCGCGCATCATGGTGGGAGAGTCCATCGCGGGCCTGCGCGCCGACGGCACGCTGCCGGCCGACGACGCGTCGGTCACCGACATGACGCAGCGGATGGCGGTCAAGGAGGCCGTGCTCCCGTTCAAGCGCTTCCGCACGCGCGAGGGCCTGGCCGTCGACTCGGTGCTGGGCCCGGAGATGCGCTCGACGGGCGAGGTGATGGGCTTCGACGAGACCTTCCCGCTCGCGTTCGCGAAGTCGCAGGCGGCGGCGTTCGGCGGGCTGCCGACGTCGGGACGGGCGTTCGTGTCGCTCGCCGACCGCGACAAGCGGGGCATCGCGTTCCCCGTCGCGAGGCTGCACCAGCTGGGCTTCGAGATCCTGGCGACGGAGGGCACCGCGCGCGTGCTGCAGCGCCACGGGATCCCGTCCACCCTCGTGCGCAAGCAGTCGCAAGGTCGCGGCCCCAACGGCGAGCCGACCATCGTGGACCTCATCAACGACGGCCAGGTGGACCTCGTGGTCAACACGCCTTCCGGCCAGGGCGCCCGCGCGGACGGCTACGAGATCCGTGCGGCGACCGTCGCGGCCGATGCGGCGATCATCACCACGACGCAGCAGCTGGCCGCCGCGGTGCAGGCGATCGAGGCCCTTCAGGGGAACCGGTTCGACGTCATGAGCCTGCAGGAGGCCGCTTCATCCCGCGCGGACGCGACCTCGCAGGTAGCATGATCAAATCGGGACAAACAGGGAACGATCGACCCTCGGAGGAGCTCATGACGTTCGGCGCCCGGCTGGCGTCCGCCATGGACCAGTGGGGGCCGCTGTGCGTGGGGATCGACCCGCACCCCGAGCTGCTGGCTCGCTGGGGCCTCGCCGACAACGCCGAGTCCCTCGTGGCGTTCGGCGACACGGTCCTCGAGGCGGCGTTCCGCTCGTGCGCGGCGGTCAAGCCCAACTCCGCGTTCTTCGAGCGCCACGGAGCCGGGGGCATGGCGGCCCTGGAGCACATCCTCAGGCGCGCGCGGGACATGGGCATCCTCACGATCCTCGACGTCAAGCGCGGCGACATCGGCTCCACGATGGAGGGCTACGCTGACGCGTTCCTGTCCGTGGGCGCGCCGCTCGAGGCCGATGCGATCACCGTCTCGCCGTTCCTGGGCCTGGGCTCGCTCAAGCCTGCCTTCGAGCTCGCGGAGTACACCGGCAAGGGCGTCTTCGTGCTCGCCCTGACCTCGAACCCCGAAGGCCACGAGGTGCAGCACGCGGTCGGAGCGGACGGTGTTCCCGTCGCGACCGCGATCACCCGTGCCGTCGCAGAGCTCAACCACGGCGCCCAGCCCATGGGCAGCGTCGGCCTCGTGGTGGGCGCGACCATCGGCTCCGCCGTGCGCGAGCTCGGCATCGATCTCGAGGCCGTCAACGGGCCTCTGCTCGCGCCGGGAGTCGGCGCGCAGGGGGCGGGCCCTGCTGAGCTCGCGGAAGTCTTCGGCAGCGCGCGATCCCGCGTGCTGGTGAACCAGTCTCGGTCCGTGCTCCAAGCCGGGCCGTTTGTGGAGAAGCTGAGGGGAGCCATTCAAGCGTCGGCTGGTGCGGCGCAATACACCCTCCAACCGGGCACGTCCACAGTGCTCGAGTGAGGCAGAAAGAAGGAAGCCGTATGGCAACTCCCGAACTCACCGACCAGCAGCGAGCTGAGGCGCTGGTCAAGGCGACTGCGGTCCGCAGCGCCCGCCGGAAGTTCAAGGACGCGCTCGCGCGTGGGGAGTTCTCCCTTGAGCAGGCCATCAAGACCGCGAAGGCCGACGAGGCGCTCGCCGGCATTCGCGTCCATGACCTGCTGCAGTGCCTGCCGGGCATCGGGCCCAAGCGTGCTGCGGCCGCGATGGAGGAGATCGGCATCTCCCCGGCGCGTCGCATCCGCGGTCTGGGCACCCACCAGGTCGAGGCTCTGATCGCGCGCGAGAGCCGATGACACGTCTGGTCGTGCTTGCCGGGCCCACGGCTGTCGGCAAGGGAACGCTCGTGCGGGCGTTGCGGGAGCGCAACCCCGATGTGTGGGTCTCCGTCTCGGCGACCACGCGGGCACCACGACCAGGAGAGATCGACGGCGTTCACTACCACTTCGTGAGCGAGGCCGAGTTCGACAGCCTCGTCGAGCAGGGCCAGATGCTGGAGTGGGCGGTGGTGCACGGCCGACACCGGTACGGCACGCCGCGTGAGCCCGTCGGCGAGCACCTCGCACGGGGCGTGCCGAGCATCCTGGAGATCGACCTCCAGGGTGCTCGGCAGGTCCGCGAGTCCATGCCGGAGGCGCTCTTCGTCTTCGTGGCGCCGCCCACGTGGGAGGAGCTCGTGTCGCGACTGGAGGGTCGCGGCACGGAGAACGAGGAGGAGCGCAGGCGTCGGCTCGCGACGGCCCGCGAGGAACTCGCGGCCGCCGACGAGTTCGACGTGGTCGTCGTCAACGACGACCTGGAAGACGCGGTCGAGGAGCTGGAGCGCATCGTCCTCGGCGCGCGCTAGACTTGACTGCGCTTGATCCAGGCTCCGTCGCGTGTGCGACGGTCCCCCCGACGTAAGGAGTCCCCGTGGCTGGAACGGTCGCCGCACCCGAGGGCATCACCAACCCTCCCATCGACGAGCTGCTCGCCAAGGTGGACTCGAAGTACGCCCTCGTGATCTACGGCGCCAAGCGCGCCCGCCAGATCAACGCGTACTACGAGGCGCTGGGCGAGGGCCACTTCGAGAACGTCGGCCCGCTCGTCGAGGCCGACTCCACGGACAAGCCGCTGTCCGTCGCGCTGCGCGAGATCAACGAGGGCAACCTCCTCGTCCTTGGCGAGCCCAGCGAGTAGGCCCCCATGCGGGTGCTGCTCGGTGTCACCGGCGGCATCGCCGCGTACAAGGTCGCGCTCGTCCTGCGGCGGCTGACCGAGGACGGGCACTCCGTGCGCGTCATCCCCACCGAGGCATCGCTCCAGTTCGTCGGCCGCGCGACGTGGGAGGCCCTCAGCGGCGCTCCCGCCCCGTCCGGCACCTTCGAGAACGTGCCGTCGGTGCAGCACGTCATGCTCGGCCAGCGCGCCGACATCGTCCTGATCGCCCCCGCCACGGCCGACTTCCTGGCCGCCTACGCGCACGGCGAGGCGCGCGATCTCCTGGGCAACGCGCTCCTGGCGACGAAGGCGCCCGTGGTCGTCGCGCCCGCGATGCACACCGAGATGTGGGAGAACCCCGCGACCCAGGCCAACGTCGCGACGCTGCGCGCCAGGGGAGTGCACGTCATCGAGCCGGCCGTGGGACGTCTCACGGGGGCGGACAGCGGCCCCGGACGTCTGCCTGAGCCCGAGGACATCGTCTCCGCCCTCTACGACGTGGCCGCGGGCCACGACCTGAGCGTGACGGGCGGACCGAACGCTCCGTGGGGCGATCTGGACGGCCTGAGGGTCGTGGTGACCGCCGGCGGCACGCGCGAGCCCATCGACGCGGTGCGCTTCATCGGCAACCGCTCCACCGGCCACCAGGGCTTCGCTCTGGCCGAGGCGGCGCGTGAGCGCGGTGCGGAGGTCACGGTGATCGCCGCGAACGTCTCCCTGCCGCTGGGGGAGGGCATCGACCGCGTCGACGTGCAGACGAGCACAGAGCTCGCCAACGCGCTGAGCCTGCATGCGCCCGAGGCGGACGTCATCGTCATGGCCGCCGCGGTCGCCGACTACCGGCCCCGCGAGTACTCCGCGTCGAAGATCAAGAAGTCCGGCAACGGCCTCACGCTCGAGCTCGTGGAGACCGAGGACCTCCTCGCATCGCTCGTGGCCGGTCGAGTGCCGGGCCAGACCATCCTGGGCTTCGCCGCGGAGACGGGCGACGACGATGCCACGGCACTCGAGCATGGCATCGCCAAGGCGCGCCGCAAGGGCGCCGACCTGCTCGTCGTCAACGCGGTCGGGGAAGGCATCGGCTTCGGCGACGTCGCGAACGACGTGACGATCGTCGACGCCGACGGCGAGGTCCGCGCCCAGGCGTCGGGGAGCAAGCTCGTCGTCGCGCACGCGATCCTCGACGCCGTCGTGCAGGCGCGCAACGGCGCCTAGCAGCCCGGCGGCGCGTCGGAGTGCGCCGATAGGATGACGGCCATGTCGTCCCTCAGGCTCTTCACGTCCGAATCCGTCACGGAGGGGCATCCGGACAAGGTCGCCGATCAGATCTCCGATGCCATCCTCGACGCACTCCTGACGGGCGACCCCATGTCCCGCGTCGCGGTGGAGACGCTCGTCACGGGCGGACTGGTCCATGTGGCGGGCGAGGTCACCACGAACACGTATGTGGACATCAAGTCGACGGTGCGCGGCGTGGTGCGCGACATCGGCTACACCTCCTCGGCGATCGGCTTCGACGCAGACTCGTGCGGCATCACCGTGTCGATCGACGAACAGAGCCCCGACATCTGGCAGGGCGTCGCGGCCGCCACTGATGCCGGCGGCACCGAGCTGGGGGCTGGAGACCAGGGCCTCATGTTCGGCTACGCGTGCACCGACACCCCGCAGCTCATGCCGCTGCCCGTGTCCATCGCGCATCGGCTCACCGCGCGCCTCGCGCAGGTGCGCAAGGAGGGCGTCATCGCCGGCCTGCGCCCGGACGGCAAGGCGCAGGTGACGATCGGATACGACGGCACCGCTCCCGTGCGCGTGGAGACCGTCGTCGTCTCCACCCAGCACGAGGAGCACGTCGAGACGCCGTGGCTGCGCGAGCAGGTCGAGGAGGCCGTCATCGCCCCCGTGCTCGCCGAGTTCGAGATCGATGCCGCCGGCCACCGCTCGCTCATCAACCCCACGGGGCGCTTCGAGATCGGCGGCCCCAAGGCCGATGCGGGCCTCACGGGACGCAAGATCATCGTCGACACGTACGGCGGCATGGCCCGTCACGGAGGAGGCGCATTCTCCGGCAAGGACGCCACCAAGGTGGATCGCAGCGCCGCATACGCGATGCGCTGGGTCGCCAAGAACGTGGTGGCGGCGGGGCTCGCGCAGCGATGCGAGGTCCAGGTCGCCTACGCGATCGGCACCGCCGCACCGGTGGGCCTCTACGTCGAGACCTTCGGCACCGAGCAGGCCCCCGTGGAGCGCATCGCCGCAGCCATCCGGGAGGTCTTCGATCTGCGCCCGCAGGCGATCATCGAGGCGCTCGACCTCAGGAGGCCGATCTTCCGCTCCACGGCGGCGTACGGCCACTTCGGGCGAGAGCTGCCGGAGTTCACCTGGGAGCGCACGGACCGCACGGGCGATCTGCTCGCCGCGGTCTGAGCCGCTTCCGGGAGCATCGTGACCGCCGACGCGTCCGTCGCCAGGGTCGTCGTCGAGAGCGCGCTGCCGCACCTCGACCGCGAGTTCGACTACCTCGTGCCGCCGTCGCTCGCCGATGCGGTGGCCGTGGGCAGCCGCGTGCGCGTGGTGTTCGCCGGGCGGCTCGTCAGCGGCGTGGTGACCCGGCTTGCCGCCGAGCCGTCGACGGACGCGCGCCTGTCGGAGATCCGCTCCTGCGCAGGGCTGCCGTCCTACACGCCCCAGGCGCTCGACCTCGCGCGACGTGTGGCCCGCCGCTACGGCGGCTCGCTGTGGGATGTGCTGCGCCTCATGGCGCCGCCGCGCGTGGCCGCGCTCGAGAAGCGCGAGTGGACGCTCGTCGACGCCGAGGCGTCGCAGGCGCGGCTCGCGCACGCCGGGATGAGCGCGCCCGTGCTGGCGCGTCGCGCCGTGTGGGCGGCGCTGCCCGACGCGCGGCGCGGGCCGCTTCCCGCCGCCGCGCTCGTGGCTCACGCGGCAAAGTCCGTGGCCTGCGATGGCGAGCGCTCCTCGGCGATACTCGTGGTGCCCGACGCCCGCTGCCTCGCCGCGTGCGCGCGGGCCGCACGGGATGCCGGCCTGGTGGAGTGGAAGGCGGGCAAGGGCGGGGACTTCGTCGTGCTCGACCACGACGCCGGCCCCACGGCGCGCTACGCAGCCTACCTGGCGGCGATGCACGGCCTGGCGCCGCTCGTGCTGGGCACCAGGCCCGCCGCGCTGCAGCCCGTGCCGCGCCTCGCGTCGATCACCGTCTGGGACGACGCCTCCGACGCGTACGCCGACGCCCATGCGCCGTACTTCCACGCCCGCACGGTCGCGGCCATGCGCGCGCAGGACGACGGCTGCGGCCTGCTGCTCGCCGCGTTCGCACCGAGCGTCGACGCAGCCGCGCTCGTGGCGCACGGCTTCGCCCAGGCGGTGGAGCCGAGACGTGACGAGGCGCGGGCGGCCGCGCCGCATGTGAACGTCATCGGGGAGCAGGACCGCGCGAGGGACGGCAGCGGGCGGCATTGGATGCCGAGCCAGGCGTGGAAGGGCCTGCGGGAGGCGGCCGCGACAGCCCCTGTGGGGGTGCTGGTCCCTCGGGCCGGATACGTGACGGCCCTGGCGTGCACCCGATGCGGCGCGTGGGCGGCGTGCCCCGCGTGCGAGGGCGAGCTCGTCGTCCCTTCTCCTGCCAGCCCTCCCACGTGCAGGGACTGCGGCGCCGAGCATGCCCACCTCCACTGCCCGGAGTGCACGTCCGCCGAGTTCTCCGCGGCGCGCCAAGGCGTCGAGGCGATCGCCGCGCAGCTGCGACGCATGGCTCCGGACGTGCAGGTCCACCTGTCCAGTGCGGCCACGGGCACGCTTCCCGACCGCGCGGTGTCCCGCGGCATCGTCGTCGCGACGCCGGCCGCGCTTCCCGCAGTGGAGGGCGGATACGCGCGGCTGGTCGTCATCGGCGCGGACCGCCCCACACCGGGAGGCCTCGACGCGGAGCACCTGGCGATCCGGTGGTGGATCAACGCGGCCGCGCTCGTGTGCCCCGGAGACGCCGGGGGAGCGGTCGCCATGGTCGGGGACGTCCTGCCCCGCATCCGCCGTGCCGTGCAGACGTGGGACCCGTGGGGCGCCGCCCGCGACGCCTACGACGAGCGTCGCGAGCTCGCGCTCCCGCCCGTGCGCAGGGCCATCCGCCTCGAGGGGGACCAGCGTGCCGTCGACGCCGCCCGCGTCGCCTTGCGGTCGGTGCCGGAGGCTCAGATCGCTCCCGACCCCGCCGGCGCGGTCGTGCTCGTGAGCCGTGGCAGGGCCCAAGACGCCGTGGACGCGCTGCGAGCCCTCGTGGTCGAGCGCTCGCGCGCGGGCGACACGCCGCTGCGGATGAGGGTCGACGCGCCCTTGTGACCGCTCCGAGGCCGGCCCCGTCCCGCCTACGATGGCGGAATGCGCCTCGTCTTCGCCGGATCTCCCGACGCCGCGGTGCCCACGCTGCGCGCCCTGCACGCCGCGGGCCACGAGATCGCGCTCGTCCTCACCCAGCCCGACGCCCGGGGCAAGCGCGGCAGCCAGACCCATCCGACGCCGGTGCGCGTCGCCGCCGAGGAGCTCGGGCTCGAGGTGCTCACGCCGGAGAGGGCCTCAGATCCCGAGGTCGTCGCGCGCGTGGCCGCGCTGGAGGCCGATGCCGGCGCGATCGTGGCGTACGGCCAGATCCTGCGTCCCGCCATGCTCGAGGCGGTGCGGCTGGGCTGGGTCAACCTCCACTTCTCCGTCCTGCCCGCCTGGCGCGGTGCCGCTCCCGTCCAGCGCGCGATCATGGCCGGAGACGACATCACGGGCGCCTCGACGTTCGTGCTCGACGAGGGCATGGACACCGGACCCGTCATCGGCGTCGTCACCGAGCGGATCGCGCCGACCGACACCGCGGGCGACCTGCTGGAGCGGCTGAGCGTCACGGGCGCCGACCTCATGGTCGCCACCATGCGCGCGCTCGAGGACGGCTCTGCCTCGCCGCAGGCGCAGCCCGACGACGGCGTCAGCTACGCCGCGAAGCTCACGCGCGACGACGCCTACGTGCAATGGGATCGCCCTGCGCACGTCATCGACCGCCAGATCCGCGGGTGCACGCCTGCGCCCGGCGCCTGGACCACGCTTCCCGACGCGAGTCCCGCGCGACTGGGCCCCGTGCGCATCCGTGAGGCCGCGTCGCCGCTGCCTGCGGGCCAGATCCGCTTCGCGGACGGGGAGGTGCTCGTGGGCACCGGCACCGCGCCCGTGGCGCTGAGCACCATCCAGCCGGCCGGGCGCAAGGCCACCGACGCCGCCGCCTGGTGGCGCGGAGCCCGCCTGCTCGAGGGCGCGATGCTGGGTGAGGCATGAGCGCTCGCTCCGCCGCGCTCGAGTGCCTCCTCCTGGTGGAGCGGGAGGACGCCTATGCCAACCTCGTGCTGCCGCAGATCCTGCGACGCCGCGGGCTGTCGCCCAGGGACGCCGCACTAGCCACGGAGCTCACGTACGGCGCGCTGCGCATGCAAGGGCTATACGACGCCGTCATCGCGTGGGCGGCACGACGCGACCCGCTCTCCCTCGACGCTCCCGTGAGGGCGACCCTGCGCCTGGGCGTGCACCAGGCGATCGCGATGCGCACTCCCGCCCATGCCGCGGTGGACCAGACGGTGAGGCTCGCACGCGAGGCAGGCATGGCACGCGCATCGGGCCTGGTGAACGCCGTGATGCGGCGCGTGGTGGAGGCCGACGCGGAGGCGTGGCTTGCACGCGTCGCCCCTGGCGGCAGCCGCCACGATCTCGCGATCCGACACTCGCACCCGGAGTGGGTCGTGGGGGAGATCGAGCGCGCTCTCCAGGCCGACGGCCGCGCCGGCCAGACCGCCGACGCCCTGGCCTCCCACAACGTCCCGGCCCGGGTCACGCTCGTGGCGCGGCCAGGCCTCGTGGAGCGCGATGCGCTGGCAGCGCACACGGCGGGCCAGCCCACGCCGCTGTCGCCGTGGGGAGTGAGCCTGGGCGGGGGAGACCCTGCGGCGATCGCCGAGGTGGCGGACGGCCGCGCGGCGGTGCAGGACGAGGGCTCGCAGCTCGCGGCGCTCGCGCTCCTCGCGGCTCCGCTGGAGGGCCCCGACGCTCGCTGGCTCGACATGTGCGCTGGGCCTGGCGGCAAGGCCGGCCTCATCGCCGCGGCGGCTGCCCAGCGCGGGGCGACGCTCGACGCCCTCGAGCTGCACGCGCATCGGGCGCGGCTCGTCGAGCAGGCCGTGCGAGCCGTCGCGCCCGGCACCGTGACCGTCCACGCCGCCGATGCGACGACGTGGGAGGGCGGCCCCTACGACCGCATCCTCCTCGATGCGCCGTGCACCGGCCTGGGCGCCCTCAGGCGCCGCCCCGAGGCCCGCTGGCGCCGCTCCCCGCAGGACCTGGCCGACCTGACGGCGCTTCAGGCGCGCCTGCTCGCGCGCGCGGCACGGCTCGTGCGCCCTGGAGGAGTCATCGCGTACGTGACGTGCTCTCCCGTGGTGGCGGAGACGCGCGACGTCGTCGCCGCATCGGACCTGCGGGTGCTGGATGTGCGGCCCGTGCTCGCGGAGGCGACCGGCACGGAAGACGTCTGGGGCGTGCATCCGGCGGTGCAGCTGTGGACCCACGTCCACGGCACGGACTCGATGTTCATCTCGCTGCTGACGAGGCGGTGAGCTCTGTCCCGATAGGTTTGTCGCATGGCTCTGCGCATCGCACCTTCGATCCTCTCGGCCGACTTCGCGAACCTCGAGCGTGACATCGCCAAGGTCGCGGACGGCGACCTGCTCCACGTGGACGTCATGGACGCCCACTTCGTGCCCAACATGACCCT
>QGUM02000166.1:0-2812 GCA_003242455.2 Actinomycetes bacterium
GGGTGCGGCGAAGCCTCGGGCGGCCCTGGACGAGGACCGCGACGACACCATCGCCGTCACGCGCGGCTCCAGCGTCGCGACGCCCCCCGAGGGCGACGACGCGACCGTCATCGTGGAGCGCGGCGCCGCGTCGCGACGCCTGGCGCGCCCCGAGACCGGACGCCGGCGCGGCATCAAGCCCCCGCCCGTGCCCGAGGGCTTCGCACCCCTGCCCACGGAGGGACTCGGACCGTGGGGCGTCGAGGAGTACCAGGCACGATCCATCACGCCTCCCCCGCACATCGTCGAGGTCGACGCCGACCCGACGCCTCCCCGGCCGATCGACCCCGACCTGCGCTCGGTGCGCAAGCACGCGCGACGTGTCGCCCGACGGGCGCTCGTCGCGTTCGCGATCAGCTGCGTCGTGCTCGTCGCCGCCGTGGCGCTGGCGCTCTCCTGGCTCCTGCGTTAGGCCGCAAGGCGCATCGGCGCACCGCATCGCCCCGTCCCCGTGCGGAGCCACGGGCGCATCGGCACACCGCTCTCGCAACACGGCAAAGGCCCGGTCCCCCTGAAGGGAACCGGGCCTTGTCGCCTGTGAGCGTCAGTCGCGTGGGAAGTCGAACTCCTCCAGGCGCACGGCCTCGCCGGTGCCCTCGGAGAAGTACTGGCCGTCCCACTCCTCGTACCCGAAGGTCGGGAAGAGGTTGGCCTTCGCCTCCTCGGTCGGCTCGACGGACACCGAGCGGTAGACGGGCAGGCCCGTTCCGGCCGGGATGAGCTTTCCGATGATGACGTTCTCCTTGAGACCGACCAGGGAGTCGGACTTGCCGGACAGCGCGGCCTCGGTGAGGACGCGGGTCGTCTCCTGGAAGGACGCGGCCGACAGCCACGACTCCGTCGCGAGCGAGGCCTTGGTGATGCCCATGAGCTCGGGACGCGCCGAGGCGGGCTTGCCGCCGGCGGTCACGGTCTCGCGGTTGGCCTGCTCGAAGCGCGAACGCTCCACGAGCTCGCCCGGCAGCAGGTTGGTGTCGCCGGAGTCGAGGACGGTCACGCGGCGCAGCATCTGCCGCACGATGACCTCGATGTGCTTGTCGTGGATCTCCACACCCTGCGAGCGGTAGACGTTCTGCACCTCGTCTACCAGGTGCTTCTGCGTGGCGCGCGGGCCGAGGATGCGCAGCACGTTCTTGGGGTCGACGGCACCAGCGACGAGCTGCTGGCCGACCTCGACGTGCTCGCCGTCCTGGACCAGCAGGCGGGCGCGCTTGGTGACCGGGTACGCGATGGGCTCGTCGCCGTTGTCGGGCGTGATGACGAGCTTGCGCGTGGCCTCGGAGTCGTCGACCGTCAGGCGGCCGGCGACCTCGGCGATCGGGGCCTCGCCCTTGGGGGTGCGAGCCTCGAACAGCTCCTGGACACGCGGCAGACCCTGCGTGATGTCGTCCGCCGACGCGACGCCACCGGTGTGGAACGTGCGCATCGTCAGCTGGGTGCCGGGCTCACCGATGGACTGGGCGGCGATGATGCCCACGGCCTCGCCGATGTCCACCAGCTCACGCGTCGCGAGCGAGCGGCCGTAGCACTTGGCGCAGGTGCCGACCGGCGACTCGCATGTGAGCACCGAGCGGACCTTGACCTCCGTCACGCCAGCCTCGATGAACGCGTCGATGAGAACGTCGCCCACGTCGGCGCCGGCACGGCCGATGATGTTGCCCTTGGCATCGGTCACGTCCGTCGCGAGCGTGCGCGCGAACACCGACGTGGCCACGCGCTCGTGCTTGACGAGCTCGCCGCTGGCGTCCGGCACCGCGATCGGCATCGTGAGACCGCGCTCGGTGCCGCAGTCGAGCTCGCGGACGATGACGTCCTGCGACACGTCGACGAGACGACGGGTCAGGTAGCCCGAGTCCGCGGTGCGCAGAGCCGTGTCCGCGAGACCCTTGCGGGCGCCGTGCGTCGCGATGAAGTACTCGAGAACCGACAGGCCCTCGCGGTAGTTCGACTTGATCGGACGCGGGATGATCTCGCCCTTCGGGTTCGACACGAGGCCGCGCATGCCGGCGATCTGACGCACCTGCATCCAGTTGCCTCGAGCACCAGAGCCCACCATCGTGTAGACGGCGTTGTCCTCGGCGAAGTGCTTGCGCATCTCCGCGTCGACCTCGTTGGTCGCACGGGTCCAGATCTCGATGAGCTCCTGACGACGCTCGGGGTTCGTGATGAGACCCGTGTCGTACTGGTCCTGGACCTTCGCTGCGAGAGCCTCATAGCGGTCGAGGATCTCCTGCTTGCCCGGAGGCGTGGCGACGTCGCTGATCGCGATCGTCACGCCGGAGCGGGTGGCCCAGTAGAAGCCGGCAGCCTTGAGGGCGTCGAGCGACGCGGCGACCTCCACCTTCTCGTAGCGCTCCGCCAGAGTGTTCACGATGTCCGCGAGCACCTTCTTGTCGACGTTGCGGTCGACGTACGGGAACGACACGGGAAGCAGGCCGTTGAACAGCGCACGACCGAGCGTGGTCTCGAGGGTGACGGGGTCGCCCTCCTGCCAGCCCTCGGGAGCCTTCCAGTCGACGGGAGGCACGGTGCCGCCGTCGAGGCGGATGGTGACCCGCGAGCCAAGCTCGATCTGGCCGGCGTCGAACGCCATGATCGCCTCGGCCTCGGACGAGAACGCCAGGCCCTCGCCGCGCGCACCCTCCTTGAGCTTCGTCAGGTGGTACAGACCGATGATCATGTCCTGCGAGGGCATGGTCACCGGACGGCCGTCCGACGGCTTGAGGATGTTGTTGCTCGAGAGCATGAGGATGCGGGCCTCGGCCTGCGCCTC
>QGUM02000167.1:0-2777 GCA_003242455.2 Actinomycetes bacterium
ACGTCGGGGTTGATGCGGCCCTCGAAGTTGCGGTTGCCGGACAGCACCGACACGACGGCGAGGTCGTTCTCGTTGACGGCCGCCGAGACCTCGGGAGGCAGCGGTCCCGAGTTGCCGATGCACGTCGTGCAGCCGTAGCCCACGAGGTGGAAGCCGAGCGCCTCGAGATCCGGCCACAGGCCGGCCTTCTCGTAGTAGTCCGTGACGACCTGCGAGCCGGGCGCCATCGAGGTCTTGACCCACGGCTTGGACTTGAGGCCCTTGGCGTTCGCGTTGCGTGCGAGGAGCGCGGCGGCGAGCATCACGGAGGGGTTCGACGTGTTGGTGCACGACGTGATCGAGGCGATCACGACGCGGCCATGGTCGAGGTCCGTCTGGGTGCCGTCGGCGAGGGTCACGGGCACGTGCTTGTGCGGGCGGCGCGTGAGCGCCGACGTGGGAGCCCCGGCCGGGCCGGCCTCCTCGCCCGCGTGCGCCTCGGCTGCCACGGGGTCGGACGCCGGGAACGTCTCGTCGACGGACTCGTCGAGGCCGACGAGCTCCTCCGGCTCCTCGTCCTGCACGTAGTCCCGGATGGAGCGCGCGAAGGCGGCCTTGGCGTCGGTGAGCTCGATGCGGTCCTGCGGGCGCTTGGGGCCGGCGATGGACGGCACCACGGTGGACAGGTCGAGCTCGAGGTACTCGGAGTACACGGGCTCGATGTAGCCGGGGGCCTGAGGGTCGTGCCACAGGCCCTGCTCGCGGCAGTACGCCTCGACGAGAGCGACCTGCTGCTCGCTGCGGCCCGTCAGGCGCAGGTAGTCGATCGTGACCTCGTCGACCGGGAAGATCGCGGCGGTCGAGCCGAACTCGGGGCTCATGTTGCCGATGGTCGCGCGGTTGGCGAGCGGCACGGCTCCCACGCCGTCGCCGTAGAACTCCACGAACTTGCCCACGACGCCGTGCTTGCGGAGCATCTCGGTGATGGTGAGGACCACGTCCGTGGCCGTCGCCCCCGGCGGGATGGAGCCGGTGAGCTTGAAGCCCACCACGCGCGGGATGAGCATCGACACGGGCTGGCCGAGCATCGCCGCCTCGGCCTCGATGCCGCCGACGCCCCAGCCGAGCACGCCCAGGCCGTTGATCATCGTCGTGTGCGAGTCGGTGCCGACGCACGAGTCGGGGTACGCCTGGGTGACGCCGTCCACCTGCTTGGTCATGACGCCGCGAGCCAGGTACTCGAGGTTGACCTGGTGCACGATGCCCGTGCCCGGGGGCACGACCTTGAAGTTGTCGAACGCCGTCTGGCCCCAGCGGAGGAACTGGTAGCGCTCGCGGTTGCGCTCGTACTCCAGGTCCGTGTTGCGCGCGAGGGCGTCGCGGCGGCCGAAGAAGTCGATCACGACGGAGTGGTCGATGACGAGCTCGGCCGGAGCGAGCGGGTTGATGACGTTCGGGTCGCCGCCGAGCTCGGCGACGGCCTCGCGCATGGTCGCGAGGTCGACGACGCACGGGACGCCGGTGAAGTCCTGCATGACGACGCGGGCCGGGGTGAACTGGATCTCGGTGTCGGGCTCCGCGGAGGGGTCCCACTCGGCGAGCGCGCGGACGTGGTCGGCGGTGATGTTCGCGCCGTCCTCGGTGCGCAGCAGCGCCTCGGCGAGGATCTTGAGCGAGTACGGCAGCCGCTCCAGACCCTTCACGGCATCGAGGCGGAAGATCTCGTAGTTCTCGCCCCCCACAGTCAGCGTGGCCTTGGAACCGAGGCTGTTCTTGCTCAACTCATCTCCTTGTGGCTAGGGGCACCAGTCTACCGAGGCGCAAGGGCGCTCCTTTCGGGAGCGAGCCGTCTAGCGCGGCTCGAACGTCGCGATCGCCTCGACGTGGTGCGTCATGGGGAACAGATCGAAGGCCTCGGCCTCGACAAGGCTCCAGCCGGCATCGCGCAGCGTCGCCGTGTCGCGAGCGAGCGCGACCGGATCGCACGCGACGTAGACGATGCGCTCGGGCTCCACGGCACGCAGCGCCTCGACGGTCGCGGCGCCGGCTCCCGAGCGCGGAGGATCGAGGACGACGACCTCGGCCCGAGGAAGCGTGCCGGAGTGCAGCGTGCGCCGCACGTCGCCCGAGACGACATGCGCGTCGACGCCGATGCGCTCGGCGGTGCGGCGGGCATCGGCCGTGGCGCGGCGGTCGAACTCCACCAGCGTCACGTCGGCCCCGCCGAGCGCGAGCGACAGGCCCAGCAGCCCTGCTCCCGCGTACAGGTCGAGCACGCGGGTCGCTCCGCCCACGCGCGTGGCCACCTCCCGCACGAGCAGCGCCGGCGCCTTCCGATGGACCTGCCAGAAGCCGTCCGCGCGCACCTCGAACTCGATGTCGCCGAACGGCGTCGCGACGCGCTCCCGGACGGCGGGCGCCTGCTCGCTCTCGGGGGCGACCACGACCTGCCCCGCGGACGGCGCGACCACGGTGAAGCGCATGTCGGGCTGGATGCGCGCCGCGAGCAGCGCCTCCTCGACCTCGGGGACGGCCAGCGGCATCCGCTCGAGCCGGCGCGACTCATACGAGCGGAACATGCGCATCGTCGCGCGTCCGTCCGCGTCGGCCACGGAGGTGACGCGGGTGCGGTAGCCCAGGCCGCCGCGCTCGTCGTCGCCGGGCGCGGCCGCGACGCTCCCCGGGAACTCCGCCCCCGCGAAGCGCTCGAACGCCTCCCGCAGCACGGCGAGCTTCCATGCGCGCTGGGCGGGCAGCGCGACATGAGACAGCT
Organism: Actinomycetes bacterium; assembly: GCA_003242455.2. GTDB lineage: Bacteria > Actinomycetota > Actinomycetes > Actinomycetales > Demequinaceae > Demequina. The sequence goes on from QGUM02000167.1 coordinate 2,753, forward strand.
CTCCCCCGCCCACGCCGCCCGGGCC
>QGUM02000056.1:0-12229 GCA_003242455.2 Actinomycetes bacterium
CTCCCGCCGCCGTCGGCGAGACCGCAGGCAGCAGCCGCAAGGTCGTCGGCGTCGTGCTCGGCGTCGTCGGCGGACTGGTGCTGCTGGGCATCATCGCGATCGTCGTCTTCGTCGTCTTCCTGAGCAAGGCCGTCTCCGGCCCCAACGAGGCCGCAGAGAAGATGTTCCAGGCGTGGAAGGACAAGGACTGCGTCGCCGAGTACCAGGTCATCGATCCCGAGGGCATGTCGCAGGCCGACTTCTGCAACAGCGTCGACTACAGGTGGACGGAGGACCTGGGCGACTGGCGGATCTCGATCGTCTCGACGAACATCCAGAACGACGAGGCCGTGATCGTCACCAAGGAGTCCTACCTCTACACCGGCGACACCTCGCGCACCGAGGAGTCGTGGGAGTACTACTTCCGCAAGACCGACAGAGGCTGGGTCAACTACGGCGGCTCGTTCATCGAGTGACGCCTCGCACGGGGCCGATGCCGGTCCCGTGACGACGCCCTGGCACGGAGCCGTCGCCCTGGTGCGCGTGGAGACACGCGTGCCAGGGCTTCGTCGTCCCCGTGTGCGCAACATGAGTTTTACGTGTGAGCGATCTTCGTAACCGCCCGGAAACACTGGAGCAGTTGGGCCGAAACCATCCTGCGCAACGCTGACTAGCGACTGGCCGAGTGGCCGGTGAAAAGGAGAAGCAGAATGGATAGCGGCAACATTGCCTGGCTGCTGACGGCCGCTTCGCTTGTGCTCCTGATGACGCCCGGTCTGGCGTTGTTCTACGGGGGCATGTCGCGGCGCAAGTCAGTGCTCAACATGATGATGATGAGCTTCGGTGCGATGGCCGTCGTGGCGGTCGCCTGGGTGCTCGTCGGCAACGCGGTCTCTGTCGGCGAGACCGTCGGCGGCTGGTTCGGCAACCCCGGCTCGGACTTCCTGCTGTTGAACTCGTACCCCGCCGGTGTCGGCGACGGTGAGGGCCTCATCAGCGTCGGCTTCGGCGCCACCTTCGCCATCATCACGACCGCCCTCATCTCGGGCTCGATCGCCGACCGCGCCAAGTTCAGCGCGTGGATGGTGTTCGCGTTCCTGTGGGCGATCCTCGTCTACTCGCCGGTCTCGCACTGGGTGTGGGGCGGCGGCATCCTGTCCGACGCCGGCCCGATTTTCAGCGAGGACTGGTACCCGCAGGACTTCGCCGGTGGCACGGTCGTCCACATCAACGCCGGTGTCGCCGGTCTGGTGCTGGCGCTCATCCTCGGTGTCCGCAAGGGCTTCGGCAAGGAGCCGTTCAAGCCGCACAACCTGCCGCTCGTCATGCTCGGCGCGGCACTCCTGTGGTTCGGCTGGTTCGGCTTCAACGCGGGCTCCGCGTTCGCCGCTGACGACTACGCCGCTGCCGCGTGGGGCAACACGACCTACGCGACCGCTGCCGCCATCATCGGCTGGCTCATCGTGGAGAAGATCCGCGACGGCAAGGCCACCTCGCTCGGCGCCGCATCGGGTGTCGTCGCGGGTCTGGTCGCCATCACGCCGGCCGCCGTGGCGGTCGACCCGTGGGGCGCGGTCGTCGTCGGCGTGGTCGCCGGTGCGCTCTCCGCTCTTGCGGTGGGTCTGAAGTACAAGCTCGGTTACGACGACTCTCTCGACGTGGTGGGCGTCCACCTGGTCGCCGGCCTGTGGGGCACGCTCGCCATCGGCCTGGTCGGCACGGACACCTTCGGCTCGTGGAACGGTCTGTTCACCGGTGGTGGCATCGCGGGCCTGGGTGCCCAGGCCGTGGCCGCACTTGTGACGATCGCCTACTGCGCCGTCGCCACCGCGATCATCGGACTCGCGATCACGTACACGATCGGGTTCCGTGTGAGCGAGGATGTTGAGGTATCGGGCATCGACCTCGCCGAGCACGGCGAGACCGCATACGAGGAGGCGAAGTAGCCATGAAGCTGATCACCGCCATCATCCAGCCGCACCGCGTCGACGAGGTCCGCGCCGCCATCGAGGCAGTGGGGGTCAAGGGTGTCACGGTCTCGGAGGCAGCCGGCTACGGCCGCCAGAAGGGCCACACCGAGGTCTACCGCGGCGCCGAGTACACCGTGGACCTGATTCCCAAGACGCGTCTTGAGATCCTGGTCGACGATGCCGATGCCGCTGCCGTGACCGACGCGATCGTCGCCGCCGCGCAGACCGGCAAGATCGGCGACGGCAAGGTCTGGGTCGTTCCCGTCGAGGATGTCGCCCGCGTTCGCACCGGCGAGCGCGGCACCGACGCCCTCTGATCCAGGGACGCCGTCGACCATGGGCCGTGCCGGCGCTGTCCGAGACGGCTCACACGCTGAGGTCCCGCACCCCCACGGGGTGCGGGACCTCAAGCGTGAGCGCGAGGAGCTCGCCCGCCGGCTCTTCGCGGAGGGGGTTCCCGGCCCGGAGCGGCGCGAGGCGCTCAGCGCGCTCGTCGTCACCCGCCTGGCCGAGCACTACGACGACATCGCCTGGGACGTGCCCGGCATCGCGCTCGCGGCCGTCGGCAGCCTGGGGCGAGGAGAGAGCGGCCCGCACTCCGATCTCGACCTCGTGCTCCTCCACGACGGCTCCCCGACGGCCAAGTCCAGGGTCGCGGAGATCGCCAACGCCCTGTGGTATCCGCTGTGGGACGCGGGCATCCAGCTCGATCACTCGACCCGCTCCCTCGTGGAGTGCCGCCAGGTCGCGGACAAGGACCTTCCGGCCGCGGCCGGCCTCATCGACATCAGGGCCATCGCCGGGGACGCGCAGCTCACCCAGCAGGCGCGCTCCGCGATCCTCGCGGACTGGCGCTCCGCGGCCCGCAAGCGCCTGCCCGACCTGCTCGCCGCCTCCCGCGCCCGCGCCGAGCGCTCCGGCGAGCTCGCCTACCTGCTCGAGCCGAACATCAAGGACTCGCGCGGCGGCCTGCGCGACCTCGTGAGCCTGAGCGCGCTCGCCGCCACGTGGCTCACCGACCGGCCGCGTGGCGCCGTCGACGCCGCAGGCGAGCACCTCTACGACGTGCGCGACGCGATGCACATGGTGGCCGGCCGCGCCGCCAACGTCTTGGGCCGCCACATGGCCGACGAGGTCGCCGAGCTGCTCGGCATGGGCGACAGCGACGACCTCCTCGCCTCGCTCGCCGAGGCCGGGCGCGTCGTCGCCTACGCCCTCGACACGACGGAGCGGGGCGCGCGCCGTGCGCTCGAGCGCTCCGGCGTCGGGTCGCGCGCCTTCCTCGCCCGACGCCGCAAGACCGCTCCGCGTCACGTGTACGTGGGCCAGGGCCTCATCGACGTCGACGGGGAGCTCGCCCTCGCGCCCGACTACGCGGCCGAGGACGACCCGATCCTGCCGCTGCGTGCCGCCGCGATCGCGGCGCAGACGGGCCTGACGTTCACCCCGAGCCTGCTCGAGTCCTTCGGCCGATGCCCGGACCTGCCGGTGCCGTGGCCCCAGGAGGCGCGCGACCACCTCAACGACCTGCTGCGCGGCTCGAGCCATGTCGTCGCGGTGTGGGAGGCGATCGACCTCGCGGGCCAGGCGGTGCGGTGGCTGCCGGAGTGGGCTGCCGTGCGCAACCGCCCGCAGCGCAACCCGTTCCACGTCTTCACGGTGGACCGGCACATGGTCGAGGCTGTCGCCATCGCCGGTCGCGGCAGGCGCCACATGCCCACGCTCGACCTCGTGCTCGTCGCGGCGCTGCTGCACGACATCGGCAAGGCGCCTGGCCGCACGGACCACTCGATCGTGGGCGCGCAGATGATCCCCGCGATCGCGAAGCGCATGGGGCTGGAGCCGGCGTTCGCCGCCGATCTCGAGCTGCTCGTGCGCGAGCACCTCACCCTCGCGGAGCTCGCCACGACGAAGGATCCGGACGATCCGGCCACGGTCGGGGCGCTCCTGGCGGCAGTGGACCACAGGGAGGATCTGCTCGAGGCGCTGCGGGCGCTGACCGAGGCCGACTCGCGCGCCGCGGGCCCCAAGGCGTGGACCGCGTGGCGCGAGAGCCTCATCGAGACGCTCACCGCGCGAGCACGCGCCGCGCTCGCGGCAAGGGCTTCCGCCTGAGGCCGAAGGTAGGCTAGGCGGCAGTCACAGCCCAAAGGGAGTCCCGTGTTCGCAACCCTGTCCGATCGCCTCACCGCCACTTTCCGGGGACTGCGCGGCAAGGGCCGCCTCTCCGAGGCGGACATCGACGCCACGATCCGGGAGATCCGTCGCGCCCTGCTCGACGCCGACGTCGCCGTGCCCGTCGTGCGCACCTTCACCGGTCGCATCCGTGAGCGCGCCCTGGGCGCCGAGGTCTCGCAGGCCCTCAACCCGGGCCAGCAGGTCGTCAAGATCGTCCACGAGGAGCTCGTGGAGATCCTGGGCGGCCAGGCGCGCGGCCTGAACTTCGCCAAGCAGGGCCCGACGGTCATCATGCTCGCCGGTCTGCAGGGTGCCGGAAAGACGACCCTGGCCGGCAAGCTCGCCCACCACCTCAAGAGCGAGGGCCACACCCCGCTCCTTGTCGCGGCCGACCTGCAGCGCCCCAACGCGGTGACCCAGCTCGAGGTCGTCGGCGAGCGCGCGGGGGTGCCGGTCTTCGCGCCCGAGCGCGGCGTCACCCGCGAGGACGAGAAGGCCAAGGGGGACCCGGTCAACGTCGCCAAGGCGGCCCTCAAGGAGGCTCAGAAGCGCCAGCACGACGTCGTCATCGTCGACACCGCCGGCCGCCTGGGCGTCGACCAGGAGCTCATGGCCCAGGCCGCGGACATCCGCAAGGCCATCGACCCCGATGAGGTCATCTTCGTCATCGACGCGATGATCGGTCAGGACGCCGTCGCGACCGCCCAGGCCTTCCAGGAGGGCGTGGCGATCACGGGCATCGTGCTCACCAAGCTCGACGGCGACGCCCGCGGCGGTGCGGCGCTGTCGGTGCGCGAGGTCACCGGCGTCCCCATCCTCTTCGCCTCCACGGGCGAGAGGCTCGAGGACTTCGAGGCGTTCCACCCCGACCGCATGGCGAGCCGCATCCTCGACATGGGCGACATCATGTCGCTCATCGAGCAGGCCGAGCGGACCTTCGACCAGGCCGAGGCCGAGCGCATGGCCGCCAAGGTCTCCAAGGGCGAGGACTTCACCTACTCGGACTTCCTCAGCCAGCTTCAGCAGCTCAAGAACATGGGCTCGATGAAGAAGATGCTCGCGATGCTGCCAGGCATGGGGCAGATGCGCGACCAGATCGACAACCTCGACGAGCGCGAGCTCGCGCGCACCGAGGCGATCATCCAGTCGATGACCCCCTACGAGCGCGAGAACCCCAAGGTCCTCAACGGCTCGCGCCGCGCGCGCATCGCCGCCGGCGCCGGCGTGACGGTGTCGCAGGTCAACGCGCTCGTGAAGCGCTTCGAGGACGCCCAGCGCATGATGCGCGCCATGGCCCAGGGCCACGGCATGCCGACGATGGGCGGCGCTCCCGGCGCGTTCGGCGGCTTCCCGGGCGGCAAGAAGTCCAAGGGCAAGCAGGCGCCGCAGCGCAAGGTCAAGGGCAAGTCGGGCAATCCTGCCAAGCGCGCCCAGCAGGAAGCCGAGCTGCGCAGCCGCCTCGCCCAGGGCCCGACCTTCGCGCCGGGCAGCGCCTTCGGCATCCCGCAGCAGGCGCCTCAGGACGACGTCGACCTGAACCAGCTGCCCACGCTGGACAAGTTCCTGCGCGGATGACGACGCTCCACCTGACCGGCCCGATCCTCGCCGGCGACGACGACGTCCGGCCCGAGGCGTGGGTCGTCGGCGGCCGCGTCACGTACGAGAGGCCGGCGAGCGTGGACGCGCGCGTCGACGGCTGGGCCATCCCCGGCATCGTCGACATGCACTGCCACGTCGCCATCGGACCTGCCGGGCCCGTGGAGGACATCGACCTCGCACGCAAGATCGCGCAGAGCGAGCGCGACTCCGGCGTGCTCCTCATCCGCGACGTCGGCTCCACCGTGGACCTGTCGCCGCTCGACGGCGACCCCGCGCTGCCGCGCATCATCCGCTCCGGTCGCTTCATCGCGCGGCCCAAGCGCTATCTGCCGGGCTACGCCGTGGAGATCGAGCCCGAGCAGCTGCCCGAGGAGACGGCGCGCCAGGCGCGGCTGGGCACCGGGTGGGTCAAGCTCGTCGCCGACTGGATCGACAGGTCGCTCGGCGCCGACGGCGACCTCGCCCCGCTGTGGAGCGCGCGGCAGCTGGCCGATGCCGTGACGGCCGCTCACGCCCACGGCGCGCGGGTCACGGCCCACACCTTCTCCACCGAGGCGATCGACGACCTGCTCGAGGCCGGCATCGACTGCATCGAGCACGGCACGGGCATGACCGACGAGCACGCGGAGCGTGCGGCGCGCGAGGGCATCCCGGTGGTGCCGACGCTGCGCCAGGCGGCCAACTTCGAGTCCTTCGCGGCCCAGGGAGAGGCCAAGTTCCCCCGTTACGCGGAGCGCATGCGCCGCATGCACGCCCGCCGCTACGAGCACGTGGGCCGGCTGCACGACGCGGGAGTGACGCTCCTGCTGGGCTCGGACGCCGGCACGAGCATCGGCCACGGCGAGCCCGCGCTCGAGGCCGCCGAGATGGCCAAGGCGATGCCTGCGGCGGATGTCGTGGCCGGGGCGACGTGGCGTGCGCGCCGCTTCCTGGGAGCGTCCGTGCTCGAGGAAGGCGACCCTGCCGACGTGGTCGTCCTCGCCGCGGATCCCCGCGAGGACATCGGCGCGCTGCGCGCTCCGGTCGCGGTCCTGCTCGGCGGCACGTCATACTCCTGATGCATCCCGGACCCGGAGAGACATGACCTCATCAGCTGTTGCCGCGCGCGAGCGCACACCGCGCCACGAATGGTGGGCGGACGGCCTCGAGGCCGCCGTCTACCTGGTGAGCGCCGTGGGCGTCGCGTTCGTCCTGTCCGGCGGCGCGTTCACCGGCGCAAGCGGGCTCGACTGGTTCTACGCCCTCGGCCGCGTGGTGGGCGTGATCGCGACCGTGTTCCTGCTCGCGCAGGTGCTCCTCGTGTCACGCGCCCCGTACATCGAGCGCTCCGTGGGCCACGACCGCACCGTGGCGCTGCACACCAGGCTGGGCAAGTGGGCGATCATCCTCATGGTCGTCCATGTCTTCTTCGTGGTGGGCGTCACGACCAATCACGACGGCACCACGTTCGTCGCCACGCTCGGCATGTTCTTCACCCAGGCCTGGTACCTCGCGGCCGCGCAGCTGGGCCTGCTGGTGTTCCTGGCCGTCCTCGCGAGCAGCCTCGTGATCGTGCGCCGCAGGTGGCGCTACGAGTCGTGGCACACCGTCCACCTCCTGGTGTACGTGGGCACCGCCTTCGCCGTGCCGCACCAGTTCCTCTTCGGCGGAACCTTCTCGCCCAAGGGCGCGGCATGGTGGTTCTGGCTCGTGCTGTACGTCTTCGCGTTCGGCTCGCTGCTCGTGTTCCGCGTGGCGCGACCCCTGTGGGTCGCGGCGCGCCTGGGTCTGCACGTGGCCTCGGTGGAGGCGCTGCCGGACGGCTCCACGAGCATCGTCGTGCGCGGCAAGGGCGTCCAGTCGCTCGGCGCCCGCGCGGGGCAGTTCTTCCTGTGGCGCTTCGTCGCGCCGGGCTTCTGGCGCGAGGCGCACCCGTTCTCTCTGTCGCGCACGCCCGATGCGGACACCCTGCGCATCACCGTGAAGCCATCGGGAGACTTCAGCTCGCGGGTGGCTCTGCTCAAGCCCGGCACGCGCGTCATCGCGGAGGGCCCGCTCGGCGTCTTCCACGGCGAGCGGAGGCTGGGGCGCGGCCTCGTGCTCGTCGCCGCCGGCATCGGCATCACGCCCATCCGCGCCATGCTCGAGGCGCTGCCTCAGGATGACGCGCCCGTGGACGTCATCGTCCGCTGCTCCAGCGAGCCGGACGCGCCCCTGCTCGACGAGGTGCGCGCCATCGCCTCCGAGCGCGGCGCACGGCTGCACGTCCTCGCCGGCGCGCGAGGGGAGAGCGGCTGGGCCCCGGCCGCCACGCCCGTGACGCTCGCCCAGCTCGTGCCCGACGTCTCGCGTCGAGACGTGTTCATCTGCGGTCCGCGCCTGTGGGCGCTCGCCGTGGCGGCCGATGCGGCGGAGGCGGGAGTGCCGCAGCGGCGCGTGCACCGTGAGGAGTTCGCATGGTGAGGAGGGACCGGTGAAGGCGAGCCGCAGGGCGGGCGTGGTGCTCGCATCGGGCGCGATCGTGGCGGTGGGCTGGTCGGCCGCTCCTGAGGCCATCCCCGTCGACCCGACCCTCAGCGCGGATCCCCAGGCCCCGTCGCAGGGCGGCGGCGCGCAGCCCGATGCCGGCCCCAGCGGCGCCCCCGGCGCGGAGCAGGCCTTCGACGGCCCGCCGGTGAGCAACCTGCGCGGCACGTACCAGGCGCGCATCGTCGTGCGCGACGGCGAGGTGGTGGACGTCCAGGCCGTCGTGGCCGGCACCTCCGCGTACGAGTCTGTGGCGGTGAACTCGGTGGCCATCCCGGAGTTCCGGGAGCGAGTCCTCAAGGCGCAGTCGTGGGACGTGGACGCGGTGAGCGGAGCCTCCTACACCTCTCCGGCGTTCATCGAGTCGCTGCGCGGCGCCTTCGAGGCCGCGGGGCTCGAGTGATCCTCCGCGCGTCATGAGCGACGCCTGGCGCCGCACCGTCCACGCGATGGGGATGCCCTTCCGCGTGACCGTCGCGGACCCGGGCGCGCTCGGCCCCGAGGAGCTGGAGCGGGCGGTCGGTCGCCTGCACGCCGAGCTCGAGTGGGCCGACGACGTCTTCTCGCTGTGGCGCGACGACAGCTGCATCTCGGCGCTGCACCGCGGCGAGATCACCATCGACGAGGGCCCGCTCGAGCTGCTCGAGGTGCTCCAGGCGTGCGAGTGGTATCGCGGCGCGACGGGCGGAGCCTTCGACGCGCGGGGCCCGAACGGCCTGGATCCCACGGGCCTCGTCAAGGGCTGGGCCGTCGAGCGCGCCGCGCGTGCGCTCGCCGGAGTCGGCGCGTGGATGGTGGATGCGGCAGGAGACATCCTCGTCTCCGGCGTCGATGCGCGGGGGGAGGGAAGCGAGGACCGCACGTGGAGGGTCGGCATCGCGGACCCTCGCGTCCAGGGCGACCCCGACGGAGCCGCGACGATCGACGTCGTGCGGCTCGGGGGACGCCTGCGCGCGCTCGCGACCTCCGGCACGGCTCAGCGCGGTGCGCACATCTGGGACCCGGCGACGGGCGAGCCCGCCCGCCACGTGCTCCAGGCCTCGGTCGCGGGCGCCTCTCTCGTGGAGGCCGACGTGTGGGCGACCGCCGTCGTGGCGGGCGGCCTCGAGGCGCTGTCTGCCGCCGCCGACGCCGGACTCGAGGCCCTCGTCGTCGTCGCCGAGCGGCAGGACGGGTCGTACGACACCGTGGCGACGCCGGGATGGCCCTCCGCGCTCGACTGAGCAGGGCGCAGGACTGGGCTCGTCGCGCACGCCGACGGGGGACGTCGCGCTGGGGAGCACGCCGCACGACTGGGCACGGTCGCGCGGGGGCGCTCCGCTCTGGCATACTTGTGCGCTGGCGCAAGCGGCCCTCTACCCGCGAACGCTATTCGTCTTGTCAGGCGCCGCCTCCGCATTCCCCCCGGTTGCGAGCGCCCGGCTCATACCGAATGCAAGGAGATGCACAGCCATGGCTGTCAAGATTCGTCTGAAGCGCTTCGGCAAGAAGCGTCACCCGTACTACCGCATCGTCGTGATGGACTCGCGCACCAAGCGCGACGGCCGCGCGATCGAGGAGATCGGCAAGTACCACCCCACCGAGGAGCCCTCGCTGATCGAGGTGAACTCGGAGCGCGTGCAGTACTGGCTGTCCGTGGGCGCCCAGCCCACCGAGCAGGTCGAGGCGATCCTCAAGCTCTCGGGCGACTGGCAGAAGTTCAAGGGCGACAAGAACGCCAAGAGCGTGATCAAGCCCGTCGCCGCCAAGCTCTCGCCCGAGGAGCAGATCAAGGCCACCGCTGACGCCGCCGAGAAGCTGAAGGCAGAGAAGGCCGCCGCCAAGGAGAAGGCCGCCGCGGAGGCGGCTGCCGCCGCCGAGGCCGCCGCCGAGGAGCAGACCGTCGCCGACGAGTCGCTCGAGGTCCCCGCCGACGAGGGCACCGAGGTCGACGTCGAGATCGCCGAGGGCAACCCCAGCGACGCCGACGCCGAGGTCGAGGGCGTCCTCGACGAGGCCGAGGAGAACTAGTTCGTGGTCGTCGAGACGCTCGAGTTCCTGGTGCGCAGCATCGTCCGCAACCCGGACGATGTGCGCGTCAACGAGCGCTCGGGCCGTCGGGGCACGACCCTCAACGTGATCGTGCACCCCGACGACCTCCCGCGCGTGATCGGCCGTCGCGGCCGCACCGCGCAGGCGATCCGCACCGTCATCGATGCGATCGCCAGGGACGACGTCCGCGTCAACTTCGTCGACGTCGCCTGACGCTCGCACGCGTCAGCACCCGCCTAGGCTGGTTGCCATGAAGGTGACCGTCGCACGCATCGGACGCGCCCATGGCCTGCGCGGAGAAGTCTCCGTCGAGCTGCGCACGGACATCCCTGAGCGGCGGTTCGTGGCGGGGGCGGTGCTGGACACCGATCCCGCCACGGCCGGCCCGCTGACCGTCGCCGCCGTCCGCACCCAGGCGGGCCGCTGGTGGGTGCGCTTCGAGGAGATCACCGACCGCACCGCCGCCGAAGCCCTGCGCGGCGTCGAGCTGCTCGGCGAGGCCGAGGACGAGGCCGAGGACGACGCCTGGTACGTCCACGAGCTCGTGGGGCTGCGCGTCGAGCGCCCCGACGGCACGGAGGTGGGCGAGGTGACGGATCTCATCCCCATGCCCGCCCAGGACCTGCTCGAGGTGCGCCAGCCGAGCGGCCGCAGGGCCCTCATCCCGTTCGTCGCCGAGTTCGTCCCCGAGGTCGACACCGAGGCCGGCCTTGTCATCGTCACCCCGCCGTACGGCCTGCTCGACGGCGAGACCCCCGAGAGCACGGGCGAGACGGGGGCGTCCGCCTGATGCGGATCGACATCGTCACGATCTTCCCCGAGTTCTTCGACGTCCTCGACGTCTCGCTCCTGGGCAAGGCGCGCGAGGCCGCGCTCGTGGACGTGCGCGTCCACCAGCTGCGCGACTGGGCCGCGACCAAGCCCGACGGCAGCCCTGACCCCCACAGGACCGTGGACGACGCCCCCTTCGGCGGCGGCGCGGGCATGGTCATGAAGCCCGACGTGTGGGGCGCCGCGCTCGACGACCTCCTCGCGCCCGAGTCGGTGCTCGTCATCCCCAGCCCGGCAGGCCGGCTGTTCTCCCAGCCGCTCGCGCGCGAGCTGTCCGGGGAGGGGCACCTCGTGTTCGCCTGCGGGCGCTACGAGGGCATCGACGCGCGCGTGCCGGAGCACTATGAGGCCCGCGGCTTCCGCGTGCTCGAGGTGTCCCTGGGCGACTACGTGCTCAACGGGGGAGAGGTCGCGGCGCTCGCGATGATCGAGGCCGTGGCGCGGCTCATCCCGGGCTTCATGGGCAATGCCGAGTCGATCGTCGAGGAGAGCCACAGCGACGGCCTGCTCGAGTACCCCTCGTACACCCGTCCTGCGTCGTGGCGCGGCCTCGACGTGCCTGAGGTGCTGCTGTCCGGCCACCACGGCAAGGTGGCGCAGTGGCGGCGGGAGCAGTCGCTGCGGCGCACCCGCGAGCGGCGCCCCGACCTGCTGCCGCCGGAGGCGTAGCCGCGCTCGTCTGTGGCACAATGTCTAGTCGGCGCGCACGGCGTCTGGACCTGCCACAGGGGGTCGGACACCAGCCGCAGCGCGCAGCTCACCACCGAAGCCTTCGGGCAGAACCGTGCAGGACCTGTGGCGTGCGCGAGGAGTCATCAGTCATGCAGAAGCTTGACGCCATCACTGCGGCCCAGCTCCGCACCGACGTCCCCGACTTCCGTCCGGGCGACACTGTCAAGGTCCACGTCAAGGTCGTCGAGGGCAACCGCTCTCGCATCCAGGTCTTCCAGGGCATCGTGATCGGTCGCCAGGGCAAGGGCATCGGCGCGACCTTCACCGTCCGCAAGATCTCCTTCGGCGTGGGCGTGGAGCGCACCTTCCCGGTGCACGCTCCCACCATCGACCACATCGAGCTCGTGAGCCGCGGTGACGTCCGCCGCGCCAAGCTCTACTACCTGCGCAACCTGCGCGGCAAG
>QGUM02000168.1:0-2712 GCA_003242455.2 Actinomycetes bacterium
GGGCGCGCTCGTGTGCACGGCGCGCTCGCCGCACTGCGAGGAGTGCCCGCTCGCGTCGACGTGCGCATGGCTCGCCGCCGGTCGCCCCGCCGAGGCCTCCCTCGCCCCGCGCACGCAGGCGTGGGCGGGGACGGATCGCCAGGTGCGAGGACGCATCATGGCGCTGCTGCGGGACGCATCGGCGCCCGTGAACGTCACCGGACGCGCGGAGCTGGACGACGTCGAGCCGGGCCAGCTGGACCGCTGCCTCGCGTCGCTCGTGGCGGACGGGCTCGCCGCGATCGTGGACCCCGAGCGCGGGACGTACGCCCTCGCCGGCTGAGCCCGGCTACTCCGAGAGCCACTCCGTGCCGTGCACCGCGTAGGGCTCGATGCGCTCCAGCTCCTCGTCGGTGAGCGCGGGGAAGGACAGCGCGGCCACGTTGTCCTTGAGCTGCTCCACGCTCGAGGCGCCGATGAGGGCGGACGTGACGCGCTCGTCCCGCAGCACCCACTGGATCGCGAGCTGGGCGAGGCTCTGGCCGCGCTCCTGGGCGATCTCGTTGAGAGCGCGGGCGCGCTCCATGTACGTCTCGGTGAGCTGGTTCTCCTTGAGGAACTCGCTGTGCGTGATGCGCGAGCCGGCAGGGACGCCGTTGAGGTAGCGGTTGGTCAGCAGTCCCTGTGCGAGCGGGGAGAAGACGATGGAGCCGACGCCCTCGCGGCCCAGCACGTCGAGGAGGCCCTGCTCCGGGCGGCGGTCGAACATGCTGTAGCGCGGCTGGTGGATGAGCAGCGGCGTGCCGAGGTGGCGCAGGATGCGCACGGCCTCCTCGGTGTCCTCCGGTCCGTAGTTGGAGATGCCCGCGTAGAGCGCCTTGCCCGAGCGGACGGCCTGGTCGAGCGCCATCATCGACTCCTCGATGGGCGTGTCGGGGTCGGGACGGTGGTGGTAGAAGATGTCGACGTAGTCGAGGCCCATGCGCTTGAGGGACTGGTCGAGCGAGCTCAGCAGGTACTTGCGCGAGCCCCATTCGCCGTACGGTCCGGGCCACATCCAGTAGCCGGCCTTCGTCGAGATGACGAGCTCGTCGCGGTAGCGGCGCAGGTCCTTGTCGAGCACGCGGCCGAAGTTGCTCTCCGCGGCGCCGGGCGGCGGGCCGTAGTTGTTCGCGAGGTCGATGTGGGTGATGCCCATGTCGAACGCCGCGAGGATGATGTCCCGCTGGCGCTCGAGCGCCACGGCGTCGCCGAAGTTCTGCCACAGGCCCAGGGAGACGGCGGGCAGGCGCAGGCCGGAGCGGCCGCATCGGCGGTACTCCATGGTGTCGTAGCGGTTCTCGGCGGCGACGTAGGGGGCGTGGGTGTCCATGGGTCCAAGCCTAAGCCGGGCGGCCGATGCCGGCGAAACGTTTCGATCAGGCCGGGGAGTCGGCCGCGTCGGGAATTGGAGCAAGCCGACGCCGTGTTGCCATGCCGGGCGACGGAGGGTCCGTCGCCTCATGTCGAGAGGGACACATGAACATCGTTCTGTGGATCGTCGCGGGCCTGCTTGCAGCCGCGTTCCTGTTCGCCGGATCGTTCAAGCTCGCGCAGGGCAAGAAGGTCGAGGAGAAGGGCATGCGCTGGGCCAGCCTGTTCTCGGACGCCGGCGTCCGTGCCATCGGCGCCGCGGAGGTCCTGGGCGGTCTCGGCCTCATCCTGCCCGCGGCCACCGGCATCGCCACCTGGCTCACCCTCGCCGCTGCGGCCGGGCTCGTGATCCTGGCGGTCGGCGCGATCATCGCCCACAGCAAGGTCAAGGACCCGGCGCAGGCATCGCTGCCCATCGGCGTCCTGGGCCTGCTCGCGGCCCTGGTCTTCGTGGGTCGCCTGGTGATCGAGCCCTTCGGCGCCTGAGCAGAGCCATCCTCGCGCTCCGATGCGCGCATGACATGGGCCCGGCCCCCGCGAGGGGACCGGGCCCATGTCAGTGAGATGAGTGGCTAGGCATCCTTCGCCGCGGGCTCCGGCTCGGTGTCGGCCGAGCCTGCCTTGGCGGAGGTCTTGATGGGCTCGCCCACGACGTCGTCCTTGTCGATGCCCTCGAACGTGAACTCGCCGAGGATGCCCTCGCCCTGGGCGTCGACGCGGACGATCTGGCCCGCGGTGAGCTCGCCGAAGAGGATCTTCTCCGACAGCGGGTCCTCGATCTCGCGCTGGAGCGCACGGCGCAACGGTCGCGCGCCGAGGACCGGGTCGTAGCCCTTCTCCGCCAGCAGCTTCTTGGCCGCGGCCGTGAGCTCGATGCCCATGTCCTTGTCGTTCATGCGCTGGTCGAGGCGGGCGACCATGAGGTCCACGATCTGGATGATCTCGTCCTGCGTGAGCTGCGGGAAGACCACCACGTTGTCGACGCGGTTGAGGAACTCCGGCTTGAAGTGCTCCTTGAGCTTGGTGTTCACCAGCTTGACCATCTCGTCGTAGGTCTGGCCGCCCTCGGTCACCGCCGAGAAGCCGGTCGCCTGGCGACGCGAGATCGCATCGGCGCCCAGGTTGGTGGTCATGATGATGATGGTGTTCTTGAAGTTCACCTCACGACCCTGAGCGTCGGTGAGCTTGCCGTCCTCGAGGATCTGCAGCAGCGAGTTGAAGATGTCCGGGTGGGCCTTCTCCACCTCGTCGAACAGGACCACGGAGAACGGCTTGCGGCGCACCTTCTCGGTGAGCTGGCCGCCCTCCTCGAAGCCGACG
>QGUM02000169.1:0-2639 GCA_003242455.2 Actinomycetes bacterium
GTACGTCCTCGCCCCGGCCCCGGCGAGTCGCGCCCTCGGTTGAGGCATGATCCGCGCCCGAGGAGGCCCGGATGTCCGACACGACCGAGACGATCGCCACACTGCTCCAGAGCCACCGTCCACGCGGCAAGAACCAGGGCTACCCCGAGCACGTCCGCGCCCAGGTCGGCGCGTGGGCGCGCCGGGAGCGGGCACGCGGACGGGGCTGGGTAGACCTCGCGCGTCGGCTGCCGGTGACCCCGACGACGCTGCAGTCGTGGGCGCGCGAAGCGGGAGACGACGACGGCCTCGTCCCGGTGATCGTCGCCGACACGGCCCCGACCGCGCCTGCGCCCCCGCAGTCGGTTCCGGTGTTCGTGACCCCGCGCGGCTACCGCGTCGAGGGCCTCGATCTCGACGGCATCGCCCGGCTCGTCGAGCGGCTCGGATGATCGGCTCCACGCGCGCCGTCCGCGTCTTCGCCCGCGCCCGGCCCACGGACCTGCGCAAGGGCTTCGACGGCCTGTGGGGGCTCATCCGCAACGAGCTCGGGCACGACCCGCTCGACGGCGACTACTTCCTCTTCGTCAACCGCAGCCGCACGTCCGCCAAGGTCGCCCACTGGGACGGGACAGGGATCTGCGTCTACGCCAAGCGCCTCGCGAGGGGCCGCTTCGCATGCCTGTGGGATCGTGAGCCGGGTGAGCCCGTCCGGCTCACGACGGCCGAGCTGACCCTGTTCCTGGAGGGTGCGAAGCTCGCCGGAAGACTCCCGATCTCGCCTGCAGAAATTCGCTTCTAAGGCAGGCCACAAGCGGATCGTCGCGTTAGGTTCGCGCATGCCGCCCGACGTGATTCCGACGACCGACGACCCTGCCGCGCTGCGTGAGGCGCTGGTCGCGATGTGGCACGAGAAGGAGGCGGTCCGACGTGAGAAGGAGGCGCTCGAGGGCAAGGCGAAGGCGCTCGAGGACGAGCTCTCGGTCCTGCTGGCGCGCATCACGGAGCTCACGCTGAAGCTGGCGCGGGCGACGGACCGCTCGGAGCAGTTGGCGCTGGAGCTCGAGTTGAAGGTGCAGCGGGAGCGCCTGTCGAACCACGCCACCGAGACGTTCGGCTCACGCTCGGAGCGCCGGCCCGTGGGCGAGCCCGCGGCGAAGCCCCCGCCGAAGCGCAGCCGCCATGGCGGCAGGCGCACGGAGCAGTCGAAGCTGCCGTACGTCGAGGAGGTCCGCACCCTCGACGAGGCCGACCAGTGCTGCCCCGGGTGCGGTTGCGGCCTGCGCGAGATGGCCGAGCAGTTCGAGGCGTCCGAGGTCGTGGTCGCCATCGAGCGGACCTACAAGGTCGTCCACGAGAAGCGGCAGAAGTACCGTTGCAACAGCTGCGGCCACATCGACACCGCGCTCGGCCGCCCCCGGCTGCTGCCGGGCTCCCGGTACGACCTGTCGTTCGTCGTACAGGTCGCCATCGACAAGTACCTCGACCACCTCCCGCTGGAGCGCCAGGTCGAGGCGATGCGCCGCCGCGGACTCGTCGTCACGAGTCAGACGCTGTGGGACCAGCTCTACGCGCTCTACGTTGTCCTGCTGCCCACGCTCGTGGCCATCAAGGAGCAGCTTCTCGCCAAGGGGCTCGTCCACGTCGACGAGAGCCCCTGGCGCATGATGGGCAAGAAGGGCTCGAAGAAGTGGTGGCTGTGGGCCATGTGCGCAGGCGAGCTCGCCTGGTACGCCATCGAGTCCACGCGCGGCGCCGACGCCGCACTCGCCCTGCTCGGCGCCTACGACGGCATCGTGGTCGCCGACGGCTACAGCGTCTACACCTCCCTCGAGCAGGCGCGCACCAAGCGCGGCGAGCAGCTCGACCTCGACGGCAACGTCGTCGTCCTGCCCGACTTCGTCCTCGTCGCCTGCTGGATGCACGCCCGGCGCTTCTTCTACAAGGCCCGCGAGGCCGCGCCCGAGGCCGAGGAGGCGCTCGATCTCATCGCCGCCATCTACCGGGCTGACGAGGCCGCGCGCGAGGCCGCCGCCGGGGACGACGACGCGTTCCTGGAACTGCGCCGACGCGACGTCCGGCCGCTGATCGACAAGCTCGACGCGTGGCGCAAGGCGCAACGGCCGCTGCCCCGGTCGCAGCTCGACAAGGGCATCAACTACCTGGCCGTCCACTGGACGGCGCTCACCCGGTTCCTCGACGACGTGCGCATCCCGCTCGACAACGGCGAGGCCGAACGCGCCATCCGAGGCCCGGTCGTCGGGCGCAAGAACCACCTCGGGTCACGATCGCCACGCGGCGCAGTGGTCACCGCAGCCATGTACACGCTCGTCGAGACCTGCCGACGATGTGGCGTCGACCCGTACGCGTGGATGATGGAGGCGGCGCGGCGCGCGATCGCTGTGCCCGGCACCGTGCTCCTGCCGTCGGACTACAAGGCCGAGCTCGAGGCAGCCGCGTAGGTCGGTGATCCCCGGCCGCGGCGCGGCCGGAGGGGTGGGGGCCGTGAGATCAGCGAGGCAGCATCGCGGTCCGCCGCGACAGCCCGCCCTATCGAGCCTTCAAGTACTACGTGAGGGGCGCCGGCGAGGACGTACGGACGTACGAACCACCTCGGGTCACGATCGCCACGCGGCGCAGTGGTCACCGCAGCCATGTAC
>QGUM02000057.1:0-11462 GCA_003242455.2 Actinomycetes bacterium
CCTTCGAGTCCGCCGCCGCGTGCTGCGGCAGCTGCAGGCTCATGAGCACGTTGATGAGCATGCCGCGCGCGAAGAACCCCGACGCCTCCTGGGCGGTGAGTCCGGCCTCGGTGCGCACCACGTCGTACACGGACAGGAAGCACTCGCGCGCCACCGGGCCGAGCACCGGGTCGTGGCCCTGAGAGAACAGGTGCTGGAGCGTCAGCAGCACATTGCGGTCGGCGATGAGGTCCGCATACGCCTTGCCGAGCTCGCGCTCGCGGACCTCCGCGGGCGCGTCCGGCGCCAGAGTCGCGAGCGCCCCGCGAAAAGCGGCCGCGACCAGCTCCGTGGCACGACGGGAGACCTCCACGTAGAGCGCCTCCTTGGAGCCGAACATGCGCACCACGTACGCCTGGGAGATGCCGGCGCGGCGCGCGATCTCGTCGGTGGTGCCCCCCGCGTAGCCCTTCTCGCCGAACACGACGAGCGCCGCGTCGAGCACCTGCTCGCGCCGCTCGTCGGAGCTCATCCGCGCCGTCTGCTCGCTCATGTTGACATGTTATCAGTCGATTACTATGGTGGGCGTTGTAAGTTATCAAGCGATTACTACGAAGGAGGCGCCATGACTGCCGCCGCTCGTCATCGGCCCCTGTGGCTCGTCATCCTGGCCACGGCCCTGCCGATGTTCATGGCGACGCTCGACAACCTCGTCGTCACCAACGCCCTGCCCGTCATCGCGCGCGACCTGAGCGCGGATCTTGAGCAGCTGCAATGGGTCGTCAACGCCTACTCCCTCGCCTTCGCGAGCTGGATCCTCGTGGCCGTCGCGCTTGGCGATCGGTGGGGCCGGGTGCGGGTACTCCTCACCGGCCTGGGCGTCTTCACCGTCGCCTCGGCCGCGTGCGCGATCGCGCCGAGCATCGAGCTCCTCATCGCGGCCCGCGTGCTCCAGGGCATCGGGGCCGCGGCGCTCATGCCGCTGTCCCTGGCCATCCTGTCCACGAACGTCGAGGCCCGGCTGCGTCCGCTCGCCATCGGCATCTGGGGCGGCGTGGCCGGCCTTGGCGGCGCGATGGGCCCGCTCATCGGCGGGGCCGTGGTGGAGGGCCTGTCGTGGCACGCCATCTTCTGGCTCAACGTGCCCGTGGGCATCGTCTCCGCGCCCGTCATCCGCTACGCGCTGCGCGAGTCCTTCGGCAGGCGCGAGCGCATCGACGTCGTGGGGCTGCTCCTGGGCATGGTCGGCGTCTTCGCGTTCGTCTTCGGCATCGTCCGCGGCAACGAGGCGGGCTGGACCTCCGGCCAAGTGCTCGCCGGACTCATCGGCGGCTCCGCGCTGCTCCTCGCCTTCGTGCTGTGGGAGCGGCGCACCCCGCACGCGCTCCTGCCGCTGCGGCTGTACCGCGACCGCTCCTTCGCCGCGGCCAACGTCGTGGGCCTGCTGTTCGGCCTGGGCATCTTCGGCGCCATCTTCATCCTGGTGCATTTCTTCCTGGTCGTGCAGGGCAAGTCCCCGCTCGAGGCCGGCATCCTGACGATGCCGTGGACCATGGCGCCGCTCGTCATCGCTCCGCTCGCCGGGCTCGCCGCGCCGCGCGTCGGCACGCGGGCGCTCATCGTGACCGGCGTCTCGCTCCAGGCGATCGGCCTGACGTGGATCGGCCTGACGATCTCGCCCACCGTCGAGTTCCGCGAGGTCCTCGCGGCGTTCGTCCTGTGCGGCGTGGGCATGGGCCTCGTGTTCGCGCCGTCGGCCACGGCCGTGCTCGCCAACATGCGCAAGGAGGACCACGCCAAGGCCTCGGGCACCAACGCGACCGTCCGCGAGATCGGCGTCGCCCTCGGCGTCGCGATCCTCACGGCCGTGTTCCTGGGCGCGGGCGGCGAGCTCACCCCCACGGGCTACTCCGACGCCGCCGTCCCCGCGGTCTTCACCGGCGTGGGCGCGCTCGTCCTCGCCGCCATCGCTGCGCTGTTCCTGCCGCCCGGCAAGGGCACGCCCGATGCCGAGGCCGTCGCGGCCGATGCCGTGCCGGAGGAGGAGCCGGTGCCCGTCGCGGCCTGAGCCGGCTCGTCAGTCAGGCGGCGCCTGACCACAGCGGCCTGCGTCCCGTGCTCGGCGGGCGCCTCCTGGCGCGTCGAGTCGAACGCCTCGGCGTGGGCTCCACGGATCTGTCGGCGCCATCTGCCCTCCCTCGCCACGAGGACAGGGTCGGCGGCACGCGCGAGGAACCGCCGGGCACGAGCATCCGTTGACACCTCACCGACGACGAGGAGGCCGCCCGTGACGACATCGACGACCGCCGTGATCCCGCTTGATCAGCAGATCGAGACCTACGTCCGGCTGGGCTATCCCGCTCTCGCGGGACTCGACGAGGAGGGCTTCCGCGAGATCGCGTCTCGGGCCGTCGCCGCCGCCTCCGCCGCGGCATCGGCGGCTCAGGCATCGTCGGGGGACGCCCCGGGCCTGAGCGCCCTGCTCGTGGTGACGAGCTCGCTCATCGCTCCCGAGGCGCGCGTCCCGCTGCTGCGCCTGCCCGGCTCGGAGGTCCCCGGCTTCGTCGACAGGAACCACGACTCCGATGCCCGCAAGGGCCTGTCGCACTATGTGCCGCGCGAGGGCCTCGCCGTGCCCGATGCGCCGGTCTACGTCGCACTCGGCATCGAGCGCGGCGACGAGTTCCGCGACGTCGCCCCGCGCGATGCCCTCCCCGTCATCGCCGGTCGCGGCCGATCGCCGCTGACGATCGACGAGGGCATCTCCCTTGTGACCGTCGCGCCGGAGCTGCTCGTCAAGAACCGCTGCTTCATGCTCGCTGGCTCCACTCGCGGCGACAAGCGCGTGCCCGCGGTGTGGATCGCTGAGAAGGCGCCCAAGCTGGGCTGGTGCTTCGAGGGCGTGCCCCACTCCTGGCTGGGCGTGGCATCGGCGGCCGGCCGGGTGGGCGCGGCCCCCTGAGGCCTGCCCTACCCGGCGCGACCGCCGATGGTGGAGGGGCTATCCGGCGAGCACGGACTCGAGACGGGCGAAGCTCGCCTCCATGCCGTCCGTCATGCCGGTGGCGAGCACCGTGTCGCGCATGGTCGCGTCCGCGTAGGTGATGACGAGCGACAGCAGCGTGCCGCCCTCGACGGGCGTGAGCGTGAGCTCGTTGCGGGTCGAGGGGTAGTCCGTGCCGATCATGTGCTCGGTCGTCACCGAGCGGACGCCGGGGATGAGCTCCACGAGCTCGCCGTCGAAGCCGAAGCCCGCGGCCGCCTCCTCCGAGACGTCGGGCGAGGTGGGCTTCCACCAGTAGCGGTAGGTCTGGCCGACCTCCTTGGCGACGACGCACTCGGTCATCTCCCAGCCGTCGGGGCCCAGCAGCCAGCGCTTCACGAGCTCCTCGTCGTGGTGGGCGCGCCACACCTGCTCCGGGGTGCCGCGGATGATGCGGGTGACGCGCACCTGCGTGTCGGACAGGATCTGCGGCTCGGTGCCGCGCCCGGCGGCGAAGGCCGCGAGGTCCGTGATGACGTCGTCCATCTTGGACATCGCCGAGAGCATGCCCTCCTCCATGCCCATGGCGAGCACCGTCATGGTGAGCGCCTCGGGGTCCTTGTGGACGGAGGTGACGGGCATGATCTTTCCTTTCGCGAAGCTCAGGCGGGGTTCTCGGCGAGCAGCTGGTCCAGGCGGTCCATGCGGGATCGCCACAGCTGCTCGTAGCGGTCGAGGAGGGCCTGCACCCTCGCGATCGCCTCGGGGTTGCCGCGGACGATGCGCTCGCGGCCCTTGGGGGACTTGGTCACCAGACCGGCTCCCTCCAGCACGGCCACGTGCTTCTGCACCGCGGCGAAGGACATGTCGTAGGCGCGGGCCAGCTCGCTGACGGAGGCTTCCGCCGTGAAGGTGCGCCGGATGATGTCGCGGCGGGTCGCATCGGCCAGGGCGTGGAAGATGCGGTCGACCTCGGCATCGCTGAGCTCAATATCTACAACCATTTGGTTGTACGTTACGGCGTGCATGAGACCCCGTCAACAGATGGGGGATCTCAGCCGCCCCGCCTGCCCTTGACCCACGCGACGATCGCGTTCGCGTGGCCGTGGCCCAGGCCGTGCTCGGCCTTGAGGTGCTCGACGACCTCCATGTGCCTCTCCCCGGCCTCCAGGCGCCGGGCGACAAGGTCGATCCACTCCTGCATCGGCGTGCCGTAGGTCTTCTCGATGGACGGGAAGTACGACGCAGGCCCCTTGGGCTTGACCCCCGGCGCGAACACGGGGGCGGTCAGTCGCGGATCGCTCATGCGACCCACGCTAGAGGTGCGCGCTACTGCGCGCCAGCGGTGTCGAGGCCTTTGCGCAGGCCGGTCTCGTAGAGCTCGACGTCCACGCAGCCGGGGATCGCGAAGCGCTGCTCGATCACGGTGAACGGCACGCCGCTCACGCCCATGCGCATCGCCGCGGCGCGGTCGGCGCGCACGGCATCGGCATACTCGTCGCCCGCGAGCACCTCGCGCGCCCGTTCCTCGCTCAGACCCACGCCCACCGCAGCCGCGATGAGCGCCTCGTCGTCGCTGAGGTCGAGCTCGCCGGAGAAGTGTCCACGCTGCAGTGCGTGCAGCAGGTCCAGGCTCGCGCCCGCCTCGCCGGCGGCGGCGATGAGCCGGTGGGCGTTGAAGGTGTTCACGGTGACGCGGTCGCTCGTGTACGGCAGACCCTCCTGCTGCGCGAGCGTGGCGACGCGGCCGTCCATCTGGCGCACCTGCTCCTCGGAGGCGCCGTACTTGCGCGCGAGCATGTCGAGCACCTTCTCCGGGTGGCTGTGGCTCGGGTCCAGCTCGAAGGCGTGGGGCACGATCTCGACGGTGACGTCGGGGCCGAGCGCCTCAGCCGCCTTGCGCAGCCGCGCCTCTCCCACGTAGCACCACGGGCACACGATGTCGTTCCAGGTGTCGACGCGCACGGTAGTCATGTTGGGCCCAACACCAGGGCCTTGGACGGGATTCCCCCGGGCGGGCGCGGGGCCGGGCGGGCGCGGGGCCGACGGCCTGGTCGGCGCTGGACCGGCCGCGGCGCCGATGACCTGGTCAGACGCGCCGGAGCCACAGCCGCGACGCCGATGCCGCGCTCAGGCGCGCTGGGTCGCCCCGGCGATCGACTCGGGCGTCGCGTTCTGGAGCGCGAGCACGCCCGAGTAGTACTCGATCTTGTGGTCGAGGAAGGCGAGGCGCTCCTTGTCCGCCTCCATGCGCTCGCGCAGCTGGACGCGATAGCGCTCGAGCACCTCGACGCGCTCGCCGATGGTGTGATCGCCGGCAAGCGTGAGCTCGACGAAGGACTTCATCTCGCGGATGGGCATGCCCGTGCCGCGCAGCAGCTGGAGGAAGCGCACCCAGCCCAGGTCGTCCTCCGTGTAGCGGCGGTGGCCGTTGGGGCCCTTGGCGATGGGAGGCAGCAGGCCCTCGCGCTCGTAGTAGCGGAGCGTGTGCTTGGAGATGCCCATGCGCTCCGCCGCCTCGTCGATGGTGAGCCCGTCCATATGGTCACGGTAGGCCTTCGAGCGCACTCGAAGTCAAGCGCTCGCGTGCGATCTGCCGACCCGAGCGACGCCAGCCGCGGTGGCCGCTCATCGCATCTCTTGACTTGGAGCGCGCTCAAAGTCCTAGCGTCCGAGCCATGAGCACTTCGCAGACCGCCCGCACGGGCTTCCGCTTCACGCATGGCACCCCCGGTGCGCCCGCTGAGACGCACCTCGTTCCCATCGCGCTCGGCGCGATGATCTTCGGCACGGTCACCCCCGAGGAGGAGGCCCGCCGCATCCTGGACCACTACGTCGAGGAGGTCCTCCCTCGCTTCACCGCACCCGACGGCTCCCCCGCCAAGGGCATGGTCGACACCGCCGACTGCTACTGCTGGTGGGAGCGCAAGGGCGAGCCCGGCGGCCACTCCGAGTCGCTCCTGGGCCGCTGGCTCGCCGACACCGGCCACCGCGAGCGCGTCTACCTCGCCACCAAGGCGACCGGTCTCATCGACGACCTCGACGCGGTGTGGAAGGACGGTCAGCCCGACTGGTCGCTCGCCCGGCAGCACTACGTGGGCGCCCACCCCACGATCCTGCGCGACAGCCTCGCGGCCTCGCTCGAGCGCCTCGGCGTGGACTTCATCGATCTGTACTACAACCACGTCGACGACAGGAGGACTCCGCTCGTCGACGCCGTGGGGACCTACGCGTCGTTCATCGAGGACGGGCGCATCGGCGCCTACGGCTGGTCGAACGTGACGACGTGGCGTCTCGCCCTCATCCGCGCGACGGCCGAGGCGAACGGCTGGCCCCAGCCGGTCGCGCTCCAGCAGCAGCACTCCTACCTGCGTCGTCGCGCGGGCCTGCGCCACAACTCCATCGTCGACGACGAGCAGCTCGACTACCTGGAGACCTACCCCGACCTCCAGCTGGTGGCGTACTCGCCGATCCTCAAGGGCGTGTTCTCGGACAAGGCCAAGCGCGGCGAATTCTGGGCGATGGACCCCTACCGCGGCCCTGACGCCGACGCCCGCCTCGCCGCGGTCGACGACGTCGCCAGGCAGACCGGCGCCACGGGCAGCCAGGTGGTCCTCGCCTGGATGATGGCGCAGGACGCTCCGCGCGTGCTGCCGCTCATCGGTCCGCGCACGTTCGAGCAGTACCTGGACGCGATGGGCGCGCTCGACCTCGAGCTCTCGCCCGCGCAGCTCGAGCTCCTCGAGGCGGCGGGCGCGTGATGGACACGCGCACCCTGGGGCCGTGGGCGAGATGAGCGTGCTCACCCTGGGCGGCGGCGGCATCGGCGCGCTGTGGGGCGAGACGTGGGACTGGACGAGCGGCCGGCCGCGATCCAGGCGGTGACCAACCTGCTCGACAGCCCGGGGCGGCGGTCGGGCCGCGTGCCGCACGTCGGGTGCGGCACTGGCGCGGGGTGCTGGCGACGGCCATCGCGGCGGTCGCGAGCGCGGCGATCGCGGCCGCCCTGTTCGCGATCTACGGCGGCGTCTAGACCCGCTTGGGCAGCGCCTCCGAGCGCACGAATCCCACGCACCGGTCGAGCCACGCCTGAAGAGCCTCGTCCTCATCCACCACGTCGGCCTCGATGCGCAGCCAGCCCGTCATCGGCCGTCCCGCCAAGACCATCGGCTCCACGCCGGGCCCGACCAGGCCGGACACGGCATCGGCGCCCACGCGGGCGAGCAGCGCGCTGTCAGACATGACGCAGATGGTGAGATGGCCGTCCACCATGAAGCCGATGCCGCCGAACATCCGTTTGGGCTCAAGCGTGCCGGTGGGCGTGAGCAGGAGGTGGATGCGTGAGGCGAGCTCTTCGTCATAGGCCATGGCACCAGCGTGGCACGCGGGTGTCCTGAGCCACACTCGCGCGCCCCCGGGAATCCCCGAAGGCCCTCGGACGTAGCATCTATGGAGGGCCGGGGGCCCGGCCCGTGATGGGAGCCCATGAGCCGCACGTTCGCGTCGCTTCGCTACTTCAACTACCGCGTGTGGTTCGGAGGGGCCCTGGTGTCGAACGTCGGCACCTGGATGCAGCGCATCGCGCAGGACTGGCTCGTCCTCACCGTCCTCACGGACGACTCCGGCGTCGCCGTCGGCGTCGTCACCGCGCTGCAGTTCCTGCCGTTCCTGCTGCTGTCGCCGTACGCCGGCGTCGTGGCCGACCGCGTCGACCAGCGGACGATGCTCATCGCCACGCAGGCGGCGTCGGCGCTCCTCGCGCTCGGGCTGGGCTCGCTCGTGCTGTTCGGCCACGTGCAGCTGTGGCAGGTCTACATCTTCGCGTTCGCCCTGGGCATCGCCTCCGCGTTCGACACCCCGGTGCGCCAGACCTTCGTCACCGTCCTGGTCCCTGCCACGAGCCTGCCCAACGCCGTGGGTCTGAACTCCGCCTCGTTCAACGCCGCGCGGCTCATCGGCCCCGGCGTGGCCGGCGTCGTGATCGCGTGGATCGGCACGGGCTGGGTGTTCATGGTCAACGGCCTGACCTTCATCGCGACCATCGTGGCGCTGCTCGCGATGCGCACGTCGGAGCTGCACCCGCAAGCCCGTGCCGAGCGCGCCAAGGGCCAGGTCCGTGAGGCGGTGCGCTACGTCCGGCGCCGGGCGGACATCCTCATCATCATGACGATCATGGCCGTGGTCTCCACGCTCGGCCTGAACTTCCAGCTGACGAGCGCGCTCATGGCGCGCGTCGAGTTCGGGCGCGGCCCAGGCGAGTACGGAGCGCTGGGCTCGATCCTCGCGATCGGCTCGCTCACCGGCGCGCTGCTCGCGGCACGGCGGGCGCGGCCTCGGCTGCGCATCATCGTGGGCTCTGCGGCCGCGTTCGGCATCGCGCTCGGCCTGCTCGCGATCATGCCGAGCTACACGGCCTTCGCGATCATGTGCATCCCGGTGGGCCTGACGTCCATGACGCTGCTGGCCACCGCGAACGCGTGGATCCAGACCACGACAGCGCCCACCATGCGCGCTCGCACCATGGCGCTGTACATGATGGTGCTCATGGGAGCAACGCCCGTGGGCGCCCCGGTGGTGGGGTGGATCGGCGAGCACGTCGGCCCGCGCTGGTCGATGGGCGTGGGCGCGATCGCGGCGGTCGTCATCGCCTTCGCGGCTGCCGCCTGGGCGATGCGCTACTGGGACATCGAGCTGTCCATCGCCATGCACCGCCCGTTCGTGCGCGCCGAGTTCGGCCGCACGAGCGAGGAGGCGGAGAGGGCCGCCCGCGAACGAGCGGCCCTCGAGGTCACAGAGCAGCAGCTGGAAGACGCCCGTCGCCAGCCCTGAGCCCCCTCAACGCTCCACGTGTCGCTCGTTGACGTTCTCGTCGACGATCTCGCGGTGCGTGGTGTTGCGCGCCTGCGCGGACACGATGAGCGAGACGATGATCGCCACGACTCCCGCGGCCATGCAGATCCAGCCCACGACGTCCACGTCGATGACGGACGAGTCGGCGTTGACGGCGAAGGCCAGCACCGCGCCGACCACGATCAGGAAGATGCCCGAACCAATGACCATGTCCCCGTTCCTCTCTCTCCTGAGGCGGGACAGGCGCCGATGCCCGGCAGGCACGGTCGTCGGGCCCCGCTGCGGAGCCAACGAGCGCGGCGACGACGATCGTTCCCGATATGTCCGAATTGCGCCGTCCACCAGGCACGATGCGCGACGGGTCGAGAGCCGGGCGCGGGCGCGGATCGTCCCGGCTACTCCTCGGCGTCCCAGTCGAAGAACGGGCGCACCTCGATGGGGTCCGCGACCTCCTCGACTCCCACCAGCATGAGGCACTTCATGATGTGTCCTCTCTCCGCGGGACGGCCCGATGCCGCCCTCGGCATCTGCACGAACCGCTCCGCGCGCTCACGACAATTCGCTCACTGTGCGCGGTAGAACGAGCCCGTCATCGGGTCGCCGTCCAGGCCCACGAAACACACGTAGGCGCGCCCGCCCTGGGCCCACCACCACCGCTCCGGGTAGTACCAGTACGACCACACGTCCTCCGCGCCCGGCGCGTCGAAGTCGTAGCGCTCCCACGCCTCGTCCCGGAAGCAGAGCTCGAAGACGACGTCGGACATGTGGTCCTCGTCCACGTACGCCTGCTCGGACACGGAGCCCGCGTGATACACCTGATAGCCGTGCGGTCCGGCGCAGCCGACGACCGTGACGCCCGTGAGGTGGCCGTCCGCGTCGAGGATCTCGTCGAAGCACTCGCCCTCGCGCAGCGTCATGGGGTCCTGGCCCTCGCTGAAGCGCTCCTGCCTCGTCTCCTCGTGGTAGACGGGCGTCGAGTCGACGTAGTCGCTGAGCACGCTCCCGAGCCCCATCGCGATGAACGGCCAGGCGAGGAAGCTGAGGAAGCCGAGCACCATCCCCGCGACGGACAGCCCCTTGTTGGTCGCCCTGCCCATGTTCGCGGCGCGGATGCCGAAGATGCCCGCGCCGATGGCGAACACCCCGGCTCCCAGCAGTCCCAGGATGAGCGCGACGACGCCGATCCAGTTGTGCTGCTTCGCGTGCGCGGATCCTCCTGAGGCGGCGGGCGGCGGGGGCGGCACCGCGCCGTCGCCAGCCTCGCGCGGCGGGATCGGGTGATAGACGGCGGAGGGCTGCGGCGGGTCGTACGGGCCCTTGGGCGTGGGCGGGGCCGCAGGCGGGGCGGCTGACTGCGTTGCCGATGTCGGGGTCGGCGGGGCGGCGGGCGTGGCGAACGGATCGGTGCCGGGCTGCGACGAGGCGCCGACGACGCCGCCCATCGGCTTGGCTTCGCCGAAACCCTCCGTGGCCATGGCGCCTCCTTCTTCGATGCACACTATCGACCCGTCCGGCCATGCGCCACAATGGGCGCATGCCTGAGATCGTGACCATCGAGAATGACCACTGGCGCGTGGGGCTCGTGCCCGCCACGGGCGGCTCCGTCGCCTTTGGGCAGGTGCGCATCGGCGGCGAGTGGGTGGACGTCCTGCGCCCGACGCCCCAGGAGGACCTGGGGGTCGCGGCGAACACCGCCTCCTACCCGCTCGTGCCGTGGTCGAACCGCATCCGCGACGGCAAGCTCGTGTGGGCGGGGCGCACGTTCCAGCTGCGGATCAACTTCCCTGACGGCACCGCGATCCACGGCACGGGCATGGAGTACCCCTGGACGATCGTCGAGCACGAGCCGCACCGCATCGTCCTCGAGTTCGTCTCCAAGGACGTGTACGGCGTGAACTGGCCGTGGACGTTCTCCACCCGCTATACCTATGAGCTCGACGGCGAGCGCTTCGTGTGGGGCATGGAGATCACCAACACCTCGCACGAGACCTTCCCCGCCGGCCTGGGCCACCACCCGTACTTCCAGCGTCAGCTCGTGGGCTCGGCGGGCGACCTGGGCGAGCGCGCCCAGCTGCAGATCAACTGCGAGAAGGGCTACGACCTGGTCGACTGCCTGCCCTCCGAGGGCGCGGGCGAGATCCCCGCGCACGCGGACTTCCGCCAGATGCGCCCGCTCGGCGAGGTCTTCGTCGACGACTGCCTCACCGGCCGCACCTCCCCCGTCGCGGCTACCGTCCGCTGGCCCGGCGCGCTGACGCTCGACCTCGAGGCCGAGCCGCTCAACGAGCACGTCGTCATCTACATCCCGCAGAACCAGCCGTTCTTCGCGCTCGAGTCGATCACCAACTGCAACGACGCCTTCAACCTCGAGGCCAAGGGGATCAAGGGCACGGGCCTGTTCCTGGTGCAGCCGCAGGAGACGCGCTCGACGTCGTTCACGCTCGTGGCGAAGACGGAGGCCTGACGATCCTTCGCGCCGGAGGCGGCGACGTCGTGACCTCGCCCGATGTCGTGCTCCGCATCGGGCGGAGGCGCGGCGGCGCTCGTGGCTATCATGGGGATGGCCGCACGGCCGCGCGGGTGTAGTTCAATGGCAGAACTTCAGCTTCCCAAGCTGACAGCGCGGGTTCGATTCCCGTCACCCGCTCCA
>QGUM02000058.1:0-11445 GCA_003242455.2 Actinomycetes bacterium
CGGGCGGGACCGGCATCGGCGCCGGGAAGGCCGAGCGCGGACGCCCGGCGGGGCGCCCCGACGCGTCGCTGTCTGCACGAGCGCCCCGCGCACGCCATGATGGAGACGTGAGCAGCGAAGACCTCGAGAACTATGAGACCGAGGCGGAGCTCGCCCTCTACCGCGAGTACCGCGATGTGGTGGGCCTGTTCCGCTACGTGGTCGAGACCGAGCGCCGCTTCTACCTGGCCAACAAGGTCGACCTCCAGGTGAAGTCCTCCGGCACGGACATCTACTTCGAGGTGGTCATGGCCGACGCCTGGGTGTGGGACGTGTACCGATCGGCGCGGCTGGTCAAGAACGTGCGGGTCGTGACGTTCCGCGACGTGAACATCGAGGAGCTCGCTCACGACGACGACTCCATCCCCGACCTGCGCCAGCTGCGCGGGCGGTAGCGCGCGGCTGCCGAGGACGCGATGAGCGAGGGTGCGACGGCCGAGGACCTCGTGGCTGAAGACCTCGTGGCCGAGGACGCGCTGGGCGCGAACGCGGTGGCTGAGGACGTCGTGGGCCAGGTGGCTGCAGGCGCGGACGCCGTGGTGACCGAGGACGATGCCCTGCTCGCGCGCGCCGCGCGGGTCTTCGCCGATGCGAGGGCCGCCGGGCGCGAGCGGGCCGTGCTCGCCATCTGCGGTGCGCCGGGGGCCGGCAAGACGACGCTGGCCCGGATGCTCGTCTCGGAGCTGCCGAGGCTGGGGGTGCCGGTCGCGTGGCTTCCGCTCGACGGCTTCCACCTGGGCGACGACGCGCTGCGCGTGCTGGGACGGCTGGAGCGCAAGGGAGCGATCGACACGTTCGACGGCTGGGGATATGTCGCGACGGTGCGGCGCGTGCTCGAGGAGGCGGACCACGAGATCTTCGTGCCCGGCTTCGAGCGCGACCTCGAGCAGCCGATCGCGGCGAACCTCATCGTCCCCGCCGGACCCGCGCTCGTGGTGACGGAGGGCAACTGGCTGCTCGACGCATCGGAGCCGTGGGCGGAGCTGGCCGACATGTTCGCCGAGACGTGGCTCGTGGAGACGGACGACGTCGTGCGTCGCGAGCGCCTGGTGGCGCGGCACGTCCAGTTCGGCAAGAGCGGGCCCGAGGCCCGGGCATGGGTCGAGCGCGTCGACGAGCCGAATGCCGTGCGCGTGGCTGCGGCCCGCGAGCGCGCGAGCCTCGTCGTGGCCCTCTAGCGCCGGCCCGCGTTGCGTCGGGCCTGGAGCCGACCCCCATTCCGCCCAGCCGCCTCCCCATTCGGAATGTGTGCCAGAACGCACATACTCCGCGCGGAAGCACCTCACGTGAGTGCCAAAACTGACACATGTCGCGGATGGGGGTGCGCGAGTGGGGCGCGCGGGTCCGGGCGGAGAGAGGGCGGAGGTGGGCAGAGGAGGGGGCGTGGGCGAGGACGGGGTTCGCCTCGGGTGTGCTGGAGTGTCGTGCCCAGGCCGGGCCGATGCCGGTTGTCCCCAGCATCGGGCGCGAGTCGCGGCGCGGCTCTCGCGGCCTGAGCCAGCCTTCTCGCGGAGGTGGAGATGGCCGCGAAAGACGAGGTGGGGCGCTACGGCGAAGACGTCGCCGAGCGACACGTGCGCGAGCTGGGCTGGGAGCTGCTCGCGCGCAACTGGAGGTGCCCGCAGGGGGAGATCGACATCGTGGCGCGCGACGGCGGCGAGCTCGTGGTGCTCGAGGTCAAGACGCGGCGCTCGCAGACGTTCGGCGATCCCGCCGAGGCGGTGACGGGGCCCAAGCTCGCGCGGCTGCGGCGGCTCGCCGCGGCATGGCTCGCCCAGCAGGAGCGCGCCTTCGCCGGCGTGCGCATCGACGTCGTCGCCGTGACGGTGCCGCGCGCCGGCGCCGCCCAGGTGGAGCACCTGCGAGGCGTCGCATGATCGGGCGGGCGCGGTCCATCGCGCTCACCGGGCTCACGGGGCACGTCATCGACATCGAGGCGCACATCGCGGCCTCTCTGCCGGCCTTCACGCTCGTGGGCCTTCCCGATGCGGCCCTCCAGGAGTCGCGCGATCGGGTGCGCGCGGCCGTGGGCAGCTCGGGGCTCACGTGGCCCAACCGCCGCATCACCGTCAACCTCTCGCCGGCCTCGCTCCCGAAGTCGGGCTCGGGGACGGACCTGGGCATCGCCGTCGCGATCATGGCCGCCGCCGGGCTCGTGGATGCCAAGGCGGCGCGACGGCTCGCGTACCTGGGCGAGCTGGGCCTTGACGGGCGGGTGCGGCCCATTCGCGGCATCCTTCCCGCGGTCGCCGCGGCGGTCGAGGCGGGCCTGACCGATGTCGTGGTCCCCGCCGGCAACGCCGAGGAGGCGCGTCTGGTGCCGGGCGCCGTGGTCACGGCGGTCGCGACGCTCGCCGAGCTTGCTCGACGTCTCGGCAACGACGATGCGGTCGCCGCCGCCGATGCCGTGGTGCTGCCCCAGGCGGTCTCGGTCGACTCGGGTGTGCCCGCGGGGGACCTCGCCGATGTGCGGGGGCAGGCCGATGCGCGCTGGGCGCTCGAGGTGGCGGCCGCCGGCGGGCACCACCTCCTCATGGTCGGGCCGCCGGGCGCAGGCAAGACGATGCTCGCCTCGCGCCTGCCGGGCATCCTCCCGGACCTCCAGCCCGAGGACGCCGTCGCCGCGACCTCGGTCCACTCGCTCGCCGGGACGTTCGATGCCGCATCGGGCCTGCTGCGCCGCCCGCCGTTCGAGGCGCCGCACCACTCGGCCTCCGCGGCCGCGATCGTCGGAGGCGGCTCCCTGCTGGCGCGGCCCGGCGCGATATCCCGCGCCCACGGCGGCGTCCTGTTCCTCGATGAGGCGCCGGAATTCTCAGTGCACGTGCTGCAGACGCTGCGCCAACCGCTCGAGAGCGGGCAGATCGTGCTGCACCGCGCTCATGGCGCCGTGCGCTACCCGGCGCGCTTCCAGCTCGTGCTCGCCGCGAACCCGTGTCCCTGTGGCAAGTTCTACGGCCCGGCGGGGGCGTGCTCGTGCACCGCGATCGTGCGGCGCCGGTACTTCGGGCGTCTGTCCGGCCCGCTCCTGGATCGCGTGGACATCCAGCTCGACGTGCATCCGGTGCGACGCGGGGAGGCCGCCGCAGGGGAGCCGAGCGAGGTTGTGGCAGCTCGGGTGCGCGAGGCGCGGGAGCGGGCGCGGTCGCGACACGGCGATCTGGGCGTGCTGTCCAATGCTCAGCTGCCGGGGTCGTGGCTGCGCTCGGCCACCTCGGCATCGGCCGCGCGCCCGGCGTACGCGGCGGTCGATCGCGGTGCGCTCACGGCGCGCGGGCTCGACCGGGTGTTGCGCGTGGCGTGGACCATCGCGGATCTCGCAGGGCTCGCGCAGCCCGGCGAGGACGAGGTGCTGCGTGCCATGGCTCTGCGCACACGCGGGGAGCCGGGATGAGCGAGCGCGAGGCGCGCGCGGCGTGGAGCGCGCTCGCCGAGCCGGGCGACGCCGCAGCCGCCACGCTCGTGAGCTCGCTCGGCGCGGCAGAGGCGCTCGCGTGGGTGAGACGAGGCATCGCCTCCCTCGACGGCGTCGTCGCCGATCTCGTCGGGCACATGACCCGCGACGAGGCCGTCGCCGTTGTCGCGGGGCACGAGCGGTGGGCGCGTCGGCTGGAGTGGGCGAACGCACCGCTTCTCGAGCGCGCGCGAAAGGTGGGCGCTCGCGTCGTGGTGCCTGGGGACGAGGAATGGCCGACGTCGCTGGCGGCGCTCGGACGGGCGGCGCCCTTCGCCCTGTGGGTCCGGGGCGCCGGGCGTCTCGCGACGCTGTGGGATCGAGCGATCGCGGTCGTGGGCGCACGGGCCTGCACCGCCTACGGCGAAAACGTCACCGGCTCTCTGGCGGGCGGCATTGCCGATGCCGGATGGATCGTCCTGTCGGGCGGGGCGTACGGGATCGACGGCGTCGCGCATCGGGTGGCGCTCGAGTCGGAGTCGCCCACGATAGCCGTCATGGCCGGCGGCGTGGACCGCCTCTATCCCGCGGGCAACGAGCAGATGCTGCGCGCCGTGCTCGACGCCGGTTGCGTCGTGAGCGAGGTGCCGGTGGGCTTCGCGCCGCACAGGTCGCGCTTCCTCCAGCGCAACAGGCTCATCGCGACGGCTGCGGGCACCGTCGTCGTGGAGGCGGCCTTCCGCTCCGGGGCGCTGAGCACCGCGCGCCAGGCCGCGGCTCTCTGCCGTCCCGTGGGCGCGGTCCCTGGACCGGTGACGTCCGCGTCCTCGGCGGGCTGCCACGCGCTCATCCGCGAGGGTGTCGCGACCATCGTCACTGCCGTCGCGGACGTCCTCGAGCTCGTCACGCCGCTCACGCAGGCGCCGGCGATCGCGGGGGAGGGGGACTCCGGCGGCCCAGACGGGGATGGGGGTGCCGGCGAGGGACGTCGCTCTCGGCCCGACTTCGCGCGGCCGGAGCAGCGAGCGGTGTTCGACGCCACCTCGACGCGCCCGCGCACCACGGACGATGTCGCGCGCCGATGCGGTCTGAGCCTCGCCGCGGCACAGGCCGCCCTCGTCGAGCTGGAAGGCCTGGGCGTCATCGCTCGTGAGCGGGGCGGCTGGCGTAAAGCCCCGGCGCCGTTATCGGCGAAAAAGCGGACATAACGGGGCAAAACAGGGCAGATATCCTGTGATGCATGTGACAGATGTGACTACAGGGGTTGATTTGACGCGTGTGACGGTGCCAGAGTGCTCCCATGTCGACCGTCACGGCATCGGAGCTGCTGAGCGCCTTCGAGGCCTGCCTGCGCCATCGTCGCGGGCTCTCGGAGAACACCGCGCGCGCCTATGTCGGCGACATCGAGAAGCTCGCGACCTTCCTTGACCCCGAGGCTCCGGCAGACGACGTCCTGCGCGACGTGACGCTCGCCGACCTGCGGGCATGGCTCGGCCACATGGCCGATGAGGGCAAGTCCCGCACCACGCTCGCGCGCCGTGGCGCGTCCGCCCGCGCCTTCTTCGCCTGGGCGCACGAGGACGGCCACATCGACTCGAACCCCGCAGCGCGTCTCGCCTCGGCGCGCCCTGCCCGCACCCTCCCCGAGGTCCTGTCCATCCCCGACGTGCTGAGCATGCTGCGCGTCGCCCAGCTGCGCGCCGACGACGGCGACGCGATCCGCATCCGCGACTGGGCCATGGCCGAGCTTCTCTACGCGACCGGCATGCGCGTGGGCGAGCTGTGCGGGAGCGACCTGGGCGACATCGACCTGGACGAGCGCCTGGTGCGCGTCACCGGCAAGGGCGACAAGCAGCGGGTCATCCCGTTCGGCACCCCCGCCGCCGGCGCCGTCACGGCCTGGATCGAGCGCGGCCGACCCCAGTGCGTCGAGCCGCACACGGACGCCGCCCTCTTCCTGGGCCGTCGCGGTCACCGCGTCGACCAGCGTCAGGTGCGCGAGGTCGTGCACCAGCTCGCGGCGCTCGCGGGTGTGCCCGACGTCGCCCCGCACGCGCTGCGCCACAGCGCGGCGACGCACCTGCTCACGCGCGGCTCGGATCTGCGCTCCGTGCAGGAGGTCCTGGGCCACGCCTCGCTCGCCACGACTCAGCGCTACACCCACGTGTCGGCGGAGCGCCTGCGCGCCGCCTACCAGCTAGCCCACCCCCGCGCCTAGAGGGAGCCAAGGAATGACTGAACTCGCCGAGCTGCTCGAAGGCACCGTCGCCGACCCCGGAACTCCGCCGCCGGCCGACGACCGCGTCGCCCAGTGGTGGGAGGACTTCCGCAGCGGCACCTCGAAGCAGCGTGCGGAGGCGCGAGACGCCCTCATCACGCACTACGCGCCGCTCGTGACCCACGTCGCGATGCGCATGGTCGTGCGCTTGCCCCAGACGGTCGAGGTCGCCGACCTCGTCTCCTATGGCATGTTCGGCCTCATCGACGCGGTCGAGAAGTTCGAGCCGGAGCGCGGGTTCAAGTTCGAGACCTATGCCGCCACGCGCGTGCGCGGCGCGATCATCGACGAGCTGCGCGCCGCCGACTGGGTGCCGCGCTCCGTGCGCGCCAAGGCCCGCCTTGTCGAGACCGCGATGCGCGGCCTCGAGCAGCGCCTCATGCGTCCCGTGACCGACGAGGACATCGCCGCAGAGCTCGGCTGGCAGGTGGGGGAGGTGCGCACCGTGCGCGCTCAGGTCTCGCTCAGCCACATCGCCGCCCTCGACAGCCTCGGCACGGACCCGACGTCTGGGGTGAGCTCGGCCGCCAACCTCGCCGTTCCCGGCGCGGCACAGTCGCTCGAGACGCGCGAGACTCACGCCCTGCTCGCCCGCGCCATCCAGAGCACCCGCGACCGCGAGCAGGAGGTCCTGCGGCTGTACTACTACGAGAACCTCACGCTCGCGCAGATCGGCGAGATCCTCGGCGTGACGGAGTCGCGCGTCTCGCAGATCCACTCGGGCGCGGTGAAGAAGCTCCGCGAGAGGCTGCTGTCCACCGGCGCCTTCTCCTGAGCCCAAGCCGTCGGGTCTACGCGGCCCCTCACGCATGAGGTGACGGAGCCACCCCGCCGCTCTGTCGCGTCCGATGCCGGCGGCCCGCGACGCGCCGCCCGCGCGCGACGCGAGTCGGCCCCACGCGACCGATGCCGCCCGCACGCGGCCGATGCTGGCGGCACGGGACGTGAGCCAGACGCAGGGAGCATAACGTTGAGTCAGGCGCCGGCAGGCACGGGCAGCAGCACGATCCGCCCGAAGCCCTCGAGCCAGTCGAGCGGGTCGATGTAGCGCTCGCCGTCCCTGAGCCCCCAGTGGACGCAGCCCGCGCAGTGCGCGTGCTCCGTCGTGGCCACGCCCACGGGATCGCCGCGCGTCACCCGTGCGCCCTCCTCGACGGTCCCGACCACCGGCTCGAGGCTCGCCCGCACGCCCACGTCGAGGTCGATCGACACCACCGGCCTACCCGCCACGACTCCCACGAACGCCACTCGGCCGCTTCCCGGGGACATCACCACGGCATCGGGCGCGGCCGCGACGTCGATGCCCCGGTGCCCGGGTCGCCAGTCCGGCTCCGGGATCCGGGCGAGGTCGGCGATCCTCCCGTCCGCCACGGGCAGGGCGAGCACCGGCTCGGCGGCGCGCCCAGCGGCCCCGGACGGTCCTCCCACGCCCAACGCGGCCCACGCCGCAAGCGCGGCGACGAGGACCGTCACGAGGAGGCGAGGCGTGTGCATGGTCCGATGCTGGAGGCGGCCGCGGCCCGGCGCGACGGCCGCACGGCCCCGCTGTGGAGGCTCGCGGCGCACACGGGCTGGGCACGACGCACGGTCGCGCAGCGGAGTCCGTCGGCGCGCACGGGCTGGGCACCACGCACGGCCCCGCAGCGGACACCGCGCGCATGCCGCACCCGCATCGGCTACGATTGACCCCGCATCTCTTTCGAGGTGACATCGCGCGCCACACGCGTCGGGAGACCGACGGCGCCGGGGAAGCGAGGTCCGCAGCTCACGAGCTGCGGTGCGGAACCGCGGTGGCGCCAGGGGCGCGTCTCACCCGAGGCGGGCCGACAACCGAAAGCATCGCGCATCGGCCCAGGGGCGAGGCGCGAGGAGGAGACAGCGCGCTCACGCGCGCGGAAACGGAAGTGCCATGGCCGTCGTGACCATGCGCCAGCTGCTCGACTCGGGCGTCCACTTCGGACACCAGACCAGCCGCTGGAACCCCAAGATGAAGCGCTTCATCTTCACCGAGCGCAACGGCATCTACATCATCGACCTGCAGCAGTCGCTCGCCAAGATCGACGCCGCGTACGAGTTCGTGCGCGACACCGTCGCCCACGGCGGCACCGTGCTGTTCGTCGGCACCAAGCGTCAGGCGCAGGAGTCCATCGCCGAGCAGGCCTCGCGCGTGGGCATGCCCTACATCAACGAGCGCTGGCTCGGCGGCATGCTGACCAACTTCCAGACAGTCAGCAAGCGTGTCGCGCGCCTCAAGGAGCTCGAGGAGATCGACTTCGACGACGTCGCCGGCTCGGGCCACACCAAGAAGGAGCTCCTCATCCTCCGCCGCGAGAAGGAGAAGCTCTTCAAGGTCCTCAACGGCATCCGCGACATGTCCCGCACGCCCTCGATCGTGTGGGTCGTGGACACCAACAAGGAGCACCTCGCCGTCGACGAGGCCAAGAAGCTCGGCATCCCCGTCGTGGGCATCCTCGACTCCAACTGCGACCCCGATGACGTCACCTACGGCATCCCGGGCAACGACGACGCGATCCGCTCGGTCGCGCTGCTCACCCGGGTGATCGCCGACGCCGTCGCCGAGGGCATCAAGCTCCGCCACGCCGCCAAGGCCGGCGAGGGCGCCGAGGCCGCCGAGGCCGAGCCGCTCGCCGAGTGGGAGCAGGAGCTCCTGGACGGCGCCGCGGCCGACGCTGCGGCTGAGGCCCCGGCCGAGAAGAAGGCTGAGGAGAAGGCCGAGGAGGCCCCCGCCGCCGACGCTCCGGCTGAGGAGGCCGCCGAGGCCCCCGCCGAGGAGAAGGCCGCCAAGAAGGCCCCCGCCAAGAAGGCCCCCGCCAAGAAGACCACCGCCGCGAAGCCTGCGGCCAAGAAGCCGGCCGCCAAGGCCGACGCCGCCGAGGAGAAGTAAGTCATGGCGAACTACACCGTTGCCGACATCCAGGCCCTGCGCGAGCGCACGGGCGCTGGCATGCTCGACGTCAAGAAGGCGCTCGACGAGGCGGACGGCGACCTGGAGAAGGCCGTTGAGATCCTCCGCATCAAGGGCCTCAAGGGCGTGACCAAGCGCGAGGGCCGCTCGGCCTCCGAGGGCCTGGTCGCGGCCGAGATCCACGACGGCGGCGCGGGCCAGATCGGCACGCTCATCGAGCTCAACTCGGAGACCGACTTCGTCGCCAAGAACGAGAAGTTCGTCTCGCTGGCCCAGCAGGTCCTCACCGCCGTGGTCAATGCGAACGCCTCCACGCTGGAGGACGCGCTCGCCGCTCCGGTCGACGGCAAGTCCGTCCAGGACCTCATCGACGAGAACGCGGGCGTGCTGGGCGAGAAGATCCAGCTGCGCCGCATCGCCCGCGTCGAGGCCCCCGTGGTCGTGGAGTACCTCCACAAGACCAACAAGGACCTCCCGGCGCAGGTGGGCGTGCTCGTGGGCGCCGACGCCAAGGCCGCCGAGGTGGCCCGCGACGTCGCAATGCACATCGCCGCGTACTCGCCGCTATACCTCACGCGCGACGAGGTCGCGACCGACGTGGTCGACAACGAGCGCCGCGTCGCCGAGGAGACCGCTCGCGCCGAGGGCAAGCCCGAGGCCGCTCTGCCCAAGATCGTCGAGGGTCGTCTCAACGGCTTCTTCAAGGAGAACGTCCTGCTCGAGCAGGCCTTCGCGAAGGACCCGAAGACGACCGTCGGCAAGGTCGTCGAGGAGACGGGCGGCGCGCTGACCGGCTTCGCCCGCTTCCGTGTGGGAGCCTGAGAACACGTAACCCGACGCGCCGCGAGGAGATGCCGATGCCCCAGGACACCACCGACGACATCGGCGCTCCCGCGGCGCGTCGCGTTCTGCTCAAGCTCTCCGGCGAGATGTTCGGCGGCGGCGCCGTCGGACTCGACGCCGATGTCGTGCAGCGCATCGCACGCGAGGTCGCCGAGGCAGTGCGCGCGGGCGTGCAGGTCGCGATCGTCGTGGGCGGCGGCAACTTCTTCCGCGGCGCGGAGCTGAGCCAGCGAGGCATGGAGCGCGCACGCGCCGACTACATGGGCATGCTCGGCACCGTGATGAACGCGCTCGCGCTGCAGGACTTCCTGGAGCAGGCGGGGGTCGCCACCCGCGTCCAGACGGCCATCACCATGGGCCAGGTCGCGGAGCCGTACATCCCGCTGCGCGCGATCCGCCACCTCGAGAAGGGCCGCGTCGTCATCTTCGCGGCAGGCGCCGGCATGCCGTACTTCTCCACGGACACCGTCTCCGTCCAGCGCGCCCTCGAGACGCGCTGCTCGGAGGTGCTCATGGGCAAGAACGGCGTGGACGGCGTCTACACCGCGGACCCGCGCAAGGATCCGGGGGCGGAGCGTCTCGAGTCGGTGACGTACCGGGAGGCGCTCACGCGTCGGCTCGACGTCATGGACCAGGCGGCCTTCTCGCTCGCCATGGACAACGCCGTGCCGATGGTCGTGTTCGGCCTGGATACCCCTGGGAATGTGACCCGCGCGCTCCTGGGTGAGAGAATCGGCACACTGGTGACGGCCTGACGCCGTCGCCCAAGGGAGACAGACGTGATTGACGAGATCCTCCTCGAGGCTGAGGAGAACATGGACAAGTCGGTCGAGGCTGCCAAGGAGGCGTTCGCCGCCATCCGCACCGGCCAGGCCTCGACCGCGATGTTCGCCAACATCCTGGTCGACTACTACGGGGCGCCCACTCCGTTGCAGCAGCTCGCGTCCATCGCGATCCCCGAGCCGCGCACGGTCATGATCAGCCCCTACGACCAGGGAGCGAAGAAGGACATCGAGACGGCGCTGCGCAACTCGGACCTGGGCGTGAACCCGTCGGACGACGGCCACGTCCTCCGCGTCAATCTGCCGCAGCTGACCGAGGAGCGCCGCCGCGACTACGTGAAGCTGGCCCGCCAGCGTGCCGAGGACGCTCGCGTCGCCGTGCGCAACGTGCGCCGCAAGGCGAAGGACCAGATCGACGCCGCCGTCAAGGACGGAGAGGTCGGCGAGGACGAGGGCGCCCGCGCGGAGAAGGAGCTCGACGCCCTCACCAAGAAGCACGTCGACCAGATCGACGCCGTCCTCGCTCACAAGGAGAGCGAGCTCCTCGAGGTCTGAAGCCGATGCACGACGACTCCGAGGCGTACGACGAGACCGAGCAGCGAGCCCCAGGGCGTCACCGCAGCCGCGCCGCCGACCTCTTCTCGGCGCACCGCTACCGCGAGTTCCAGCTGCGGCTGTTCGCGCGCCGCTCCGCCGGTCACAGCGCGTCGGAGTACGAGTGGACCGAGGCCGACGACCTCTACGACCCGATCGTCGGCGACGACTCGCCGACCATGAGCGGCGACTTCTACGGCTTCCGCACCAACAAGGCGGAGGCAGAGTCCTCGGTCGACCAGTGGCAGGTCATCAACCACTTCAACTGGGAAATCAGCAGCGAGCTGACGCTGCGCAACATCCTCGCCTACACCGACCTGGAGACCGATCTGGTATCGCCGGTGTTTGCCACCGACTTCTGGCTGGGCGGGCGGCCGTTCGGCATGACCTCCTCGGACCTCTCCGGACCCGACATCAACACCACTGCGCAGAACAGCTTCGTGGCCGAGCTGCAGCTGCTGGGCAGCGGCTTCGACGACCGGCTGGAGTGGCAGGCCGGCCTCTACTACGAGCGCAGCAAGCCCGACGGCACCGCCGGCTCGCGGCCGACCCGCGGCGTCAACTGCCTCAGCGTCGCCTCGGCCAACCC
>QGUM02000170.1:0-2596 GCA_003242455.2 Actinomycetes bacterium
GGCGGACGGCGATGACGACCTCGTGCTCCGCGAGGCGTCCGGTCGAACCGCTGCACTGACGCACTGGGGCTTCGAGCAGCTCGCCGGCATCGCCGGCGCGCCGCCGAAGTACCTGCGGACGCTCCCCGCGGAGATCGCGTCTCGCGCAATCAACCACGGGCTGCAGCGGCAGCAACGCGAACAGCATCAGCTCTTCGCGGATCGCACCGCCCCGTGGACCGTCCACGCGATCACCTCGCCGAGGTACGCGCGGGTCCACCACGACGAGCTGACCGGCCGCGTGCTCGACCTGAAGGCCGAGCATCCGGCCTGGCATCTGCCGCTCGGCTACAAGGACGGCGTGTACGGCGCCGAACGAGTCCCGTCCGGCGCCTATCTGGGAGACCGAGACATGTTCCTGTTCCTCGTCGACGGCAATCGCGATCTCGAGGATCCCACCGATCGGTCGCAGTCCGGCATGTTCCGCGGGTTCATCCTCCGGAACAGCGACGTCGGCGCCGCCGCCCTCACCCTGGATGTGTTCCTGTTCCGCGCCGTCTGCGGCAATCACATCATCTGGGGCTTTCACCACGTCGCCGCCTTCCGGCGCCGGCACGTGGGCGCGTCGATTCACGAGGCGTGGACGGGATCGCTCGACAACGTCCGCGCCGCGCTCGACGCAGACCTCGCGGCTGATCGGGCGCGTCTCCTCAGAGCGGCCGCTCAGGAGCTCGGCCCGACGCGCGAGGCGGTCCTCGACGCGGTCACGACGCGGCTGGAGCTGCCGCGTAAACATGCGCTCGAGGCCTACCGGCTGGCTGAAGACCATGAACCGAACCCGCGCTCGGTCTGGGGCTACGTGCAGGGGCTGACACGCCTCAGCCAGCGGATGCCCTGGCAGGACGCGCGCTTCGCCCTCGATCACGCCGCCAGCCGCCTGCTCAGCACGGTCGCCTGACCCTGGCGTCTGCCGTGCGCGCCTCGCGCGCACGGCCCCTTCTCAGATCGCGCGGCCCTCGTCGCCGACGAGCGCCGCGCCCGCCCGCGACGGTCGTCGCGCGGCGGCCGCCTCCGCTCTCCGAGCCCGGGCACCCGAGCGGAGGTGTGCACGATGCGCGACGACGTCCACCGACCAGCACCCACGCTGACCCGTGTCTTCGAGTCGCCGAGCCTCGCGATGGCTGCGGCCGCCGCGCGGGCCCGCGTGACGTGCGCCCACCGGGCCCACGCCTCACGCATCCAGGAAAGGAGTCGTTCGATGCCGTTCCCAGCGCCATCCGATGGCGCGCCGGCCCGCGTGCGGCGAGTACGCGAGCTGGTGTGCCGCTATCGTCCGCTCCGCGATCACGA
Source organism: Actinomycetes bacterium (assembly GCA_003242455.2). GTDB lineage: Bacteria > Actinomycetota > Actinomycetes > Actinomycetales > Demequinaceae > Demequina. Next base: position 1,330 of record QGUM02000170.1, read on the forward strand.
CGGACGGATCGTACACGTGCCCAACGTCGCGCTCAGCGACGCGCGGACCGCAGCTGCCGCGTTCGCGCCGCTCCTTGCCGACGAGCCCGTCGAGGTGTTCGCCGTGGCCTGTCTTTCGACGCGCCACCGGCTTCTCGCCTGGCACGTCCTCTCGCGCGGCACGCGCGCGAGCACGTCGGTTTCGCTCCCGGACGTCTTCGTGCCCGCGTGTCTCACCCCAGGCACGACCGCCCTGATCGTCGTGCACAACCACCCCAGCGGCGATCCGACGCCGAGCCTCGACGATGCGCAGCTGACGCTGCGTCTGTGTCGGGCCGCCGACGTCCTGGATATGCCGCTTCTCGATCACCTCATCGTCGGCGAGGCGGGCCGCTACTACAGCTTCCGCGAAGCCGGCGTGGTGGCCCTCTCGACGCCGGGAGGCCACCGATGACCGCCACCCGGGCCATCACGGCCTCGATGGTCGGGCGCCCCTCGGGCCCGTCAAGCCTCTCCGCTTCGCGTCGACCCCTCACGGGGCTGACGGGCTTGACGGCCCCTGCGGGCCGCCGCGGATCGGGCCATTACGTGATGGCCCGGGCTCACCTTGGTCCGTGCTCCCACCCAACGCACACACAGGAGGAAACCATGAATGCCCCGACGCTCACCCCGAGCATCGCGGTGGCGATCGGCCGGCAACTGCGCGTCTACCACGCGTTCGTGACGACGGCCCCGGCCACAGACGACGCCCCGTCGACCTTGACGCTGTACCGCGCCGACCTCGCGGATGTCTCGGGCATGGCCGCCGACCCGATCACCGTCGACGCCTCGCGTGCCCGCACGCCGGCGCGACTCGTCCTCGTCGAGGCCACCGAACTCACCTGGCAGCGCGCCCGCTGCCGCGAGGCGCAGCACCTCTTCGCCCCGGCCGATCCCGTCCTCGTCGGCGCGAACACGCTGCAGCACTGGCTGTGGATGCGTCTTCGGGCGCCGCAGCCGGAACACACGGACGCTTGCGCACCGCAGTAGCCACGCCATGTTCTCGAACCAAGCATCAACGGAGGAACGACATGAAAGCCACCGTCAAGATCCTGCGCACCGATCGCCCCACGCCGGCCGGCAAGCTCGCCGACGCCGAGATCCACTTCGCTGGCGGCGAGCTCGATGGCCTCAAGCTCATTGGCTTCGCCGTCTGGGAGCGGCGCAACGGGAGCGGGCGCGTCGTCACGTTCCCTGCGCGGCCGTTCACCATCCATGGCGAGCGGCGGCACTTCGCGCTCATCCGCGC
>QGUM02000059.1:0-11328 GCA_003242455.2 Actinomycetes bacterium
ATCCAGGCGGTACCTGAAGCGTCGGCGCAGTCGCCACCGCAGGTCCGATGCGGTCCCCGCCTCGCGCTGCAGCTCAGCCTCGGCGAGCAGCTCGAGGAAGCGTGATGACGGCCAGCGGGCGGAGGACCGCGGCAGACTGCTGCCCCCCGTGGGCGAGGAGCGCCGTGCCGCGAAGTCGTCGCGCTCGCGCTCGACCTTGCGCAGCATCGCGCGGGCCAGCCCGAGCTCGCGTTCACTGCGGTACACCTCGCCGATGCGTGTCGCGAGCTGGTGCAGAGGCACGTCGCCGAACGCCGGCTCAGGAGACGAGAGGAACGCGCCCCGGGCGGCGAGCCGCTGCTCCTGCGTCTCGAAGAAGCGCGCACGCCTCTCCTGGTTGCCCAGCGGCGCCGCGACGAAGCCCAACCCGGCATCGGCGAGCTTGTCGTAGACGTTGTCCACGGCTGCGTTGTTGAAGGAGACCACGCCCACCGTCGCGGAGGGCTCCAGGATGATGTTGGCGATGAGGTTGAGGATGGTCTGAGTCTTGCCCGTCCCCGGCGGCCCCTCGATCACGGAGATCTGGTGAGTCAGGGCCCTGCGGATCGCCGTTCGCTGGCTCGCGTTGCCCGCGAAGGGAAAGATCAGCTGGGCCGGCTCGCGAGTGCGCGGCGCCGTGGCGCCCGACAGGTACGCCGCGAGCGCGCTCTCGGGGTGGATGAAGGACAGACGACGGTACGAGGTCCTCAGCGGATCCTCGGCGGGCAGGCTCTTCACCACCTGGTCGAAGTACGACATCAGATGCTGCGCGCGCGGCGTGGTGTTCGCGCTCGTCAGCCTGCGCACGCGGTGCGCGGGGCAGGACCGGAAGGCCGGGCCGCTCGCGGACTCGTAGTGGATCCGCACCCACGTCCCCACCGACGTGTGGAACCGTTCGAGCCGGGTCGCGTTCTCCCACACCGCGCCGGCGACCTCCAGCCGAACGGAGGCGTCGACCTCCTCGACGGAGTCTGGCTGGGCGATGACCACCTTGTCGAGGCCATAGGTGAACGGCATGCGCGTGCCGCGGAAGCGCACCTTCCAGCCGTGCGGCGCGCGCTCCATCGAGACGATCTCGGAGGCGCGATCCTCGAACTCTCCCGACTTCGCCAAGAGCAGCACCAGCTGCTCGGCCGGAGCGAAACTCGAGCGCTCGAATGCCACGATCTCCCCTCCCCTTCGCACGAGCCTCAGGACAACCAGAGTGCCCGATGCCGCTGACACCGACGCGCCTGCTCGCCCGAGTGCGCGTCTCGCCTTCCTGGCGACCACGAGCCGCGACGGGGCTACCATCGACAGAGCATCCTCACCCGTCACGGAAGCGAGTCCCGATGTCACGCGCGAGCACCTACGAGCCCGTCAGCCTCGGCTGGGCCTACCTGTTCTGGGCACTGTCCCTGGTGCTGATCTGCGGCATCCAGCATTTCTACATGCGCAAGTTCGTGCGCGGCGTGGTGTGGCTGCTCACAGCGGGCCTGTTCGGCATCGGCACCCTGATCGACCTGTTCACTCTGCCCTCGCAGGTGCGCAACGTCAACGCCCGCCGCACGGCCGGCATCGGCTAGACCGGCGCCCGAGGCCGCGCTGACGCCCGCCCGCTGAAACCCGCCGGCCCCGACACGCCGACACCCGCCTGCGTCGACGCCCCGCGACTACGCCGGCGCGAGCCCCGACGTCTTGCCGTAGCGCACCGTCAGCGGCATGACGTTCGGCGGCGGGTCGTCCCCGCGCTCGATGCACTCCACCATCCATCGCGCCACCAGGCGGCCCTTGAGCACGCCGTCCTGCACCACGGTGGTGAGCTCGAGCTGGTCGAAGACCCCGCCCGTCAGCCCGTCGAAGCCCGTCACCGACACGTCCTCCGGCACCCGCAGCCCCAGCTCGCGCGCCGCGTCGATGACGCCCCACGCGTACACATCGGCCTGGCACACCACGGCCGTGGGCCGCTCGTCGTCGGGCCCGGCGAGCAGCTGGAGGCCGGCGGCCTTGCCCGCCTCGTACGTGGTCGCCGAGGCGACGGCCACCTTCTGCGGGATGACGCCGGCGCCCACGAACCCGCGCAGCCGCGCGCGCGGCACGTGGGCGGAGACCCGCTGTGGAAGAGTGTCGAGCAGCTCGCGCACCTGCGGGCCCTCGAACAGCTGCGGCTCGTCGCCGTCGTTCTCAAAGGACAGGGCCACCGCGACGATGCGCTTGTGCCCCAGGCTCACCAGGTGGCGCAGGAGCACGGCGGTGGCATCGTCCTCCTGGCCGGAGACGGCGCGGTACTCGTCCGAGCCGGAGTCGAGCTTGAGCCACGGCACGCCGCGGGACTCGAGCACCTCGTCGGTCTCCGCGAGGTGCGACAGGCGGCGCACGGAGACGCAGCCGTCGTAGATCGCGGCGGCGTGCAGCCGCGCGGCCTGCTCGTCGACGACGGGCGGCAGCAGCAGGACGCCGTAGCCGAGCTCGTGCAGCTCGCGGGACAGGCCGTCGATGATCTGCAGCGCGAAGGGATCCTCCTCCGGCGCGAGCATGAGGGCCTTGGTCACCACGGCCACGACGTGGGTCCTGCCCGATGCGAGGGCGCGGCCCAGCGCGGACGGACCCTGGTAGCCCAGCTGCGCCGCAGCCGCGAGCACGCGCTCGGTGGTCTGCGGGGCGAGCCGGTCAGGATCGGAGAACGCGTAAGACGCGGTGGACTTCGCCACCCCTGCCGCGCGCGCCACATCGGCGAGCGTCACTGCACGCGGATGCTTCAAGCCAGGCCCCTTGTGGTCGAGGTCGGCGTGGTTGCCGTAGATGAAGCCTATCGGCTAGATGCGGGGACGAGCCTGTCCCTGGATGCGCGGGCCGGCGTAGTACATCTGGGTGGGGTCGAACTCGTCGCCGCCGATCCAGTCGGAGCGCTCCGAGCCGAGCTCGCCCTCAGGCAGCGGCTGAGGAAGGAAGGTGACGGACGCGCCGCCAGCACCGTGGCTGGGCGCGTTGTTGGTCTCGTTGTCGCGGCTCAGTCCGAACATGTCACTCACCTTTCCTTCGCACGATGAGAGGTGCCCCGCTACCTCGTATGACGCAGTGCGAGTGTGGCATATGTCACAACGCAGTGAAAGCCATGAACCGGTCCGCACCAGGGAATACGTGGAAATCACCATGCTTCGCGCCGAGCCAAACCGGGGCGAATACGGACACAAGCGACACGCGGAGTCGGCCTCAGAAGCGCCGCCTTCTCGACTCTAGTAGCGGATCGAGCGACGCAGATCCCCACCGCTGCGGCGGCGCTCAGGTCCAGCTGGCCCACTCGCCCACCGCCGCCGATGAATTACGTCACGCGCGCGTTGCGTTATTCACCCCGCGCGACTACAGTCTCTCCTTGGGCGAACACTCGCCCGGCCTTGCGGCTCGTCGTCGAGCCAGCGGGCACCCACTGAAGCCTCCCGAGGAGCCTCGTTTGTCAACGCCCGCCCGCGCGCGCCTGAGCGCGCCGCTCGCCCCCGCCATCGTCATCGCCGCGATCATCGCCGTGCTCGCCACGACGTTCAGCGGCTTCGCCCTTCCCGCCCACGCGGACGGCGGCGACGACGCCCCGGCATCGGCCCCCGTGGAGGCGACTCCCAGCGCGACCCTCACCCCGTCGCCTAGCGCCGAGCCCGAGCCCACCGAGCCCGAGCCCGCCGAGACCCCCTCCCCCAGCGCCGTCCCGGACGCCACCCCCGTCCTCGACGACGAGCCGGGCGACGGCCCCTCGATCACCCTCTCCCAGCAGTACGACCTCGTCGAGGGCCAGCAGATCGTCGTGACGGGCACCGGCTTCGGTCCCGATGCCCCCAGCACGACCGCCACGCGCCCGCCGCTCGCGGGCAGCTTTGGCGGCGTGTACGTCGCGCTGGGCCGCTACCCCGACACGTGGAAGCCCTCGGACGGTGCGCCGTCCTCCGCTCGCAAGAACATGGACGTCGCATGGGTGCTCAGCCCCGAGAACGTCGCCACCGTGGGTGGCAGCGCGGCCGGCGCCGTGGCGATCAACCCCGACGGCAGCTTTGAGGTCACCCTCACCGTGGACTCGTGGTTCGCCGACAACCCCGGCACCGGCAACTACGGGGTGTACACCTACCCCGGCGGTGGCGCACCCGCACCGCAGTTCGAGACCTACACGCCCATCACCATCCAGCCGTCGATCCGCGTCTCGCAGACCGACGACCTGGTGGACGGCTCCACGGTCACCGTCCGCGGCCACAACTTCCTTCCCAACCCGCCGCTGACCACGCACCCCGACCGCGCGCCCCTGCCCGGCGGCAAGTTCGCCGGCGTGTACGTCGCCTTTGGCCGCTACCCCGACGTGTGGCAGCCCAGCCTCAACGTCTCGGCATCGGCGCGCAAGAACGCCGCGACCCGCTGGGTGGTCAGCCCGGAGGACGTCGCGGCCATCGGCGGCGAGGCGGCCGGCGGCGTGGCGATCGAGCCGGACGGCGAGTTCACCACCACCCTCGCGCTCGACTCGTTCTGGGCGCAGAACCCCGGCAGCGGCAACTACGGCATCTACACCTACGGCGGCGGCGGCACCAAGGTCCCTGCGTTCGAGACGTACACCCCGCTGGACTTCCTGCCTGCGGTGCGCGTGTCCCAGACAGAGGACCTCGACGATGTCCAGCAGGTCACTGTCGAGGGCCACCACTTCGAGCCCGACGCCCCTGGCACCAACGGCACGCGTCCCCCGCTCGCGGGCAAGTTCGCCGGCATCTACGTGAACTTCGGCCGCTACCCGGACGAGTGGCAGCCCAGCGAGGGCGTGACCATGGGCGCGCGCAAAAACGGCGCCTCCGCCTGGGTCGTCAACCCGGAGGACGTCGAGACCATCGGCGGCACGGCCGCGGGTGCCGTCGCCATCAACCCCGACCACTCCTTCACCGTCACGCTCGACGTCGACAAGGACTACGCCGACAACCCCGGCTCCGGCACGTATGGCATCTACACCTTCTCTGGGAGCGGGGCCACGTACGCGCCTTTCGAGACCGCGACGCCCCTGACCTTCGCATCGGACGACGCCTCGGTGGACCCGGAGCCCGAGCCGGAGCCGACGCCCGAGCCCTCCGCTCCCGCGGTCCCCGTGGGCAGCCTCACATGGGGCTTCGACGCGGACTTCCGCGCCTACATCACCGGGGCCACCGCTCGCGGCTCCATCACCTCGAGCGGCGCGAGCTACTCGGGCGGACAGTTCACCTTCATCCAAAGCGGCGGATCCGTGGACACGGCGGCGGGCACCGGCACCGCGACCTACGGCGGCTCCGTGCGCTTCACCGGACACCATGGCGCGCTCGACCTGACCTTCGCGTCGCCGCAAGTGCGCCTCACCGGCCCGTCAAGCGCGGTGCTCAGTTACATCGTCAACGGCAAGCGTGCGGACATCGCGAGCCTCAACCTCGCGGCGGCGACCCGCACTGAGAACAGCGGCGCGGTGCGCTTCAGCGGGGTTCCCGCCGTCTTGACCGGCGCCGGCGCCAACGCCTTCGAGGGCTTCTACCCCGCGGGCCGCGTGCTCGACCCCGTGACGGTGACCTTTGGCGCTGGCACGACGGCGACCGGCGGAGGCGGCTCCACCATCTCCTTCAAGGAGCCGGTCAAGACCGCGATCCCTGACACCCCTCCCGCCACCGAGGGAATCGTGCTCGACGACGCCTCACTCGAGGCGCTTCTTGCGGGCGGCGTCGTGACCATCGCAGCCGAGGGCTTCGAGCCGGGCGAGCTCGTGAAGATCGTCATCTACTCCACCCCCACCCTGCTGGGCACCGCGACCGCCGATGCCAACGGCGTGGCGACGTGGAAGGGCAGCCTTCCGGCGGGGCTCACCGGCACCCACACGCTCGTGTTCATCGGCGGCTCCACCGCCAAAGGCATCGTGCTGAACATCCCGGAGTCGAACGCCCTCGCCCTGTGCGTCGCGCAGGACGCGACTCTCACGTGGGGCTTCAAGGAGAGCTTCCGCGCCTACCTCGACTCGACGATCGCCCACGGCGAGTGGATCGTCTCCGAGGATGTGGTGGACGACCGGGGCATCTTCACGTGGTCCGACGGTGTCGCGAGCCTGGACGAGGGCCCGGTGGGGACCGTGTCTTTCATCGGCTCGCTGCGCTTCACCGGCCATGAGGGCGTGCTCGACACCACCTTGTTCAACCCCGTGATCGAGTTCGCGGCGGACGGCGCGTACCTGGTGCTCGACATCGAAGGCGACACCCAGTCCGGCGTTGCCGTCTCGGCGCGGGGCGTGCGCTTCGCCACGCTGGACCTCGCAGCCGCGACGGTGCGCGAGGTCGGCGGAACCGTGGTGCTCGAGGACATCCCCGCAACCCTCACCGAGGGCGGCTCGGAGGCCTTCGGCACCTACCCAGCCGGCGAGGCCATGGACCCGGTGACGCTCAGCATCGGCGGAGACTGCGCGCTGAGCGTGTTCGGCCTCGCCGATGACCCGGCGCCCTCGGTCGAGCCCACGCCCTCCGCTGAGCCCCAGGACGACACCCCGGCCGCCGCCGGGGACCAAGGCGGGCCGTCGTGGCTGCCGTGGCTGCTCGTGGGCGTGCTCGCCTTGGCGCTCGTCGTGACGATCGTCCAGCTGCGCCGCCGACCGCAGGCCTGAGTCGAGCGCTTGAGCGGGGTCGCCTTCGGGCGGCCCCGCTTTCGCGTCTCAGCGCTTGGGAACGATGATGGGGGCCGAGCCCTCGGTGGTGATGACGTGCACCGGGACGCCGTAGACCTCTTCCACCCGCTCGGGAGTGAGGACATCGGCCGGGGCGCCGTGCGCCACCAGGCGGCCGCCGTCCAGCAGGGCGAGGTCATCCGCGTAGGCCGCGGCGAGCGAGAGGTCGTGAAGCACGACCACGACCGCCACGCCGGTGAGCGCGAGCTCCCGCGCGATGCGCATGACATCTTCTTGGTGACGCAGGTCCAGGGCAGCCGTGGGCTCGTCGAGCAGCACCGTCTGGGTGCGCTGCGCAAGCACGCGCGCGAGCGAGACGCGGGCCTTCTCGCCGCCTGACAGCGACGGGAACGCCCGGCGCGCCAGGTGGGAGACATCGGCCTTGGCGAGGGCCTCGGCCACTGCCGCATCGTCCAAGGCGTACTGCTCGGTCCCGCGCCACGGGGTGCGGCCCATCGCCACCACCTCGCGCACGCTGAAGGCGAACGCCACCTGGTTCTCTTGGGTGAGGACCGCCCGGCGCCGCGCGAGGTCGCCCGGCGCCCACGCACCCACGGACCGTCCGTCCAGCTCGACGTGACCCGTGCTTGGCGAGCGGTCGCCGCTCAGCACAGACAGCAGCGTGGACTTGCCAGCACCGTTAGGACCCACGAGCGCGAGCACGCGGCCGTGGAAGACATCGAGCGAGACGTCCTCGAGGATGCGGCTCCCGCCGAGCTCTACGCCCACGCCGCGCACCTCGAAGGCGACGGAGGAGTCCACTGCCGCGCTCACATCCACCCCCCTGCCCGCTGCCGCGCGCGGCGCAGCAGGACAAAGAAGAACGGTCCGCCGATGAGCGACGTCAGCAGGCCGATGGGAAGGTCGGCGCCCGTCACGAGCGAGCGAGCCAAGGCATCGGCGAAGACCATGAGCACAGCGCCGCCCACGGCGCTCGAGATGAGCAGTCGCCGATGCGAGGGCCCCAGCAGCATGCGCATGAGGTGCGGCACCACGAGGCCCACAAAGGAGATGATGCCCACGAACGCCACGGCCGCGCCGGTGAGGACGGCCACGACCACGATCGACACGATGCGGAGCTGCTCGACACGCAGGCCCAGGTGGCCCGCGGTGCGCTCGCCGAGTGCGAGCAGGTCGAAGCGGCGGGCGAGGTACAGCGACGCGGCGAGGCCCAGCACGACCAGCGGGGCCATGACCGCCACCTCGTTCCACCGCGAGCCGTTGATGGTGCCCAGCTGCCAGAAGATGATCTGCTCGCGCGAGGAGGTGTTGCCAGCGAAGACCACGAGAGCGAGGCCGGCGCCCGCGAAGGCGTTGACGGCGATTCCCGTGAGCAGCAGCGTGACCACCTCGGTGCGCCCGCCCTGGCGCGCCATGCCGTACACGAGCGCGGTGGCGGCCAGTCCTCCCACGAACGCAAGGCCCGCCATGCCGAACGTGGTGGCAGCCGCGCCGCCCAACACGATGCCGACGGCCGCGCCAAGCGCCGCGCCGGAGCTCACGCCCACCACGCCGGGCTCCGCGAGAGGGTTGCCGAAGATCGCCTGCATCACCGCGCCGCCGATCGCGAGCGCGAGGCCCACGAGCAGGCTCGCCACGATGCGCGGGAAGCGTATCTGCCACAAGGCCTGTGTGGTGACGTCGCTGTCCGGCGCCCAGGCCGTGTCGATGCCGATGCCGCGCAGGATCGCCCCCACCACCTCGGTGGGCGGAATCGACAGCTGGCCGATCGACGCGCTCACGAGGATGCCGACGATCAGCAGCACGCCCAGGGCGAGATAGACGACGGCGGAGCGGCCGCGGCCGATCGCCTTGGCGCCGGTCACTTCGCGTCCGGCGCGTAGATGGCGCGCGCCAAGGCGTCCAGGACATCGGCCGAGCGGGGGCCGAAGCCCAGCAGCTCGCGGTCGTCCATGACGATGAAGCGGCGGTTCTCGCCTGCGGCGGTGAGCGCGATGGCGGGCTTGCTTGCGAGCAGGCCGTCCACGCCTCCCACCGATTCGAGGCCGTCGGTCATGACGAGGATGACATCGGGGTTTGCCGCGAGCACCGCCTCGTCGGTGAGCGGCGCCAGCCCGCGGATGCCGTTCTCCTTGGCCACATCGATGCCGCCCAGGGCGTAGATGAGGTCGGAGGCGCCCGACTCCTCGGCGAAGAGGTAGTACACGCCCGCCGAGCCGCGCAGGTACAGGAACGCCATGCGCAAGCGGTCCTCCTGCTTGCCAGGGGCGATCGCGTGGACCTCGTCCGTCACCTCAGCAATCGCTAGGCCGAGGTCTTCGGCAAGCGCCTCGCCGCGGGCGCTCATGCCGACAACTGCGCCCACCTGGCGGATGCGCTCTTGCGCGCCCTCGAAGCCCTCGAGGTCCTGGATGTAGACGACCGCTACCCCTGCGTCGCGCAGCTGCGCGAAGCCGTCCTGCGGGCCGATCGACCCGTCCGTGATGACGAGCGTGGGCTCCTGTGCGAGCACCGCCTCGGGGTCGATGACATGCCCGCTCGAGGTGACGACCGGGGCATCGGCCAGCTCGGGGAGCTCCGTTGAGCCGTCATGGCCTACAACCCTGTCGCCAAGCCCCATCCACACGAGAGTGGCGGCGATGGAGCCCGAGACGTCCACGGCGACGATGCGGTCCGCGTTGTCGACCGTGACCGTGGACTCGCCGCCGGGGTCGTAGGAGATCACCTCGGCGGGAAGCTGCAGGTCTGCCGGGCTGGGCGGCTCGTAGCGCTCGACCATGGTGCGCACGATGCGTGCCGTGGTCTCCCCCACGTAAGCCTTGGGGTCGGCCAGGACGTCCTCGGGACCCAGCGGGCCCGCGTACGTGATCGCGTGGCCCGCGCCGGGGTCCGCGGTGGGCTCTCCAGTGCTCGTGGAGCCGGCGCAGCCCGCGAGCGCAAGCACGGCGACAAGCGCCGCGGCGGCGCTGGCCTGGCGGATGCGGGCGGTCACGCGGCCGGAACGGGCGCGTGCTGGGTCACTTCCTGCAGCGCCTCGAAGATCGCCGCGTTGAGCGCGAAGGCACGGCGAGCCTCGTCCACAAATGCCTCGTCATCGGCGGCGTCGAACGGAAGCTCATCGAGCCCTTCGCGGTACGCGCGCTTGAAGGTGACGGGGCTGTCGATCCCCTCGAAGCTGTAGAAGCCCAGCTGCTCCTGCGTGGCGCCGTAGTGGCGCGCGACGAGCTTGGCGATGGCGAGTCCGCCTGAGAGGTCGCCCAGGTAGCGGGTGTAGTGGTGCGCGACGTAGCGCGGCAGCTCGCCGGCGATCTCGTGGAGGCGCTCCACATAGGCGAGGGTCTCGGGCAACGCGGGGTGCTCGCCCTCCCAGTCCGTCACGCCCAGCGCGGCGAGATCGGCCTGGATGCTCGCGAAGCGCGGCAGGCGCGGATCGGCCACGATCTGCGGGTCGTCGGGACGCGGCGTGCGCGACTCGAGCGCGCGGTACACGTACGCGAGCTGCGCGAGGTAGGTCGTGTAGTCGGCCAGCGACAGCTCGCCGCCCATGAGCGCGGTGATGAAGCGGCGGCTCTCGGCGTCTCGGTGCTGGGCTCGCGTGGCCTCGCGCACAAGAGCGGCACGGCCGGCGATCTCGTCGGCGGCGCGCACCTCATCGGCGATGATGTCGTCGCCGGCGCGCACGCCGGCCTCATCCTGGGGAGGGGTCATACGGGGAAGCGTAGCAATTACGCAACGCCTTTGTCACGAAAAACCTGTGGGGCCGAGGGCTCAGCTGGCCCACCGGGCCAGACGGCCCAGACTCAGCCGGCCCACTCGGGACAGACGGCCCACCGGGCTAGATGGCCCACTCCGGGCTCCTGCCCCGCGGCAGCTTGGGATCGCGCGGGCCGGTGCGCGGCGTCCACGCGTCCTTGCCGGTGAAGAGCTTCTCGATCTCCTCGGGGAACTCGCCGCTCACGAGCTGATCCAACGTCACCTCGTCGAACACCATGCGCACGGCGCTGCGCGCCGCGACCCACACCTCCTGGAGATGACGGAACTCCGGCGGGTACTCGACCTCGTCCGGACGCAGTCCGTGGATGTCCGCGAGCGGACCGTCGATGGCCCGCAGCACCTCGCCGAGCGTGATCTTGCTGGGCGGGCGGCGCAGGGCGTAGCCGCCGTCAGCGCCTCGGGTCGACGACACGATCGCCGCGCGCTTGAGGTCCGCGAGCACCGCCTCGAGGAACTTGCGCGGCATGTCGTGCGCCTCGGCGAGCGACTGCGCCGATGCCTTGTCGGGGTAGCGGGCAGCCAGTGCCACCACCGCTCGCGCTGCGTAGTCACCCTTGGCCGAAACGTGCATGGCGTTCACTGTAGCCCGGGAATCACCCCTTCTCCGGTATGAAAAGTTCCCGTAACACAGGAATCGGTAAAATCGCCCAATGTTGGGCCACGCGCCTCTGCTCGCCACGATCGCCGCGGCGCTCGTCGTCGCGTTCGCCCTCGGCTACGTGGCCCAGAGGCTCAGGCTCTCCCCCATCGTCGGCTACCTGGTCGCCGGCGTCGTCATCGGCCCCTTCACTCCCGGCATCGTCGCCGATGCGAGCATCGGCCGAGAGCTGTCGGAGATCGGCGTCGTGCTGCTCATGTTCGGCGTGGGCATGCACTTCTCCGTCAAGGACCTCTTCGCGGTGCGC
>QGUM02000171.1:0-2570 GCA_003242455.2 Actinomycetes bacterium
GGGAGGAGTGCGCGCGGGTGGTCGGGAGAGTCACGCCTCGTGCGGGAGAGCCCGCGCAGGCGAGCCGGGTGACCGGGCCTACGCCTCGCGCAGCACGGGATCGACGGCGACGTACTCCTCGCCGGCGACGACGGTGAGCGATGCGACGCGACCGGCGGCCACGAGGTCCGCGCGCGCGGCCTCCACGAGCGCCACCGCCTCGGCAGGCACCTGCAGCGTGACGGACTCGATGACCGTGCGCTGGGCCACCTTCGCCTCGGACTTCACCTTGCGCAGCGCGGCGAGGGCAGAGCCCGCGGCGGCGAGGACCCGCGGGTCCACGGCCTCGGCATCCGCAGCGTCCACCCCAGCCGCCTCCCGCAGCGGCGCCGCGACCGGCCACGGAGCGCGGTGCACCGAGCCCTCGCGGAACCACGACCACACCTCCTCCGTCGCGAACGGCAGCACCGGCGCGAACAGGCGCAAGAAGGTCTCGAGGGCGAGGGTCAGCGCGGCGCGGGCCGATGCGGCCTCGGGCGAGCACGGAGCGAACGGGTCGATCGGCTCGCCCAGCGGGGCGCCCGCGTACGCGCGCTCCTTCACCAGCTCGACGTAGTCGTCGCAGAACGCCCAGAAGCACGATTCGGCGACCTCGAGCGCGCGCGTGTGGTCGTAGGCGTCAAGCGCCTCCGTCGCGGCCTCGACGACGAGGGCCAGCTCGGCGAGCATCGCACGGTCGAGCGCCTCCGTGACGGGAGCCTCGAGCACGTGCGCGGTCGCGAGCACGCCCTCGCCCAGCGAGCGGTCGGCGGCGGTGGCGATGCCCGTCGCGCCCAGCACGAACTTGGACGCGTTGAGGATCTTCATCGCGAGGCGTCGGCCCACCTTCATCTGGCCTTCGTCGAACGCCGCGTCGGTTCCCAGTCGAGCCGATGCCGCCCAGTAGCGGACGGCATCCGAGCCGTGCGTCTCCAGCAGGCCCATGGGAGTGACCACGTTGCCCTTGGACTTGGACATCTTCTTGCGGTCCGGGTCGAGGATCCATCCCGAGATCGCGGCGTGCTTCCACGGCAGCACGCCATGCTCAAGGTGCGAGCGCACCACAGTGGAGAACAGCCAGGTGCGGATGATGTCCTGGCCCTGCGGGCGCAGGTCCATGGGGAAGGTCCGCTCGAACAGGTCGGGGTCGTCGCGCCAGCCGCACACGATCTGCGGCGTGAGCGACGACGTCGCCCACGTGTCCATGACGTCCGCCTCGCCGATGAAGCCGCCGGGCTCGCCCCGCTGCGACTCGTCGTAGCCCGGCGCGGGCTCGGACGACGGGTCGACCGGCAGCTGGTCCTCGGCCGGCACGATGGGCGCGTCCCAGTTGACCTCGCCGTCGGCGTCGATCGGGTACCACACGGGGATCGGCACGCCGAAGAAGCGCTGGCGCGAGATGAGCCAGTCGCCGGTGAGGCCGTTGACCCAGTTCTCGTAGCGCTTGCCCATGTGCGCGGGCACGAAGTCGAGCTCCTGGCCGCGCTCCAGCAGGCCGGCGCGCAGCGCCTCGTCGCGGCCGCCGTTGGCGATGTACCACTGGCGCGAGGTGACGATCTCGAGCGGGCGGTCGCCCTTCTCGTAGAACTTCACGGGGTGGGTGATGGGCTTGGGCTCGCCCTCCATCACACCGGATTCGGCGAGCATCTCCACGATGCGCTGCTGGGCGCTGAAGATCGTCTTGCCTGCGAGCTCCGCGTAAGCGGCGCGGCCGGCGTCGGACGTGATGGCCTCGGGGGCGTCCTCGAGGATGCGGCCGTCGCGGCCGATGATCGCGCGGGTGGGCAGCTGCAGCTCGCGCCACCAGATCACGTCGGTGACGTCGCCGAACGTGCAGATCATTGCGATTCCGGAGCCCTTCTCGGGCGAGGCGAGCTGGTGCGCAACCACGGGCACCTCGACGCCGAACAACGGCGTGATGACGTGCTTGCCGAACAGCGGCTGGTAGCGCTCGTCGTCCGGGTGCGCCACGAGCGCGACGCACGCTGCGAGCAGCTCGGGACGCGTGGTCTCGATGCGGACGGCGTCGGTGTGCCCGGCGGCGACCAGGTCATCGGCCGGGGCGAACGCGAGACGGTGGTACGCGCCGGGACGCTCGCGGTCCTCGAGCTCGGCCTGGGCCACGGCGGTGCGGAAGGTCACGTCCCACAGGGTGGGAGCCTCGGCCTGGTAGGCCTCGCCGCGCGCGAGGTTCCGCAGGAACGCCTGCTGGGCCACGGCGATGGAGGACGGCGAGATGGTCTGGTACGTGCGCGTCCAGTCCACGGACAGGCCGAGGTGGCGCCACAGGGCCTCGAACTTCTCCTCGTCCTCGATGGTCAGCCGCTCACACAGCTCGATGAAGTTGCGGCGGGACACGGGCACCTGGTCGGCGGCCTTGACCTCCTTGTCGGTGCCCTCGAACGGCGGCGTGAAGTTCGGGTCGTACGGCAGCGAGGGATCGCAGCGCACGCCGAAGTAGTTCTGCACGCGACGCTCGGTGGGCAGGCCGTTGTCATCCCAGCCCATGGGGTAGAAGACCTCGCGCCCGCACATGCGCTTGTAGCGCGCGA
>QGUM02000172.1:0-2556 GCA_003242455.2 Actinomycetes bacterium
TCGCTAGGCTGATCTCCGGCTGTGCGCTGCAGCGCAGCGCTCTCACCACAGCCAGGAAGGCTCTCACCATGCAGTTCGGTCACTTCGACGACGAAGCGCGCGAATACGTCATCACCACACCGCACACGCCCTACCCGTGGATCAACTACCTGGGCTCCCAGGAGTTCTTCGGACTCGTGTCCCACACGGCAGGCGGCTACTGCTTCTACCGCGACGCGAAGATGCGCCGCCTCACGCGGTACCGCTACAACAACATCCCGGTGGATGACGGCGGCCGCTACTTCTCCATCAACGACGGCGGCGACGTGTGGAGCCCCAGCTACCGTCCGTACAAGAAGGACCTCGAGTTCTTCGAGACCCGCCACGGCATGGGCTACACCCGCATCACGGGCGAGCGCGGCGGCATCCGCGCCTCGGTGCTGCTGTTCGTGCCGGTGGACGTCAACGCCGAGATCCACCAGGTCACGGTGACCAACACGTCCGCCAAGGCCAAGCAGATCTCGCTGTTCAGCTTCGTCGAGTTCTGCCTGTGGAACGCCGAGGACGACCAGACCAACTACCAGCGCAACCTGTCCATCGGCGAGGTCGAGGTCGAGGACGGAGCGATCTACCACAAGACGGAGTACCGCGAGCGTCGCGACCACTACGCGGTCTACGCCGTCAACGCACCCGTGGCGGGCTTCGACACCGACCGCGACGCGTACCTCGGCTTCGGCAACGGCTTCCACGAGGCCGCCGTGCCGCACGCCGGCAAGGCCACCAACTCCATCGCATCGGGCTGGTACCCGATCGGCTCGCACCACCTCGAGGTCGCGCTCGAGCCGGGCGAGTCCAAGCAGTTCACCTTCGTGCTGGGCTACCTGGAGAACCCGCAGGACGCCAAGTGGGAAGCCCCTGGCGTCATCAACAAGGCCGGTGCTCGCGAGCTGCTCGCCAAGTTCGCCGCCAACGAGGCCACCGACGCCGAGTTCGCCAAGCTCAACGCGTACTGGGACAACCTGCTGGGCTCCTACACCGTGGAGTCGGGCGACGAGAAGCTCAACCGCATGGTCAACATCTGGAACCAGTACCAGTGCATGGTGACCTACAACATGTCGCGCTCGGCCTCGTACTTCGAGACCGGCATCGGCCGCGGCATGGGCTTCCGCGACTCGAACCAGGACCTCCTGGGCTTTGTGCACCTCGTGCCCGAGCGTGCGCGTGAGCGCATCATCGACATCGCGTCCACGCAGTTCCAGGACGGCAGCGCGTACCACCAGTACCAGCCGCTCACCAAGCGCGGCAACAACGCCATCGGCTCCGGCTTCAACGACGACCCGCTGTGGCTCATCGCGGGCGTCGCGGGCTACATCAAGGAGACCGGCGACTGGGACATCCTCGACGAGATGGTCCCGTTCGACAACGACGAGTCGACGGCGACCCCGCTCATGGACCACCTGAAGCGCTCGTTCGACCACCCGCTCAACAACATGGGCCCCCACGGCCTGCCGCTCATCGGCCGCGCCGACTGGAACGACTGCCTCAACCTCAACTGCTTCTCCACCACGCCGGGCGAGTCCTTCCAGACCACGGAGAACAAGGCCGGCGGCGTCGCGGAGTCCGTCTTCATTGCGGGCATGTTCGCGGCCATCGGCCCGGACTACGCGGCCATGGCGCGCCACCGCGGCGACGAGGCCGAGGCCCAGCGCGCGGAGAAGGCCATCGCCGACATGAGGCAGGCCGTTCTCGACCACGGCTGGGACGGCGAGTGGTTCCGTCGCGCGTACGACTACTTCGGCAACGTCGTGGGCGGCAAGGAGAACGAGGACGGCCAGATCTGGATCGAGCCGCAGGGCTACTGCGTCATGGGCGGCATCGGCCTGGACGACGGCAAGGCCGTCAAGGCCCTCGACTCCGTCCGCGAGCGGCTCAACACGCCCCACGGCATCGTGCTGCTCAACCCGGCGTTCAAGGAGTACCACGTCGAGTACGGCGAGGTGACGAGCTACCCGCCGGGCTACAAGGAGAACGCGGGCATCTTCTGCCACAACAACCCGTGGGTCATCATCGCCGAGACGATCGTGGGCCGCCCCGAGTACGCGTGGGAGTACTACAAGCAGATCACCCCGGCCTACCGCGAGGAGATCTCGGAGATCCACCGCCTCGAGCCCTACGTCTACGCCCAGATGATCGCGGGCAAGGACGCCGTGCGTCACGGCGAGGCCAAGAACTCGTGGCTCACCGGCACCGCGTCGTGGAACTTCGTGGCCGTGTCCCAGTATCTGCTGGGCGTCCGCCCCGACTGGGACGGCCTCATCGTGGACCCGTGCATCGGCGCGGAGGTGGGCCCGTACACCGTGCGCCGCACCATCCGCGGCGCGACGTACGTCATCCGCGTGGAGGGCTCCGGCAAGAAGGGCGCCAAGCTCACCGTCAACGGCGAGCCGGTCGAGGGCAACCTCGTGCCTTACGCGCCCGCCGGGTCGACCGTGGAGGTCGTCGCCTCGTTCTAGCGCTCACCTCGCGAGCGGTGACTCGCGTGGGTGCCGATGCGCTACGTCCGAGGCTTCTTGGGTG
>QGUM02000060.1:0-11242 GCA_003242455.2 Actinomycetes bacterium
CACGGCGGGCCCGCCCGACCCGGCAGGAGTCCCGGCCGCCGTCGCCGCCCAGACGGTCGTGGCCCCCTACGGCGACGCCGATGCCGTCGAGGCGGCGTTCGCCGCGCATCCGGGCCGCATCGCCGCCGTCATCACGGAGGCCGCGCCGGCGAACATGGGCGTGATCGCGCCTCCCCCGGGGTTCAACGCCACGCTGGCCGCCCTGTGCGCGCGCGAGGGAGCCGTGCTCGTCCTCGACGAGGTGCTCACCGGCTTCCGTGCCGGTCCCGCCGGGTGGTGGGGCATCGAGCGCGGCGCGGCCGAGGCGCGCGGCGAGGCGCCGTGGGTCCCTGACCTCGTGACCTTCGGCAAGGTCATCGGCGGCGGACTCCCCGTCGCGGCGGTCGCCGGGCGCGCCGATCTCATGGAGCTCCTCGCCCCAGTGGGGCGCGTCTACCAGGCCGGAACGCTGTCGGGGAATCCGGTCGCCGTCGCCGCCGGGCGGGCCACGCTCGAGCTGCTCGACGCCGACGCGTACGCCCGCCTGGGACGCGCCGCCGACGCGCTCGCGGGAGGCATCGCCGAGGCCCTGGGCGGCGCCGGAGTGACGCATGCGGTGGCCCGCGCGGGCACGCTCGTGTCGCTCTTCCTGGGGCTGGAGCGGGCCCCGCGCGACTTCGCCGAGGCGTCGGCGCAGGACACGCGCGCCTACGCGAGCCTCTTCCACGCCCTGCTCGACGCCGGCGTCTACGCCCCGCCGAGCGCATTCGAGGCCCTCTTCGTGTCCACCGAGCACGCCGAGGCGGACATCGCGCGCGTCGTCGACGCGGTGGCGCGCTGGGCGGCGAGCGGGGAGGGGGCGCCGTGATCCTCATGGGGCTGTCGCTCGCCCGCCGGCGCGTGCTCGTGGCCGGAGCCGGCGCCGTGGCGACGCGGCGCGTGAGGGCCCTGGTCGCGGAGGGGGCCGACGTGCTCGTGGTCGCCCCGTCGGCGAGCGAGGAGGTCGAGGCGCTCGCGGCGGACGGCGCCGTGGCGCTCGAGCGGCGCACCGTCCGCCGCGCCGACGTCGAGGGCGCCTGGCTCGTCGTGGCCGCGACGGACAACCCTTCCGTCAACACGGAGCTCGCACGGTGGGCTGACGACGCCCGCGCATGGTGCATCAACGCATCGGATGCCGTGTCCGGCTCGGCGCGCATGGCGGCGCAGTCCGTCCACGGCGACCTCGTGCTCGGCGTCGCGTCGCTCGCAGCGCCGGATCCGCAGCGCGTGCGTGCCGTCCGCGACTCCCTCGCCGCGCACCTCGACTCCGGCGAGGTCTCGCTGCGACGCCGTCGCGCGGGGGACGGCCGCGTCATCCTCGTGGGTGCCGGCCCGGGCGCCGACGACCTCATCACCCTGCGCGGAAGCCGGGCCCTCGCCTCGGCCGACGTGGTCGTGCACGACAGGCTCGGCACGCGCGCCCTCCTCGAGCGCGTGCCCGAGGGGGCCGAGCTCGTCGACGTGGGCAAGCGCCCCGATGACCACCCCGTCTCTCAGCGGGAGATCAATCGCCTGCTCGTGGAGCGCGCCGCTCAGGGCAAGGTCGTGGTGCGCCTCAAGGGCGGGGACCCGTTCGTGCTGGGCCGCGGCGGGGAGGAGGTCGAGGCGTGCCTGGCCGCCGGCATTCCCGTCGAGGTGGTGCCCGGCGTCACGAGCGCGATCGCGGGACCGGCCGCGGCGCTCATCCCCGTCACCGACCGCGCGGTGCGCTCGGCCGTGCACATCACGACGGCTCACGCGGGCCTGGGCGGCGCGGCGCTCGCCGCGCTCCGGGAGGGGGAGACGCTCGTGCTGCTCATGGGCGTCGCGGCCTTGCCCGCCGCGGTCCGGGCCGCCCTCGACGAGGGCGTCGATCCCGCCGTTCCCGTCGCGATCATCGAGGACGCGACGCTTCCGACGCAGCGCGTGACACGTGCGCCGCTGTCCGCGATCGTTCGTATCGCCGAGGAAACAGGGGTGAAATCTCCCGCGGTTATCGTGCTGGGAGAGGTCGCGCGGGAGGGCTTCATCGCCGACCGCGAGTCACGGAGCGGGTGAGCGGAGGTCCCGATGTCAGCAGCCGGTGAGCCGCTCGCGGGCTGCGTGATGATCGTGACGGCCGACCGTCGGCGCGCCGAGCTCGCGACCGCTCTCGCGAGACGCGGCGCGAGCGTGACGTTCGCCCCCGCGCTGAGCACGGTGAGCCACCTCGGCGACGACACCCTGCTCGCCACGACGCGCAGGCTCATCTCCTCGCCTCCCGACATCGTCGTGGCGACCACGGGCATCGGCTTCCGGGAGTGGATCGAGGCGGCCGACGCCGCGGGCCTGGGCGCGGACCTGCTGCGCGTCCTCGCGGACGCGCGGCTCGTCGCGCGCGGCCCCAAGGCGCTCGTGCGCGCCGACGGCGGCGTCGTCACCAGGGAGAGGCTCGCCGCGCTCCTGCCGAGCGGCTCGGCAGGCAGCCACGCCGTCGAGGCGGCCATCAACCGCCTGCGCGACAATGCAGGCTCGCGCGAGATCGTCCGCACGGTCGTCAAGCGCGGCTACGCATTGGGGGTGAGCGGCACATGACGGTGCTCATCGGGTGCGCGCACGGAACGCGCGAGCCGGCGGGGCAGCAGGTCGTCCGCGACCTGCTCGAGACGCTGCGGACGGCGCTGGGCGTCGAGGTGCGCGAGGCGTACGTCGACGTGCAGGAGCCGCACGTCGCGGACGTCGTCGCCGAGGTGAGCGCGGCGGGGGACACGGCGGTGGTGGTGCCGCTCCTGCTCGCCGGCGGCTACCACGTCTACGTCGACATCGCCCAGGCCGTCGCCGGCCATCCCGGCGTGGTCGCGGCACCCGCGCTCGGTCCCGACCGTCGCCTCATCGACGTCGTCCTGGGGCGCGTCGCCGATGCCGGCGTGCCGCGCGGCGCGACGCTCGTGCTCGCGGCGGCCGGCTCGTCGGACGCCCGCTCGCAGGCGGACACGGACGCGGCCGCGGACCTGCTGCGCTCGCGCTGGGACGGTCCGGTGCGCATCGGCTACGCGGCGGGGATCGCGCCCACGGTCGCCGATGCCGTGGCAAGCGCCCGAGCGAACGGCGACGAGGAGGAGGTCGTGGCCGTCGCGTCGTACCTGCTCGCGCCCGGCACCTTCCAGGGTCGGCTCGCGCAGGCGGGGGCTGACTTCGTGACCGCTCCGCTCGCGCCGGATCCCCGCCTGGTCGAGATCGTCGGCGACAGGTTCAGGACCGCGGCGGCGGCTCTCGACGGCTGAGGCTGTCGTGCTGGCGCGCCGTCGCGAGGCCGTCAGTCCCCGAACGCGATGCGGTTGAGCAGGGAGGACAGCTGCTCGCGCTCCTCGGCGCCCAGTCCGCCGTAGAGGCGGCCGTCGACCTCGCGCAGCGCCTCGCGCGCCGCCTGGGCCACCTCGCGGCCGCGCGGCGTCGCCACGACGAGGTTCGCGCGGCGATCACGGGGATCAGGGAGACGCTCCACGAGGCCGCTGCGCTCCAGGTCGTCCACGAGCGGCACCACCTGGCTGGGGTCCAGGCGCAGGATGTCGGCGACCTCGCGCTGGCTGGGGCGCAGCTCGCCCGCGACGAGGGCGAGGACCGCGTAGGAGCGCACCTTGAGGCCGTGGACCGCGAGGGTGCGGTTGGCGTCGGCCAGGGCGATGGCGGTGGCGCGCGCGAGCAGGAAGCTCGCGTCGTCGGCGAGCATGCTGCCCGCCAGGCGGGCGCCTGCGTCGGTGCGGGCGCTCGGGCCCGTCGGTGCGGCCATGGCTCCGATGGTAGCCGAAGTGATGGAACCGACAAATGATTGACAATCTCAACGGTTACGGTCTCTAATGGGTCGAGACACTAAGGAGTGCCCCCATGCAGCTCGACGGCAAAGTCGCCATCGTCACCGGATCGGGTCGAGGACTCGGTCTCGCCTATGCGCAGGAGCTCGCCCGCCGCGGTGCGGCCGTCGTCGTGAACGACGTCGACGCCGATGCGGCCGCGGCGGCCAAGCAGTCCATCGAGGAGGCGGGCGGTCGCGCCGTCGCCGTGGTCGCGCCCGTGGGACCCACGGAGACGGCGAACGAGCTCGTCCGCGCGGCCGTGGAGGACCTGGGCGGCCTCGACATCGTCGTGACCAACGCGGGAGTCCTGCGCGACACCGTGCTGTGGAAGATGTCCGACGAAGACTTCGACCTGGTCGTCAACGTCCACCTGCGCGGCACGTTCACCACCGTGCGCGCAGCCGCCACGCACATGCGCGAGCACGGCACACAGGGACGGATCATCTGCATCGGCTCGCCCACGGGCCAGCGCGGCACCTTCGGCCAGACCAACTACGCCGCCGCCAAGGCCGGCATCGTCGGCATGGTCCGCACGTGGGCGCTCGAGCTCAAGCGTGCGGGCATCACCGCGAACGTCGTCGTCCCCGTCGCGGCGACCGCCATGACCGCGACCGTGCCGTACTTCGCCGCCGCCGTCGAGGCGCAGGCGAAGGGCGAGCCCATCCCGGACTTCTTCCGCAAGGACCTGGGCTTCGGCACCGCCGACGACGTGTCCGGCCTCATCGCCTACCTCGCCTCGGACGAGGCGCAGGGCATCACGGGCCAGGTCATCGGCGTGGGCGGCGACCGCCTGCAGCTGTGGACCCACCCCGAGGCGTTCCACAGCGCGTTCCATGACGGCGGCTGGACCTTCGAGGCCCTCGCCGCAGAGCTGCCGGGCATCCTCGAGGGCCGCCTGCAGAGCGTGGGCGAGACCTTCCCGCCGCTGCCTCCCGAGTTCGACCGCTCTCAGCAGGGCTGATGCGTTACGAGCCGCAGGTCGACGTCGCCTCGCTCAAGGCGATCGACGTCCACGTCCACATCGAGGTCGACGACCACGGCCACGCCTCGCTGCCCGCCGACCTGCTCGAGGCCGCCTCGAAGTACTTCCGCACGGACGGGCCGCGCCCCGACCTCGACGCCGTCGCCGCGTTCTACCGCGAGCGGAGCATGGCCGCCGTGGTCTTCACGGTGGACGCGCAGCACGGCCTGGGCCACGAGCCCATCCCGAGCGAGTTCGTCGCGGAGGGAGCGGCGCGCCACGCGGACGTGCTCATCCCGTTCGGCTCGGTGGACCCGCATCGGCCCGATGCCGTGGACCGCGCCCGGCGCCTCATCGAGGACTGCGGCGTGCGGGGCTTCAAGTTCCACCCCACGGTCCAGGCCTTCGACCCGAGCGAGGAGCGCTGGTACCCGCTCTACCAGGTGCTGCAGGACGCCGGCGTGCCCGCGCTGTTCCACCAGGGCCAGACGGGCATCGGCGCGGGGCTTCCTGGCGGCCGCGGGCTGAGGCTCGGCTATTCGCGCCCCATCCTCCTCGACGGAGTCGCCGCGGACTTCCCCGAGCTCGACATCGTCCTGGCCCACCCGGCCGTGCCGTGGCACCAGGAGGCCCTGTCCATCGCGGTGCACAAGCGCAACGTCTGGATCGATCTGTCGGGCTGGAGCCCCACGTACTTCCCCGAGGACGTGGTGCGCTACGCCAACACGCTCCTCAAGCACTGCACGCTCTTCGGCTCCGACTACCCGCTGCTGACCCCGGACCGCTGGCTCGCCGACGCCGAGGGCACCGCCCTCAAGCCCGAGGTCATGCCCGCGATCCTGCGCGACAACGCCGCGCGCCTGCTCAAGCTCGACACCTGACCCGAACCTGGAGGACACCATGACCACGACCGTCGCCTACGCCGACCTTCCCTCGCTCGCCGGCACCGACCTGGGCTGGAGCTCGTGGATCGACGTGCCGCAGGAGCGCATCAACACGTTCGCCGACGCGACCGAAGACCACCAGTGGATCCACGTGGACCCGGAGCGTGCCAAGGACAGCCCGTTCGGCGGCCCCATCGCGCACGGCTTCCTGACGCTCTCGCTCGCGATCCCCATGTGGACCGAGCTGCTCGAGGTCGAGGGCGTCACGACCAAGGTCAACTACGGACTCGACAAGGTGCGCTTCATCTCGCCCGTGCCTGCAGGCTCGCGTGTGCGGATGAACGCCGTGATCGCCGAGGTCACCGAGATCCCCGGCGGCTACCAGCTCACGGTGGACCAGACCATCGAGGCCGAGGGCGGCACCAAGCCCGCCGTCGCCGCGAGAGGGCTCTACCGCTTCTACGCCTGACGCGCGTCGGGCACTATCGACTCACCAGTTGCAAAGGGGCGACATGGAGATCGACGGACTCGGACACTGGCTGCACCGCCGCCGCCTGCGTCAGCCGCACACGCTCGCCGTCATCTGCGGCGACGTGACCCTGACGTACGGCGATCTCGCCGACGCCGTGGACCGCACGGCGGGCGCGCTCGCGAGCATGGGCGTGCGAAAGGGCGACAGGGTCGCGATGCTGGGAGAGAACAGCCCGGAGTTCATCCAGGTGATGTTCGCGTGCTTCCACCTGGGCGCGGTGTACGTGCCCATCAACACCCGCCTGGCGCCTCCCGAGGTCCAGCACGTGCTCGACGACTCCGGCGCCAAGGTGCTCGTGCACGACACGGAGCTCGCCCAGCGCGCAGACGCCGCGCTCGCCCTCACGCGTCGGGCCGCGGAGATCACGGTCCTGGCCATCGGCGGCGCGCAGCTGGGCAAGACCGACTTCGCGCAGACTGTCGCGGCCGCCGAGCCGCGCCTCGCGTTCGAGCCGGTCTCGATCGAGGACCCGGCCGCGATCATCTACACGTCCGGCACCACGGGCACCGCCAAGGGCGCCGTGCTGAGCCACCGCAACCTCACGTTCGTCGCGATCAACACGATCATCGACTACGACGTGGTCTCCGACGACGTGGCCCTCATGATCTCGCCGCTGTTCCACGTCGCCTCGCTCGGCATGGGGGCCCTGCCGTGCATCCTCAAGGGCGCGACGCTCGTGGTCGAGCGGCGCTTCGACCCGGGCCGTGCGCTCGCGCTCATCGAGAAGCACGGCGTCACCATGATGTCCGGCGTGCCCACGACGTACCAGCTCATCGCGGACCACCCCAACTGGGACGCGACGGACCTCAGCTCGCTCAAGAAGCTCACGTGCGGCGGCTCCGCGGCCGCGCCGCGCATCATCGAGGCGTACGAGAAGCGCGGCCTGCGCTTCTCGCAGGGCTACGGCATGACGGAGACCTCGCCCGGCGCCACGTCGCTGTCGGCGAACATGACGCTCGAGAAGGCCGGGTCGGTGGGACTGCCGCACTTCTTCTCGCACGTGCGCGTCATGCGCGAGGACGGCACTCCTGCGGCTGTGCGCGAGGTGGGGGAGATCCAGATCATCGGCCCCAACGTGTTCAGCGGCTACCTGGGCCTCGAGGAGGCCACGCGCAACGCGTTCACCGACGACGGCTGGTACAAGTCCGGCGACCTGGGCTACCTCGACGAGGACGGCTACCTGTTCATCGCGGGCCGCCTCAAGGACATGATCATCTCCGGCGGCGAGAACATCTACCCGATCGAGGTCGAGGCCCGCATCGCGGCGCTCGAGGGCGTCACCGGCGTGGCCGTCATCCCGCAGCCCGACCCGGACTGGGGCGAGGTGCCCGTGGCCGTGCTCACGCTCGCGGACGGCGTGGAGATGGACCTCGAGACGCTGCGCGCCAGGCTCGACGGGGTCGTCGCCCGCTACAAGCTGCCCAAGCGCGTCATCGTCGTCGACGACCTGCCTCGCACGGCTTCGGGCAAGGTGCGCAAGTTCGAGCTCCTCGACCAGCTGCAGAAGGACGGGCTCATCCCCACCGGCGGCTGAGGCGCCGCCTCAGTGCAGGCGCGCGGCGAACTCGCGCTCGGACTCCTCCGCGAACTCGCTGCGGCGCGCCCTGAAGGTCTCGAGGGAGACGTCGGCGGGCCAGTCGTCCCCGAGGTGCTGCGGGGGAAGGCCTGGATCGGCGCGCAGGAGCGCGAGCCAGTCGGCCACGAGCGCGGTGCGCATCGTCAGCGCAGGGGTGACGCAGTCGGGCACCTCGGGCGCCCGCCATTCGGCGAGGAAGGCCTCGTGCTCCTGGCGGATGCGGTCGATCTCCCATGCGGACTCGACGATCCCGCCCATCTCGAAGCCGGGCAGCTCGCGCGCGGCGAAGGCCGTCACGGTCTGGGGAGGAAGCTCGTCGTGGATGGGGCCGAGCGCGGCGGCGAGGTCCACCTCGCCGGGCGCGACCCACAGCCCGTCCCGCAGGGGAGCGAAGCCGGCCCACGTGAGGCTGGCCCGCAGGCGGTGGCGCAGGGTGCGCTCCCGCTCCGGGACGCTGAACGTCACGAGGGTCCAGCCGCTGCCCTGAGGGTCGAAGGGCCGGTCGCGATTGACGCGCCCGGCGGCCTCGCGCAGGACCTCGACGCCCGACTCGGTGAGGAGATAGCCGATCTCTCTGCCGCGCCGGACGGGCTCGAGGATGCCGCGCGTGGCCATGCGGCCGAGCGTCGCCCGCGTCGTGGGCGCCGCGATGTCGGCGCCGTCGAGCACGTCGATGATGAGCGTCGCGGGCACCGGCTCGTCCACGCGGTCCACCACCAGCTCGCCGAACAGGGCGAGCAGGAGCTGGTTGGGCTTGCGTGTGCGCACCGGATCCTCCGTGGCGCTACGTGCCCGGACGGACAGCCTCGCCGCGCTTGGCACGCTGCACCTGCTCGTAGACGTGAGTGCGCAGCTCAGTGAAGCGCGGCAGCGCGCGGGTGGTGATCTGGTCGCGCTCGGGAGCGAGGTCGATCTCGAGGTCCTCCTGCACCCACGTGGGCGAGGAGGACAGCACGATGACGCGCTCGCCCAGGTAGACCGACTCGTCGATGTCGTGGGTCACGAACAGGATCGAGATGCCGCGCTCGGTGTGGAGCTTGCGGACCAGGTCCTCGAGGTCGGCGCGCGTCTGCGCGTCCACGGCGGCGAAGGGCTCGTCCATGATGAGCACTTCGGGCTCGTAGGCCACGGCGCGGGCGATCGCGACGCGCTGCTGCATGCCGCCGGACAGCTGCCACGGGTAGCTCTTGTCCGCGTGGGACAGCCCCACGGCCTCGAGCGCGTCGTCCACGAGCGTCTGACGCTGCTCCTTGGTGAGGCCCTTGTGCTTGAGCGGGAGCTCCACGTTGCCGCGCACGGTCAGCCACGGGTACAGGCTGCGGCCGTACTCCTGGAACACGAGCGCCATGCTGGCCGGGGGAGCGGTGACCTTGACGCCGTCCATGAGCACCTCACCGGATGTGGGCTTGAGCAGGCCGGCGATGCACTTGAGGAGCGTCGTCTTGCCGCAGCCGGACGGGCCGACGATGCAGACGAGCTCTCCCGCCTTCATCTCGAAGCTGATGTCGGCGATCGCCTCGACCGAGCCCGTGGACGACTCGTAGACCTTCTTGAGGTTCTTGACGGTGAGCAGGTTCTCAGCCACGTTCGGTCTCCTTCACTCCGTGGTACCAGCGCAGCATGCGCCGCTCGACGATGCCGAAGATGACCGCGAGGAGGACGCCCACGAGGCCCAGGAGCACGATGCCGCTCCACATCTCGGCGATGAGGTAGTTGCGCTGGAAGTACGTCACCCAGTAGCCCAGACCCGACGAGGAGTTGGACATCTCGGAGATGACCATGAGGATCAGCGCGATCGACATGGCCTGACGGATTCCCGCCATGATGCGCGGCATCGCGGCGGGCAGGACGAGGTCCCACAGCCGCTGTGAGCGCGTGAGCCGGAACGAGCGGGCGGTCTCCTTCATCACGGAGTCGGTGGCGCGCACGCCGTCGATCGTGTTGAGGAGGATGGGCCAGATCGCTCCGAGGACGATGATCACGACCTTGGTGAATCCTGTCGCGCCCAGGATGACGGTGATGACGGGGATCATCACCGGCGGCGGGATGGCGCGGAAGAACTCGAAGATCGGCTCGGTGAGCTCACGCAGCGGGCGGACGAGGCCGATGAGCGTGCCCGCCGCGATCCCCAGGGCGATCGACAGCAGCAGCCCGACGCCCAGGCGCGTGAGGGAGGGGATGACATCGGTCATCATGTCCGGGCTCTGGGGGCCGCCGTCCTTGATCCACGTGTCGATGAAGGCGGTGAAGATGCGCGCCGGGCTGGGGAAGAACTTGGGCGAGTCGATGGTCGCCCAGACGCCCCAGATCACGAGCAGCGCGACGGGCAGGCCCACGGCGTACGCCGTGCTGACGCCCATGCGCTTCCACACGCCGCCCTTGACGGCCTTGCGCGGCGCCTTGACGGTGGTCACCTCGCTCACAGCGCCTCCTCGCTGCGCACGGACTCGTGCCACTTCAGCACCTTGCGCTCGATCGCGCGGAAGCCGAGGTTGACGACGAGGCCGAGCAGGCCCGTGACGATGACGAGCGCGTAGACCTGCACGTACTGCGCTCCGGCCTGCGCCGTGACGATGCTGCGGCCCAGGCCCGGGTTGCCGATGAACATCTGCGCCGTGATGGCGAGGATGAGCGCGACCGTCGCGGCCAGGCGCAGGCCCGTCATGAGGTAGGGCAGGGCCGTGGGGAACACGAGGCTGCGGAAGCGCTCGAGGCGGCCCAGGCCGAAGCTGCGCGCCGTGTCTCGAGCGACCGCGTCGACGTCGGCGACGCCGTAGAGCACCTGCACGAACACCTGCCAGAAGCTTGCGAAGACGATGATGACGAGCGCGGCCTTCATGGACAGGCCGTTCGTCAGGATCGCGAGGGGGATGAGCGCCACCGAGGGGATGGGGCGCAGGAACTCGACCATCGTGTGCGTGCTGCGGCGCAGGAACGGGACCAGGCCGATCACGGTGCCGAGGACCACGGCCGCGACGGTCGCGATCGCCAGGCCCGCGGCCCACGCCCACAGGGTGTAGCCGATGTCGGACCACAGGTCGGCCGTGCCCAGCTCGTGCCACAGGAGGGACAGGGTGGAGGTCGCGTTCGGGAAGTAGCGGGCGTCGACGAGGCCGACGACGGGAAGCAGCTGCCACACGGCCAGGAAGATCAGGATTCCGGCGAGGCCGAGAAGCTGAGGGCGGTAGGTGCGCAGGCTGCGGCTGGGGGAGGTTGCCATCGTGTCAGTGAATCGTAGTGGTGTGGAGACGACGACGGCGGGGCGCCGCCATGAAGAGGCGCCCCGCCGTCATGGTCTTACTGCTGCTGGACGAGCCGGTCGAAGTTGGGCTTCGCGGGCAGGACGCCGAAGTCGACGGCGATGCCGGCGAGCTTGTCGAGCGACGGCACGTCGATCGTGAAGTTGAAGACCGGGAGGGTGATGCCGGCAGCGGCCTCCTCCGGGATCTCCAGGTTCTT
>QGUM02000061.1:0-11204 GCA_003242455.2 Actinomycetes bacterium
CGATACGCGATGAGCAGCACCGTGGGCCCGTCCCCGTCGGCGCGCAGCGAAGCGAGGATCTCCTGCTCCACCGCGGGGTCCACCGCTGAGGTCGCGTCGTCGAGGACGAGCACGCGCGGCTCGCGCACCAGGGCGCGGGCGATCGCGACGCGCTGGCGCTGGCCTCCCGAGAGGTTCATGCCGCGCTCGTCGAGCAGCGCGTCCAGGCCCGTGCCGCCCTTGTGGAGTCCCTCGACGACGTGGTCCACGGCCGCGCGGCGCAGGGCGGTCCACACCTGCTCGTCGGAGTAGTCGTCGCCGAGCGTGACGTTCTCGCGCACCGTGCCCGCGAACACGAACGACTGCTGCGGCACCAGGGCCACGTGCTGGCCGAGCGCCTCGACCGTCGCGATGTCCGTGTCGTCGAGCCGGATCTCGCCGGTCACGGCACGCGACAGCCGTGCGGCGGCCAGCGCCACCGTCGACTTGCCCGCGCCGGTGGCGCCCACGAGCGCGGTCACCGTGCCCGGCTCGAGCTCGAGCGAGACGCCCTCGACGAGCACGACGAGGTTGCCGTCGCCGTCGTCGGCGCCCACGTGGGCGTTGTCGAACGTCAGGCGTCCTGCGCCCTCACGCGGGATGTCCACATGGCCCGGCTCGTCCACCTCGGTCGCGGCCGCGGCGATCTGCCCGATGCGCTGGAAGGACACGAGCGCCGACGGCATTTCGCCGAGCACCCAGCCGATGCCGCGGATCGGCACGGCCAGGAGCGACAGCAGGTACACGGCCGAGACCACGTCGCCCACGCTCACGTGGCCGCCGTCCGCGCGGATCGCGCCCACGAGCATGACCACGAGCGAGCTCACGGGCACCATGACGTCCATGAGCGGCTCGAACCAGCTCGAGACCGCGCCCACGCTCGTGTCGGCGTCGCGCAACGCGTCCACCTTCACGGCGAAGCGCTTGGCCTCGCGCTTCTCCGCGCCGAGCGCCTTGACCACGGTGCCGCCCTCGAAGGACTCGTGGGCGATCGTGGACACCTCGGCGCGCAGCGTCTGGCCCAGGTTCCAGCGTGGGCTGATGACCTTCTCGTAGACGTAGTTGATCGCCATGATGAGCGGGATCACCGCGAGGGCCGTGAGCGCCAGGTACGGGTCGATGCCGAACAGCGCCCAGCCCGCGGCGATCATCATCGTGAACGAGCCGATCGTGAACGCGAGCGGGTGCAGCGGGTTGGTCGCCGTCTCCGAGTCCGAGGACATCGCGGACAGCATGCGTCCGGCAGGATTGGCCCGGTGCCAGCCGAGCGGCAGCGACGCCACGGCATCGGCCACCACGGTGCGGTGACGTGCGCCGACGCCGGCGACCGCCCCGCCCTGGGTGGCGCGGCGCAGGCCCACGAGGATCGCGTTGACGACGCCGATGCCCAGGAAGACGGCTCCCGACAGCAGGATGGCCGCCTTGGGATCCTGGGTCTGCTCTCCCCACCAGCCTTCGATCGGGGTGCGGCTGATCGAGGGGATGACCACCTCGTCGACGATGATGCCGAGCATCGAGCCGAACACGACGGTGAGGACGCCGAAGACGCCCGCGAAGGCGATGGCGAGGCCGAAACGTTTCGGCTGCGTGCGCAGGGCGTGCCAGATCAGATGCAGGGTCTTGCGGGTGTAGCTTCCCTGGAGCTGATACTCGGCGGCCCGCCGCCCGGTCACCGCACCGCGATGCCGGCGGACCGCATCGCTTCCTTCACCTGGGGGATGGTGAGCGTGCCGAAGTGGAACACGCTTGCCGCGAGGACGGCGTCGGCGCCGGCGTGAGCGGCTGCCACAAAGTCCTCCGGGCGCCCGGCGCCTCCGGAGGCGATCAACGGTACTGAGACCACGTCGCGAACTTCCTTGATCATCGCAATGTCGAAACCACTGGTGGTGCCGTCGGCGTCCATCGAGTTGAGCAGGATCTCGCCCGCGCCCAACTCGGCCCCTCGCCGAGCCCACTCGATTGCGTCGATGCCCGTCCCCCGACGCCCGCCATGCGTCGTCACCTCGTATCCCGAAGGGGTGACCGTGTCGCCCTGGCAACGCCGTGCATCAACGGAGAGAACCAGAACCTGGTTGCCAAACGTGCGCGCGATCTCGGAGATGAGCTCCGGTCGCGCGATCGCAGCCGTGTTGACGCCTACTTTGTCCGCGCCCGCGCGCAGCAGTCTATCAACGTCCTCGACGCTGCGGACGCCTCCTCCCACGGTGAGGGGGACGAACACCTGCTCGGCCGTGCGACGCACGACGTCGTACATGGTCTCCCGCTCCCCGGACGATGCGGTGACGTCCAGGAAGGTGACCTCGTCGGCTCCCTCGAGGCCGTAGCGCGCGGCGAGCTCGACGGGATCCCCGGCGTCGCGCAGGTTCTCGAAGTTCACGCCCTTGACGACGCGGCCGGCGTCGACGTCGAGGCACGGGATGACTCGAACGGCGACGCCCATCACTCCTCCGGCGTCCACACGTCGAGGATGTCGACGACGAACACGAGCGTGCCCTTGCCCGGGTAGCCGAAGGACTCGGGCGCGATGATCATCACCTGCGAGCCCGCGGTCTGGTCGATGAGGCCCTCGTCGAGCGCACGGATCGTGTCCCCGACGCCGATCTGCACCTCCCACGGCGCACGCGCCGGCGCCCACGTGGAGTCGAACACGCCTCCCTTGATCCAGGCGCCCTCCGCATCGGAGCCGTCCGCGGTGAAGATCGCCTTGTACTGGGCGATGATGTACGACCCGGGCTGGACCTGCTCCCCCTCGCCGCGGATGAGCGTCGCGACGACGAGGTCGGGCGGCAGGTCCTTGCCTTCACGCAGGATGATGTCCGGCTCGCCGGTCCCGCCGTTGATGACGATGGGGATGTCGTTGCGAGGGTTGACCGTGGCGCCCTCGGCGCGGTGCGACAGCACGTCGATGACGACCGCGAACGTGGGCTCCTCCTCGAACTCGCCGGCGCTGGGCACCACGGCCAGGACGCGCGCGCCCACGCGCAGCGTGCGCAGCACCTGGTAGAGGTCGTCGCCGAGCATCTCGGGAGCGAGCAGCGTGGGGCGCGGCAGGCCGTCGAAGGTGTTCTGCAACACCTCCCCCGTCACGAGGTCCTGGATGAACATGTCCAGCAGGAGCGGCTGGCCGTCCCGCAGCTGGTCGCCGTCGCCGTTCCACAGCACAGCGGTCTCCGCGCGGGTGAACTCCTTCTCGCGCGGCCACATGAGGACGGGCGCGCGGGTGTCGCCCACGCTCACCTCGATGTCGTCGATGCGGCCGACCGCTCCGGAGACCTCCACCTCGGGGTCCGCCGAGGAGCATCCGGCAAGCGCGAGGGCCGCGGCGAGCACGAGTGCGGCGAGGCGGCGCATGCGAGATTCCCTTCAGCGTGTGACGGCGGGCGGAAGCCAGTCTAGGGGCGCTGCGACGAGGCCCGGAATCTCACCCGCCCAGCGCCTCCAGCAGAACGTCCACGCGCTCGTCGACGTTCCGGAACGGATCCTTGAGCAGGACCGTGCGGCTCGCGGAGCCCGAGATCTTCAGGTGGACCCAGTCCACCGTGTAGTCCTGGCCCGCGGCAAGGGCGGCCTGGACGAAGCGTCCGCGCAGCGCGGCGCGCGTGGTCTGCGGCGGCGTGGTGACCGCGCGCTCGATGTCCGCGTCGGTGATGATGCGGCGCACCTGGCCGTCCGCCTGGAGGCGGTTGAACAGGCCGCGCTCGGGAGAGATGTCGTGGAAGGCGAGCTCGAGCCGGGCCAGGCGCGGGTCGTCGAGCGAGCAGCCCAGGCGCTCCTTGTAGCGCAGGAGCACGCGCTCCTTGATGGCCCAGTCGAGCTCGGTCTCCACGAGGCTGTGGTCGCCTGTGCGCACCGCGTCGATGCCGCGCTGCCACAGGTCGAGGATCGTCTCCACCTCGGCAGTGGCCTCGATGGCCGTGTCCAGGTGCGCGCGCACGGCGTCGAGGTACGCCTGCTGGATCTCGGCGCCCGTGAGACGGCGCCCGTCGGCGAGCTCGACGGTGGCCTTGCCGTCAACGTCGTGCGCGATGTCGCGGATCGCCTGCATCTCCCGCGCGAGCGTGAGGTCGGGCAGCGGGATGCGCGCCTCCATGAGGCGCAGGATGAGGTCGGTCGAGCCCACCTTGAACAGCGCCGTCGGCTCGGCCATCGTCGAGTCTCCGACGATGACGTGCATGCGACGGTACAGCTCGGCGTTGGCGTGGGGCTCGTCGCGCGTGTTGATCATGGGCCGCGAGCGCGTCGTGGCCGAGCTCATGCCCTCCCACATGTGGTCCGCGCGCGGCGAGAACGAGTAGTGCGCGCCCGTAGGGGTGCGGGTGATGGTGCCGGCGCCGGAGACGATCTGGCGGCTCACGAGGAACGGCAGCAGCGCGGTGCCGAAGGCGGCGAAGTCCGCCCGGCGTCGCACCAGATAGTTCTCGTGGCAACCGTACGAGTTGCCGGACGAGTCGGTGTTGTTCTTGTACAGGTACACCGTGCCCGGGTGGCCCACGTTGCGCAGGCGCTCCTCGCCCTGGGCGACGAGCCCGTGGACGATCCTCTCCCCCGCCTTGTCGAGCGCGATGAGGTCCGTGAGCGTGTCCGCCTCGGCCGTCGCGTACTCGGGGTGCGCGCCCACGTCGATGTACAGGCGCGAGGCGTTGGGCAGGAAGACGTTCGACGAGCGGCCCCACTGCACCACGGAGTGGAACAGATGGCCGGCGACCTCCTCCGGCGTGATGGGCTTGGTGCCCTCGGGCGTGAAGTGCAGGCCGAACTCGGTCTCCAGCCCGAAGATGCGGCGGGCGGGGTCGACCTCGAGCGGCGG
Organism: Actinomycetes bacterium; assembly: GCA_003242455.2. GTDB lineage: Bacteria > Actinomycetota > Actinomycetes > Actinomycetales > Demequinaceae > Demequina. The sequence continues at coordinate 4,826 of QGUM02000061.1, forward strand.
CGGGACCTCTGCGGAGATCATCCGCGGGTCACTCGCCGCCCTTTTGCACGAACGAGCGCACGAACTGCGCCGCGTTCACCTGGATCGAGTCGTCGATCTCGTCCAGCAGGGCGTCGAGGGCGTCGGTGCTGGCCTGAGCGGCGCCGGGCGGCGGGGTCTCGGGCGGCGGGACGTCGTCCTCGAACTCGCCTGCGGAGGAGAAGGTCTGAGGCATGGGGCCAGTCTATGCCCGGGGTCAGGCTGTGCCCGAGCCTCGCCCGGGCGTCGGTCCCTGCCCGATGCGGATGGCATGACGGGAGCCGCCGCTGCACCGACGCCGCGCAGGACGTCAGCCGCGCTCGGCGAGGAGCGCGTCCAGGAGCGGGTGGCTCGTGCCGGCGGGGTCGAGCAGCTCGACCACCTCGAGGTGGCCGTGGTCGGTCTCGCGGTCGAGGACCACCGTGGACCAGCCGGCCGCGTCGACGATCTCCGGGCGCATCGCGACCATCCGGCCGCGCAGCCAGGCGCGAGTGTCTGCGGGCGGGTTCGCGATCGCGTGCTCGACCTCCGCATCGGTCGAGATGCGCTCGAGCGCGCCGGCGGCCGTGAGCTTCGCGGCGAGGCCGGTGCCGAGTTCGCTCCACTGCAGGTCCGCGGCGACGATGCGCGCATCGTCCCAAGCCGCGAGCTGGACGGCTCCCTGCTCGTCAGGGGCGGCGTAGCGCTCGCGCATGCGGCCCAGGAGCTGGAGCTTGGCGACCCACTCGACCTCGCGCGCCGCCTCGAAGACGTCCCTGCCCAGCTTGTCGAGCACGGACTCCCAGCGCGCGATGACCGCCGCGTCGCCGGCATCGGCCATGTAGTCGCGGCTGATCTCGAGCAGCGCGCGCTGGATGTCGAGCGCCGTCGCGGACTCGCCGGAGGCGAGCGGGACGGCCTGACGCAGGCTCAGGTCGTAGGACACCGTGCGCACCGCGGCGACCGGGTCGGCCAAGGCGAGCGCGTCCAGGCGCGGATCCCCTGCCTCGATCGCGGACAGCACGAGCGCCGTGGTGCCCACCTTGAGGTACGTGGACACCTCGGCGCAGTTGGCGTCGCCGATGATGACGTGCAGGCGACGCCAGCGCGCGCGGTCGGCGTGCGGCTCGTCGCGCGTGTTGACGATGGGCCGGCGCAGCGTGGTCTCAAGGCCCACCTCCGCCTCCATGTAGTCGGCCCGCTGCGAGATCTGGAAGCCCGGCCGCTCGCCGAAGGCGCCCAGGCCCACGCGGCCGGCGCCCACGACGATCGCGCGCGTGACGAGGTGCGGCGTGATGCGACGAGCAAGGTCCTCGAAGGGGACGGCGCGGTCCACGAGGTAGTTCTCGTGAGTGCCGTAGCTCGCGCCTTTCCCGTCGACGTTGTTCTTGTACAGCGCGATGCGGCGGCCCTCCGCGCGCTCGTACTCCTGCGCGGCGGCGTGGGCGATCCGGTCGCCGGCCGTGTCCCACACGACTGCGTCGTGCGCCGTCGTCACCTCGGGACCCGAGTGCTCGGGGTGGGCGTGGTCGACGTAGAAGCGCGCCCCGTTGGCGAGGACCGTGTTGAGGTGCGCCGGGTCCTCCCACGAGCCGCGCCGACGTCGCAGGGTCACCTGCCCGGTGCGCTCGTCGTACTCGTGGTCCTCGGTGAGCATGTCCGGCGTGGCGTGCATGCGGGCGCGGCGCACGCCGCGCAGGTCCATGAGCGGGTCCTCGCCCCCGTAGTCCCACCGCGCGTGGGCGTCTCCCTGCCAGCGGCGGCATGCCTCCACTAGGCGCGACGACAGCAGGATGGGGTTCGCGCGAGGGTCGGCGGGATCGGTGATCCCGTACTCCGTCTCGATGCCGCAGATGCGCATGACCGCCTCGTCCGGCCGGTCAGCTCTCGCCCAGGCTGCCCGCGGCCACGGCGCGCGCCTCCTGCAGCTCCTGCTCGCACGAGGCGAGCAGGTGGGCCGTGGAGATGCCCTTGCTGCCGCCGGAGATGACGTGCTTGATGGCGAGCGTCTTGGCGCGGTCCACCACGTTGCGCAGCAGCGCGCCGGAGACGTGCTGCGGCGCGTCCGCGTGGGAGAAGATGCGCTCGACCGCGGCGTCGGTCATCGCGGCCGCCGTGGCGACGGGGTCGCCGCCGTGGGCCGCGAGCTCGTCGGGTGCGAGCGGCAGCTGCGGCGTGAGGTACTTGGCGAGGATGTCGCGCGAGGCGGCGGCATCGGGGCGCTGGATCTCGATCTTCACGTCCAGGCGGCCCGGGCGCAGGATCGCGGGGTCGATCATGTCCTCGCGGTTGGAGGCGCCGATGACGATGACGTTGGACAGCGACTCCACGCCGTCGAGCTCGGTGAGCAGCTGCGGGACGATCGTGGTCTCCATGTCGGAGCTCACGCCGGAGCCGCGGGCGCGGAACAGGGCGTCCATCTCGTCGAAGAAGACCACGACCGGCGCGCCGGTGTGGGCCTTGGCGCGGGCGCGCTCGAAGATCGTGCGGATGTAGCGCTCCGTCTCGCCCACGTACTTGTTGAGCAGCTCGGGGCCCTTGACGGACAGGAAGTAGCTGCGGTCGGAGCCCGTGACCTCGCCGAGCGAGTGGGCCACCGCCTTGGCGATGAGCGTCTTGCCGCATCCGGGCGGGCCATACAGGAGCAGGCCGCGCGGCGGCTGCAGCGCGTGCTCCTTGTACAGCTCGGGATGCGTCAGCGGCAGCTCGATGGCGTCGCGGATGCGCTCGATCTGCGCGGCGAGGCCGCCGATCGCGGAGAAGTCCACGTCCGGCACCTCCTCGAGCAGGAGCGCCTCGACACCGGAGCGCTCCACCTTCTCCGAGGCGAAGCCGGTGCGCGGGTCGATGATGACGGTGTCGCCCTCGTGCAGACGGGCGCGCGCGCTGCCGCCGATGAGGGACACGACGCGCTCGTCCTCGCCGCGCGCGACCACGAGCACGCGCTCGTCGTCGATGACCTCGCGCACGATGGCGGCCTGGCCGGAGCGGTCGGGTTCGGCGACGCCGACCACGACGCTCATGGCGTTGAGCAGCACCTCGTCGCCGGGCACGAGGTTGCGCTCCACCGACGGCAGCACGGCCACGCGCATGCGGCGGCCGTTGGAGACGACGTCGGCGTGCTCCCCCGCCCACTGGACGAACGTGGCGAAGGTCTGCGGCGGCTGCGAGGCCTCGGCGAGCTTGACGCGCATCTCGCCGAGCTGGTCGCGCGCCGCCTCGAGCAGGCGCTGGAGCTCGGCGTTGCGCCGCTCCAGAGCCGCGAGCCTGTCCTGCGCTTCGACCACCATCAGCTGTCGCTCCTGTTGTCCGTGGCCTCACCCGCAGCGGGCGCCGCGCGACGCGCCTCACGGGAGACCTTGCGAATCTTCTTGTCCGAGACCGGCCTCTCGCCCAGGTCCTCCGGACTCCACTCCTCGTCTACAGGGTACGCACCTTTCGCGGGCCTCCTGTGACGCAGCGGGGCGTCGACACCAGGGGCCATGCGGCGCGAGGTGAGGAGGAAGCCGGTGTGCCCCACCATGCGGTGGTCTGGGCGCACGGCGAGGCCCTCGAGGTGCCACGTGCGCAGCATGGTCTCCCATGCGTGCGGCTCGGTGAAGCCGCCGTGCGAGCGCAGGTCCTCAGCGAGGCGGGACAGCTGCGTCGTGGTCGCCACGTAGGCGAGGAACACGCCGCCGGGAACGAGCGCGTGTGCGGCCGCGTCGATGTTCTCCCACGGCGCGAGCATGTCGAGCACGACGCGGTCGATGCTGCCCTCGGGCTCGGCGAGCAGGACGTCTGCGGCGTCGCCGATGCGCAGGTCCCACGCGGGGTGCGCTTCCCCGAAGTGCGACTCCACGTTGGCGCGGGCGATCTCGGCGAAGTCCTCGCGGCGCTCCACGGAGATGAGCGTGCCCTGGTCGCCCACGGCCCGCAGCAGCGACATCGTCAGCGCGCCCGAGCCCACTCCGGCCTCGAGCACGCGCGCGCCCGGGTAGATGTCGCCGAACTGCACGATCTGCCCGGCGTCCTTGGGGTAGACGACGGCGGCGCCGCGCGGCATGGACAGCACGAAGTCCGTCAGGAGCGGGCGCAGCACGAGGTACTCGTAGCCGGCGGTGTTGCGCACCACCGTGCCCTCGGGCCTGCCGATGACGTCGTCGTGCGAGAACTGGCCGCGATGGGTGTGGAAGGTCTTGCCCGGCTCCAGGACGATGGTGTGGTGACGGCCCTTCGCGTCCGTCAGCTGGACGCGGTCTCCCGGCCTGAGCGGTCCACGCCTCGCCGCTGCCCCGGTGGGCGCCTCGTTCATGGCGACCAGTCTAGGCGCGCGCGGCGTCCCGCCTCGAAGCCTCCCTGTCCAGGCGGTCCGCTACGTGAGGGCGTCGAGGACGTCCTGGAGACGCACCACGCCGGTGACGTCGCCATGGGCGCGCACGGCCCACACCTCGGTGCGCCCCCACCACTCGCGCAGCGCCCGCACGAGCTCTTCTCCCCCGAGCGTGTGAGGCACCTCCGCCCCGCGCGGCAGCGGCATCGTCACCGCCTGCAGGCTCGTCGCGGCGCGGGCGTCGACCGGCACCTCGTCCGTGATCGCGACGGGGAAGTGCCCGGCGGCGGCCCCGTCGGCGGCGAGGATGACGACCTCCCTGGCCCCGGCGGAGTTCGCGGCGTCTCGCGCCTGGGCGACGGAGACGTCGTAGGGCACCGCGACGGCCGGCACGAGCAGCTTGGCGACGGTCAGGCCCTCGCGACGCCCCATGATCTGGCTGTACTTGAGCGCCGCCGACGCCGCCGGCCACAGCACGGAGGCGATGAGGAAGGCGAGCATCAGGTTGAAGATGTCGACCTCTCGTCCGGCCAGGAGCGGGCTCGCCACGGCGTAGACGATGACGAGGACGGCGACGATGCGGCCGCCCCACGCGGCCACGATGGTGCCGCGGTGACGGTTGCCGGACAGCCGCCACACGATCGACTCGAGCACGCGACCGCCGTCCATGGGGATCGCAGGCAGGGAGTTGAAGATCGCGAGGAAGATGTTCGCGCCGCCGAGCCACACGAGCACGGCCGCAGGCGTCCCGTTCACGGCGCCGCTCGCCGACACCCCGAAGGACGCGAGCGCGATGACCACGTTCATCGCCGGACCCGCAGCGGCCGTCACGCCGTTGACGAGCGGCGTCATGCCCACGGAGTCGAAGGACGTGTGACCGCCCCACAGGGTGATGACGATCTCCCTGACCTGGCGGCGGAACAGGCGCGCGGCGACGGCGTGCGCCAGCTCGTGGAGGAACACCGAGGCGAAGAGCAGCACCGCGAGGATGACGCCGAGCGCGAAGGTGCGGCTCGTGACGGAGCCGCCGCTCGACGCGAACACCCATGCGAGCAGCGCGATCATGATGAGCGTCGAGGGCTGCAGCACCACGCGCGCGCCGAGCAGGCGCCCCAGCTGGATGCCCTTGGTGCGCGGCGCGGAGTCGGTCATGCGACAACGGTAGCCGCTGGACCTCGGCCGTCAGGGTGCACGGCTACCGTGTCTGTCATGACACAGACGGAGAGGGCTCCCACGGAGCGCGTCGCGCCTGCGCCCGCGCTGTCGCCCTCGCGCGCCGCCGACTTCGAGCAGTGCGGCCTGCTGTACCGCCTGCGGGTGATCGACCGCGTCCCGGAGCCGCCCGCCGTGGCGACCACGCTCGGCACGCTCGTCCATGCGGTGCTGGAGCGGCTGTTCGACGCGCCCGCCGCGCAGCGCACGCTCGATGCGGCCGTGGGGGCGTTGCGTCCCGAGTGGGAGCGGATGGTCGCCTCCCAGCCCGACCTCGCCTCTCTCCTGCCCGATGAGCGGGCTCGGGAGCAGTTCCTCGCCGACGGGGCCCAACGGCTCTCGGTGTACTTCCGCCTGGAGAACCCCACCCGTCTCGAGCCCGCCGGCAGGGAGGAGCGCCTCGAGCTGCAGCTCGACGACGGCCCGCTCCTGCGCGGCGTGATCGACCGCATCGACGTCGCGCCGAACGGGGCCATCCGCATCGTCGACTACAAGACGGGCTCCTCGCCCCGCCCGGGCTACGGGCAGCAGGCCGAGTTCCAGATGCGCTTCTACGCGCTGCTCGTGGAGCGCCTGCGCGGACGCAGGCCGGCGCTGCTGCGCCTGCTCTACCTCAAGGACGGCGGCACCAAGGAGCTGCATCCGGGCGACGAGGACATCGCGCAGATAGAGCACCACGTCCGCACGCTGTGGCAGGACATCCAGCGCGCCGCCATGAGCGGCCGCTTCCAGCCCAAGCCGTCGCGGCTGTGCGCATGGTGCTCGTTCCAGTCGCTGTGCCCCGAGTTCGGAGGCGACCCCGGCCCGCTCGACCCCGCCCGGGTCGAGGCGGCGTTGGGCGTGCGTCCGGCGTGACGC
>QGUM02000062.1:0-11110 GCA_003242455.2 Actinomycetes bacterium
TCCTGCCGGCCTGGTGGGCGGAGGCCGGCGACGTGTTCCCGGCCGAGTACGGCACTCCTGCTGCCTACGCCCCCGACTACGTGTTCTCAGACACCCCTCGTGGTGCGCACGAGCAGTGGATCTTCGACAACTACCCGGAGTACTGGGAGGCGGGCGTGCGCGCCATGTCTCCCATCATCAACTGGTTCCCCTGGGGCTGGGACGGCATGCCTGATTTCGCACGCGACGAGAACGGCAGGCCGATCCTCAACGAGCATCACTACCCGGTGGAGGTCATCTACCCGGACCCGGGCCCTGCCCCGCTGGTGCAGTTCTACGACGGCGTCCGTTACGACGGCACACCCATGCTGCCGTTGGCGTTCGGCAAGGCGGACCCGACCAAGCCGCCATCGGAGTACTTGGGACACAAGAAGAGGCTGCTCTACGAGGTGGACGCGAGCGCCGTCCTCAAGAAGATCGGCATCTACCCTCCTCACAGCGGTCAGGGCGAGCGCAACCCCTTCACTCCCCTCATGAGGAAGGACGGCTCGCCAGTGCCGACCATCCGGGTGTACAGCGTCGACGACATCGTGGAGAACCTCAAGGACGGCAAGTTCATCGTCCCTGGCAAGGATGTGCCCGAGAACCAGTGGCGCAAGTTGCTGCCCGGCGAGGTCCTCATCGAGGTGCGCGACTTCAGCCTCCCCTTTGACGGCGTCCGCTGGGATGTCGCCAACGACCGGCTCTACATCCTCAAGACCGAGTGCGACGCGCACCCCGAGTACTACGACCAGTACCCGGACCTGTGCGCTAACCAGCCGTAGGCGCGACCCATTGCGCCACAGGCCCGCGCATGGCCCGCTACTCCGCCTCTAGCACGGCCGAGAACAGCTGTGCAGCGGCAACCTTCCGCTCGCGAGCGTGCGCGGCGGCGGCCTCGGGCTCGTTGCGCCCGGCCGCAAGCCGACCCGCAGCCGATGCCCGCTCCGCCTCGCGCAGGGCCGCGTTGCGCAGCACCTTCGCCTCCTTGAGCGTTCCTCCGGCCGCGATGTACGCGTCGAACGCCGACACGAGGGTCGCAAGGCGCTTGTCGTAGCCGCCGGGCACGGCCGCCACGATGACGCCCTCGGCGACGAGCTCCTCGACGAGGGACTGCTCCGCACTCGCCAGCGCGGCAAGAGTCTTGGCGGGCACGAACGCCGCGGTCTCGTGCTCGGCATCGCGGGGCGTGATGGCTCGTTTGATGACCCCAGCGTCGAGTTGCGCGAGCGACTCCTGGATCTTGGCGAGCGGGCGGTAGAAGTCCCGCTGCTCGCGCAGGACGAAGCGCAGCCGCTCCACATCGGACGCGGAGTACTGGCGGTAGCCCGACGCGGTGCGCTGCGGTCGCACCAGGCCCTGCGCGTCGAAGAACCGCAGCTTGGAGGGCGTCAGCGCGGGGAACTCCCCGCCGAGGATGCGCAGCACGTCGCTGACCTTGAGCAGCGGCTCGTGGGACAGCTGGTGGGGCCAGGTGGTCGCGGGCCTCGCGCTCCCTCCCCTCTCCCCTGTCGACGCGTCGGCCTCGGGGCGCGCAGGCTCGCCCGACGGGCGGGGCAGGCGGGCGACGGACGGCATCGCCGCTAGTGCGAGACGCCCTGGTAGAACGTCATGCGGTACTTGCCGATCTGCACCTCGTCGCCGTTGTGCAGGCGGGCGTCCGCGACGCGCTCGCGGTTGACGTACGTGCCGTTGAGGGAGCCCATGTCGTGCACGGTGAACTCGGTGCCGTTGCGGTGGAACTGCACGTGCTCGCGGCTGACCGTGACGTCGTCCAGGAAGATGTCGCTCGACACGGAGCGGCCGGCGGTGACGACGTCCACGTCCAGCAGGAAGCGGGCACCCGCGTTGGGGCCGTGGTGCACGATGAGCAGCGCGTGGTCGTCGGCGAGCGAGTCGACCGCAGCCTGATCCTGCGAGTTCAGACGGGCGGGCGTGGACTCGTCCACGTGGATGTGGGTGTCGAGCGACATCGTGCGCTCGGCGGGCTTCTCGTCGTCGATCATGGCGCCTCCCTTCATCGTCATCCTATGCGGTGGCGCGGCTGCGCGTCTGTGGGGGAAGCCCCTGATTCTGCGCGGGCCAGCGAGGCCCTCACATAGGTGATCCCACTGGCCCAGTACAGGACGGAGGCGGCAACGGCGCCGATGATCGCGACCGTGTGGAGCCACGGCGCCGCAGGGAACGCGACGACGGCGAGGTAGGACAGCGGCAGGAAGACGTACAGGAGCGCCGTGGCGGTCTTGCCCACGAAGGTGACCTGCGGCGGCTGCTTGCCTCGCGCCTTGCCTGCCAGGAGCGCGATGCCCACCACGACGTCGCGCAGCAGCAGGATCGCCACGAGCCACCACGGCACGATGCCGCGGACCGCCAGGCCCAGGACCACGACCACGGTGAGGATGCGGTCGGCGGCCGGGTCGAGGATGCGGCCCAGCTCGGTGCGCTGGTTCCACCGGCGTGCGAGGAATCCGTCGAGCCAGTCGCTCACACCGGCGACGGCGAGCGCCGCGATGGCCCATGCGTCCTGCTCGGCGATGAGGAGGACGCCGAAGACGACGATGAGGACGATGCGCCCGGCGGTGATGAGGTTCGGCACGTTCCACTGGCCCATGCGGTCATCCTACGTACCGGCGCGTGGGCGTCGGGGCATGGCACGTGGCCGGCCCGCCCGCGCGCTCTGCAGGGGACTTCCCTCAGATCGGGGAGGAGCGCGGCGGGCGGGCCCGACGATGCGACGGCTACTCGCCGTGCTCGCGCGCGATGACCTTGTCGACAGTCTCGGCGGCGATGCGGGCGGCCTCGTCCTCGCTCGCTCCGCGGGCCAGCTCCCTGGCGCGGATCTGCTCGTAGACCTGGTGGCGGCTCGGCGTCTTGTCGGTGTTCTCGCCCATGCGGATACCTCCTTGCCGTGGATGCCTGACACCTCCACCGTACGCCGGAACGCACGGATTCTCATGTCAGGAGGCGACGGCGAAGCGCGGACCTTGACCGGGCTCCGCGCTCACGAGGCGCACCAGGGTCTTTCGTCCCACGGCGACGTCGCCCTCACAGCGCGCGACCACTGCGGGCTCGTTCAGCTGCACCGTGCGCTCGTCCAGCCCGATGCCCTCGAACACCTCGCCCACATGCGGGGCCAGGACGGCGGACTCGACCGCGTCGACGCACTCCCGGTCCACCTGGGCGTTGCGCCGCACGCCCCCGGCCATGTCGTCGCCGAGCGTCGGCAGCGCCTCCCGCACCCACTCCGGGACCGGACGGCCGGCGCTCACCGCGAGGCAGATCTCGAGCCCGAAGCGGTCGACGAGGCGGCGCAGCGGCGCCGTCACGTGGGCGTAGGGCGTCGCGAGGGCGCCGTGGGTGAGCACCTGAGGCAGCGGCAGCGAGCCGTCGGCGCGCGCCACGTCGAAGGGCTCCCACCGCGCTCCGCGGAACAGCGTCACCGCCTGCACCAGGAACGCCGCGCCCTGGGGCGACGCCGCGTCGAGGTGGTCGAGCATGTCCGCATAGCTCTCATCGTCGCGCCAGCGCACGCCGAGCGCCTTCGCCTGGCGTCGCAGCCGCGTCATCGCCTCAGCGGTGGCGGGCGGCATCGTGCGCAGGATGCCGATGCCCGCGTTCATCATGAGCATCGCGGCGGCCTGTCCCGCGAGGAGCGAGACCTGCGCGTTGTCCTCCTCGATGTCGCGTGCCGCGCGGAACTCGAGGCTGAGCCCTTCCGCCGTGCGTGTGACCTCCTGGCTGGGCTTGGGCAGGGTCACCGCTCCCCTGCGGCGCATGAGCGCTCGCCGCGCCGCTCCGAGCTCGGCGAGGTTCTGAACGAGCTCCCGGGCCTCCGCGGGAGGCGCGGCGCTCAGCTCCGTATACGCGTGCTGCCGGACGGAGCGCACCCAGGCGCGCTCGACGCGCGCCGACCGGATCTGTCCGGCGAGGTCCACGTCGATGCTCCACACCGCCGCCTTGGTCCGCTGGTCGGGAAGGAGCGAGGCGAAGCCCTCAGAGAGGACCGCCGGATGCAGGCCGATGCGCATGTCCGGGCAGTACACCGTCTCCGCGCGGTCGCGGGTGTCGCGGTCCAGGGCGGAGCCGGGCTCCACATGGGCGCCCACGTCTGCGATCGCGTACAGCACGCTCCAGCCGTCGGCGGTGCGCTCCAGGTGCAGGGCCTGGTCCAGGTCCGTCGAGCCCTCGGGATCGATCGTGACGAACGGCACGGCCGTCAGATCCGCGCGCTCGTCCGCGACGTGGGGCAGCTCCTCGCCCCGCGCCGCCCGCTCCCCTGCCGCCACGGCATCGGCGACGACGGCCGGGTCGTGCTCCTCACGCACACCGGCGCGCTCGCGGATGGCCGCGAACACCGGCTCGAGCTCGTGCAGCGGCGCGCGCGCCACCAGTCTGCGAACCGGCACGCTACTCCTCGCTCGGCTGGACGGTCGGGTATGCGTTGATCACGGCGCGCACATCCTCGATCGCCTCCGTGCTCAGCCCCGTGGCCGTGCCCGTGACGGAGATCCAGGCGTCGATCATCACGTTGCCGTACTTGTGCCCCGCGTCGTCGGGAACGGCCTGGCCCAGGATGAAGTCGCCCACGATCTGGAGTCCGCTGACGACGGGGATCCACCGCACCAGCGGACTGACGTGCTCCGAGCGCTGGCCCGGCTTGAGCCACTCGGGCTCGCGGTAGAACATGCTGAGCCCGCCCCACGTCACGGGGTCGGAGCCGTGCTGCAGGAACGCGATGCGCGGGGCCTCCCACACGGGCGAGTCCTCGAGGAAGTCGGCCTGCTGGGAGAAGAAGCGGATGTGCCGACCGCCGTCGACGACGGGGAGCACGACCGGGCTTCCCGCGTCGCGGTCCGCTGTGATGCGCTGCCACAGCGGCGTGTTGAAGGGGGTGCCGGCGAAGACCGCTCCGTCGACGCTCGCGAGCAGGTCCTCCACGTCGTCGAACACGCCCAGCATGCCCGTGGCGCCCAGGCTCATGCCGTAGACGATGAGCAGCGGCCGGGAGTCCTCGGGAAGGCTCGTCCACCACTCGCGCACGGCCTCGAACAGCAGGCGGTTGGCCTCGACGGGCACCCGAGGGCTGAAGAGGCTCGAGCGCCAGCTGGGCGTGTCCGGGTACTGCACCGCGACGATCGCGGTGTCGCCCGCGTGCAGGTACTCGAGCGCGTCGATCGCGGCGGGATCGAGCCAGCCCGTGCCCGTGGTGCCTGCCACGACGAGCACCGCACGCTCCTCTGCGTGGAGGCGTGCGAGCTCCGCGACCGCGACCTGAGCTCGCTCGGCGGGCGTGGGCGCGTTGTTGAGTCCCACGTACACGCGGATGGGCTCGATCGCCGGCAGGCCCGTGACTCGCGTGATCTCCTCCGCCGACGGCGCCGTCGACAGGATGTCCGCGCCGTCCCGACCGACGCCGTCCCATGCCACGATGCTGTCCGCCCCTGCCGAGCGGTACTCGCTCGAGGGCTCCACGAGCGTGGGCCGAGGCGTCCCGTACTTGCTCGCATAGGAGCGGTCGACGAACGCGAGCCCTCCGGCGGTCACGAGCATGGCGACGGTGCTGATGCCCGCCATGACCACGATGCCCGAGCCGGCGAGCGAGAGCGTCCGCGCGCGGGCGGGCGTGCGACGCTCGCTGAAGTGGCCGTGGAACAGCCGGTACGCGTGCCTGGCGCCCAGCTTCACGATGCGACCGACGGCGAGGCAGGCGACGGCCGTCGCCAGGCTTGCGAAGGCGAACGCGATCCAGTTCTCGCTCGAGATGGGCTCGGCCCCCACGTGCGCGCGCACGTCGTTCTGCCACTCGACCGTCGACGAGCCCAGAGCGAGCGCGCCCACGATCCACGCGGCCAGCACGTACCACCACGCGTAGCGCTGCACGATGCTCGGCGGCCGCCAGCGGACGATGCGCTTGCCGACGTACCACAGGAGCGCGCCCACGGCGTAGCCGAACGCGAAGCTGAGGCCCGCGATCACGCCCTGGAGGACGATGGGACGCGGCAGGAGCGACGGCGTGAGCGACAGGGCGCTGAAGAGCAGACCGAGCACCACACCGCCGTAGTCGACGTGGTACCAGCGGGGTCGATGCGGCGTCATGACGCGGTCAATTATCCGCCACGGGCACGTCGGTCGCGCCTGAGCGGGCGTCGTCGACCCGCGATGCGGCGACGCCCTCGGAGCCTGGCGCGGCCGGCGCATCGCTCAAGGCATGGCGTGCCAGGAGCGTTCCTGCGGCGACGCCGGCGGGCATCGTGAGCACGGCCAGCGGCGGCACGATCGACATGACGAAGGCCATGGCCCCGAAGCCGAGGGTGCGCGCGCGTCGCGCGGCCAGCACCCGGCGCCGGTCCCGCAGCACCAGACCGCGCCGCTCGAACGGGATCGACGTGAGCTCGAGCGCCACGAACCACCCGCCGAGCAGCGCGCCGAGAGTCCACGACGTCACGGTGCCGAGCACAGGCACCAGTCCGATGAGGAAGATGCCCAGCGACACGGGCGCCTGCACCAGGAAGAGCCTCAGCCCCTCCCCCATCCCGCGCACCGCGTTGCGCCACCACGGCCACGCGGGACCGGCGGGCACGGGGCCGAAGCGATCGTCGACGCTGTGGGAGAGCATCTCGAAGAACGGCTGCCCCACCACGGAGGTGATCGACACGAACGCGTAGACCATCAGCAGCACCACGCCGGCGAGCACGGCGAACGCCACGGCAGCGGCGATGAGGCCGGCAAGGAAGCGGTCGTCCGCGAACGTCCCGCCCACCCACAGCGCGAGATCGTCGAGCCAGAGCCACAGCGCGCCGAACACGACGAGGAACAGCGCCCACGTGAGGACGCCGGGCACAAGGCCCAGGAGCATGAGCGACGGGTCCTTGCTCCACGTGCGGAAGCCTCGCCAGTAGATGCGCACGCCCTCCAGGAAGTCGCGCGTCACCCGCACGGGCGCCGTCGCGGCCCGCCGACCGCGCGCCATGCGACCGGGAGCCGCTACGCCAGCGTCGCCGACGCGAGCGTCATCGGCACCGCCTTCAAGGCGGCGGACACGGGACACGACTCCTTGACCTCCTGCGCGACAGCCTGGAACTCGTCGTCGCCGATGCCCGGCACGGACGCGACCACGGTCAGCTCGATGCCCGTGATGCCCTCGCCCGCCTGGAACGTCACGGACGAGGTCGTCTCGATGGACTCGGCGGTGTAGCCGCGCTGGCCGAGCGTGTGCGACAGCGCCATCGAGAAGCAGGCCGCGTGGGCGGCGCCCAGCAGCTCCTCAGGCGTGGTCGCGGCCACCGCCCCCTCCGAGCGGGCCTGCCAGCCGATCTCGAAGCTCGCCAGGCCCGACGAGGCGAGCCGGGCCGTCCCGCCGCCCTCCGTGAGGCTTCCGTTCCAGTTCGCAGCGCCGACGCTCGTCACAGCCATGTCAGTCCTCCTTCGGTGGGGTTCCCGCCCTCCACGTTACGCGGCCTGGGCCGCCCGCGGGCGGTCGGCAGGCGTCTTCACGAAGAGCATGAGGACGAAGCCGATGAGCACGAGGGCCACGACGCCGAGCGTGCCCCAGATCGTCGCGCCGAAGATCGCGATCGCACCGGCCCAGAACCAGCCGGAGAACGGCGACGCGGCGCGGCCGGTCGTGGCGTACAGGCCGAAGATCTCGCTCTCGCGTCCCTCCGGGCTCAGGCGGGCCAGGAGCGAGCGGGATGCGGCCTGGGCGGGGCCCACCATGGCGCTCAAGAGCAGGCCGCCCACCCAGAACACGACGACGCCGATCTCGTGGAGGAACGCGATGAGCGCTCCCGCCACGACGATCACGGCCAAGGCGCCCATGATGACGCGCCGCGGGCCCAGGCGGTCGTCGAGGCGTCCGGCGACCACCGTGGACACTCCGGCGATGAGGTTCGCCGCGATGCCGAAGACGATGACCTCCTGCGACGAGAAGCCGAAGGCGACGGAGGCGATGACCGCGCCGAACGTGAACACTCCCGCCAGGCCGTCGCGGTAGACGGCCGATGCGAGGAGGAACCACAGCGTCGAGCGCGCCGAGTGCCACAGGTCGGAGAGGTCGCGCCACAGGATGACGTAGCCGCGCAGAAGGCTCACCTTGGGACGCTCGGCCGCGGGAGCCTCGGGCACGTAGACGAACAGCGGCCAGGCGAACAGGAGCGTCCACACGGCGGAGCCGACGCCGATGAGGCGATAGCCCAGGCCGTCCTCCGCGGGCAGCATGCCCAGCTGCTGCAGGACGATGATGATGACGAGGGCGAGGATGCCGCCCACGTAGCCCAGCCCCCAGCCCAGGCCGGACACGCGGCCCAGGGTCTTGGGCGTGGACACCTGCACGATCATCGCGTTGTAGTTCACGCCCGCGATCTCGCTCACGATCGAGCCGAAGGCGATGAGCGCGACGCCCACCATGAACGCATCGGGCACGGGCTTGACGAAGAAGAGGCCGACCATGCTCGCGACGAGCAGGAGCGTCGCCACGCCGAGCCACGCCTTGCGCCGGGCCCGCGCATCGGCCCGCTGCCCGAGCACGGGCGCCACGATGGCGATGAGGAAGCCCGCGATGCCGATGCCCCAGCCGAGCCACTCCGTCAGGTGGTCGATGGCCGCCTTGTAGTCGGGGTGGTCCTCGCCGAGCGCCCGGATCGCCGGGTCGATGAACGCATCGCTCGTGAGATACAGCGGAACGAAGACGAACGTCAGCAGGACGGAGTTGAAGGGCTGCGTCGCCCAGTCCCACAGAGCCCATGCCCAGACCCTCTTGCGCGGGACCTCGCCCACGATCGGAAGGCCGGGTGCGTCGGCGATGGACGGGAGGATCTCGTCGGCGGCGTCGTTGCTCACGCACTGAGTATGCCCCGAGCACGGTGCGGAGAGAACCCGGTCGGCCCGCGCGTCGCGCGGCCATTACGATGCGAATGTGGACGAAGTCGTCGAACGGGACCTTTCCTGGCGCGCCGACATCCTCCCTGACTTCGAGCAGGTCGACCTGGGTGCACCCGAGCAGCGCGGACCGGTGCTCGTCCGCCCCGTCCATCAGGCGTCGGCGCCGCGAGCGGTCGTGCTCCACGTGCACGGCTACAACGACTACTTCTTCCAGGAGCATCTGGCTCACGCGTTCATGGACGCCGGCTGTGCCTTCTATGCCCTGGATCTGCGTCGCGCAGGCCGCTCCCTCGCTCCCGATGACATCCCGCACCTCATGCACGATGTCGCCGAGCCCGGCGACGACATCGCGCGCGCGGCCGAGGCGATCGCCGCGCTGCACCCCGGCGTGCGGCTCGTCGTCCACGCACACTCCACCGGCGGCCTGACCGCCGCGATCTGGGCGGCTGACCGCCCGTCGGCCAACCTGGGCGCGCTCGTGCTCGACAGCCCGCTGTTCGGGCGCAGGGAACAGGGCTGGCGCGAGTGGGCCAAGGTGGCCCTTCCCGTCCTCGGCACGCTGTGGCCGCTGGCCGAGGTGTCGCATGGGCCCTCCGTGTACGCCCGGCACCTCCACGTCGAGGGCGGAGGGCGCTGGGAGTTCGACCCGGAGCTCAAGCGCTTCGAGGGCGTGCCGGCCAGGGCCTGCTGGGCTCTCGCGGTGCGCCGTGCGCAGCAGCGCATCGCGCGCGGCGGCGTCGACATCGCCGTCCCGGTCCTCGTGGCGCGCTCGGCCCTCACCGGCCCCGAGTCCTCCGACAATCCGCGCCTGGACGAGCAGGACATCGTCGTGGACGTCGAGGCGATCTCGCGCCTGGCTCCCCGGCTGGGACGGCGCGTGACGGAGCTCGTGGTGCCAGGAGGCATCCACGAGCTCTCGCTGTCCCGCCGCGAGCCCAGGGAGCACTACCTGTCCGAGGTGCTCGCGTGGATCGAGGGCGTGATCGGATGAGCGGCATGCACCCGTACTTCGACAACGACGGCAAGCCGATCGCGCTCGCGCACCGCGGCTTCTCGCTCGACGGGCTCGAGAACTCGATGTCCGCCTTCGAGTCCGCGGTGCGGCTCGGATGCCGCTATGTCGAGACCGACGCCCACGGCACCTCGGACGGCGTCGCCGTCGCGCTCCACGACGAGTCGCTCGACCGCACCACGGACGGTCGCGGTCTCGTCGCGCAGATGCCCTGGCGCGAGGTGCGCAGGGCGCGCATCGGCGGCGTCGAGCCCGTCCCGTCGCTTGAGGACCTCCTGGGCGCCTTTCCCGACCTGCGCGTGAACGTCGACGTCAAGGGCGTGTCCGGCATCGAGCCCATCGCACGGGCCATCGAACGCACCCAGGCCCACGACCGCGTGTGCGTCGCCTCCTTCTCCGCGGCCCGTCGCGACGCGACGGTGGCCCTGCTGAGCAGGCCCGTCGCGACGTCGGCAGGGACCACGGAGGCAGCCTCGTACTTCGCGCGCGGTGCCGTGGGACTCGGCGTCTCGCGGCCCCTGCGCAAGGTCGACGCGCTGCAGATCCCCATGCGCGCGGGGCGAGTGCGTGTGCTCACCTCGCGCCATGTGGCCGCCGCTCACCGGGCGGGCCGCCAGGTGCACGTCTGGACGATCAACGACCCGGACACCATGCGCGAGCTCCTCGACATGGGCGTGGACGGGCTCGTGAGCGACCGCGCGGACCTTCTCAAGCAGGTGCTCGTCGAGCGCGGGCAGTGGTGAGCCTCTGATGCCCCGCCTGCGGCGATCGCGGCCCGACCTGCCAGGGATCAGCCGCAAGGGCGCGGGTCGCGGATTCCGCTACCTGACGCCCGACGGCGCGTGCGTCATCCGTCTGCGCTTTCCCGCCAAGAGCCGCCAGACGTGGACATCGGAGATCGAGGACGCGGAGCTGTGCGCAGCCCTTGCGCCCCTGCTCGAGCGCCCTCGCACCGGACGGCTCTTCGCGTGGCAGGACGAGGACGGCCGCTGGCGTCCGATCTCCGCGGACCTCATCAACGCCGACGTGGGCCGCCGCACGGGACTCGATGCCACCGCGAAGGACTTCCGCACGCTGCGCGGCACCGTGGTCGAGGCCTTTCGCCGCGACGTGGTCATCGACGTGAAGCCGCGATCATCTCCGAAGGCGGCGCTGCGCTCACTGCTGCTTCGCTAGTTGTGGGCGTCCCCCGGCCCCTGA
>QGUM02000173.1:0-2515 GCA_003242455.2 Actinomycetes bacterium
GCGTGCCACCCAACCGCGACCAGGAACCCGCGCACCGCATCGGTCGTCGGTACCTGCCCTTTCCGTGTCGGTGCCGCGCAATATGATGGTGGGTTGTCCCCTGATGCGCGCGCGAATCGCCGTGACGCAACACCCCTCACCCGTCGCATGCGCAACTATTGGGACGCCGCGATCATGGCGCGTGTGCGCATCTGGCAGATCATGCCGCTTGCGGGACCGCACCGTGTGGTCGCCCTGATCGCGCTGGGCCTGGCGCTAGGCGCACTGCCCCTCGTTTTCATGATCGCCACCTCCCAGATGATCGGCCACGTGCCCGACGCCGTGGCTGGCGGACTGGGTTCCCCTGTCTGGGATGAGGTGGTGCGACTCTTCCTCATTGCGGCGGCGGCCTTTGTGTCCAGCCAGATCCTTGCCCCCATCCAGCAGATGCTCGGACTTGCCGTGCAACGTTCCGTAGACGGGCACATTCGCGACCAGGCGGTGGCGGCCGTGACCGGCTCGGTGGGCATCTCCGCGCTGGAAGACGGTGAGGTACTCGCCACCTTCTCCGAGGCCCGCATGCGCTTTGAGAACAACTGGCACACGCCCGGCAATGCTGTGGCGGGCATGCTGTACCTGTTCGCGCGCTACACGCAACTCATCGGGTTGCTGGTCGTGGTGTGGATTCTCCTGGGCCCTTGGGTCGCGTTGCCCATGGCAGTGGGCATCTGGGTGCAGGCTCGCACGACGAACTGGTTGCGCTTGGCGGCATCTACGCGGACCTGTACGCGCTCCAGGCCAAGCAGTACGCGTAGGAGCTCCGCACTACGTGGCGGCAGGCCGCGCCACTTCGCGTCTCCGCGCCCCTCCGCGCGCCCCTCCGCGCCCCTCCGCGCGCTCGTCCTTCCCTCCGTCCCCACCTCCACCCAGATCTCTGTTCGCTCTGAACGGATTCTCACCGAGCTACGAGTCCCTCCCTCGGACTCAGTTCTGAGCGAAACCCACGTGGCCGGATGGTTCGAGCTCAAGACGCCAAGACGACCCCGGGGCTGGGGGCGGGGAGACGCAAAGCAGGGGCGAGGCACGGGAACCCGGGACAGGAAGCGACACCGCCACGGCCCCTGCGCCGGGTAGCGTGGGCGCATGCACCTGATCCTCGCGTCGGCCTCGCCTGCGCGGCTCGAGACGCTGCGCCGCGCCGGCTTCGATCCCACCGTCATCGTCTCCGACGTGGACGAAGACGCGGTCCTCGCCCGGACGCGCGAGGAGGCCGGGGCATCGGGCGGCGCTCTCTCGCCTGCCGATGCGGTCCTGCTCCTCGCACGCGCCAAAGGCGAGGCCGTGGCCGGGACCGGCGTGAGCGACGCGCTCGTCCTCGCCTGCGACTCGATGCTCGAGCTCGACGGCGAGGTCTACGGCAAGCCCGAGTCCCCCGAGGCGGCCCGCGAGCGCTGGCGCGCGATGCGCGGCGGGGAGGGCCGGCTCCACACGGGGCACTGGCTCATCGACGCCCGCTCCAGCACCCCGAGGGCCGTGGGCCGCACCGCGAGCACCCTGGTCCGCTTCGCCGACCTCACCGACGCGGAGATCGACGAGTACGTCGCCACAGGCGAGCCGCTGCGCGTCGCCGGCGCGTTCACCGTGGACGGCCTGGGCGGGCCGTACGTGACAGGCATCGAGGGGGACTTCCACAACGTCGTCGGTGTGAGCCTGCCGCTCGTACGCGAGCTCGTGGGTGAGCTCGGTCTGACGCTCGGAGAGCTTCGCAGCACTCCTCGGTTGTAGCGGATACACAACCTACGGGGCCGTAACCGTAAAGACATGCCCAAGTTGTTGTGGGATACCTACAAACGAGGGGGGCAGGCATGTGTCGGCATGAGAACTTGGGGCGCGCCTGGGTCGCGACGTGGGTGCGGCCCCGCGACCGCGCTACGGTAGACGCCGTGCCAGCCTTCTCGTCGGTTCTCATCGCTAACCGAGGCGAGATCGCAGTCCGAGTCATCCGTGCATGCCAGGACGCCTCGCTGCGCTCCATCGCCGTGTACGCGGACCCCGACCGCGAGGCGCCCCACGTGGCCCTCGCCGACGAGGCGTACGCCCTCGGGGGCGCGACCGCGCGCGAGTCATACCTCGACATCGACAAGATCATCGACGTCGCGCGCCGCTCGGGCGCCGAGGCCGTCCACCCCGGCTACGGCTTCCTGTCGGAGAACTCGGACTTCGCCCGCGCGGTGATCGCCGCGGGCCTCGTGTGGATCGGCCCGCCCCCGGAGGCGATCGACGCCCTGGGCGACAAGGTCTCCGCACGCCACATCGCGCAGCGCGCCGGCGCTCCCCTGGTGCCCGGCACGCCCGACCCCGTCTCATCGGCCGAGGAGGTGCTCGCCTTCGCCGACGAGCACGGGCTTCCCGTCGCGATCAAGGCGGCGTTCGGCGGCGGCGGCCGCGGGCTCAAGGTCGCACGCACTCGCGAGGAGATCCCCGAGCTGTTCGAGTCCGCCACCCGCGAGGCCGTCGCGGCGTTCGGCCGCGGCGA
>QGUM02000002.1:0-42429 GCA_003242455.2 Actinomycetes bacterium
CTCCCAGGAGATGGCCCTGGCCCACGACCTCGTCGATGCTCCTCGGGCGCATGCGGACCGCGAGCGGGGACGACGCCGTGGCCGCGGGAACACCCGAGGCTTCGGTGCTCACCGAGTCGAACAGGTCCACCCCATCACCCTACGTGCAGCAAGTGACCAGGCAATGCCCCCGAAGGCCCCTGCGGCCGTACAAGTGCCCAGGCATGGTGAGGGGCGCGCGCCCACCCATGCCTGGGCACTTGTACGGTTGTGAGAGGCCTCTCGCGCGTTTCCTGGGCCTTTAGTGCACCACGTCCACGCCGGCTTCCTTGCGCTGCTGCTCCGTGATGGGGGCGGGCGCGTCCGTGAGCGGGTCGTAGCCGCCGCCGGACTTGGGGAAGGCGATGACGTCGCGGATGGACTCGAAGCCGCCCAGGAGCATCACCACGCGGTCCCAGCCGAAGGCGATGCCGCCGTGCGGCGGGGCGCCGTACTGGAACGCGTCGAGCAGGAAGCCGAACTTCTCCTGCGCCTCGTCGGGGCCGATGCCCATGACGTCGAACACGCGCTGCTGCACGTCACGCCGGTGGATACGGATCGAGCCTCCGCCGATCTCGTTGCCGTTGCACACGATGTCGTAGGCGTACGCGAGAGCCGCGCCGGGGTCCTTGTCGAAGGTGTCGAGGAACTCCGGCTTGGGGCTCGTGAACGCGTGGTGCACGGCCGTCCACGCGCTCGAGCCCAGGGCGACGTCGTCGTCATCGGTCTTGACCGGCTTGAACAGGGGCGCGTCCACGACCCACACGAACTCGTAGCGCGCGTCGTCGACGAGGTCGAGGCGGCGGGCGATCTCGTTGCGCGCCGCGCCGAGCAGGGCCCGCGAGGAGTCCGCGTCGCCCGCGGCGAAGAAGATGCAGTCGCCGGGCTTGGCGCCCGCCGCGGCCGCGAGGCCGGCCACCTCGGACTCCGAGAGGTTCTTGGCGACCGGTCCGCCCAGCTCGCCGTCCTCCCCCACGAGCACATACGCGAGGCCCTTGGCACCGCGCTGCTTGGCCCACTCCTGCCACGCGTCGAGCGTCTTGCGCGGCTGCGAGGCCCCGCCCGGCATCACCACGGCGCCCACGTAGGGCGCCTGGAACACGCGGAACGGGGTGTCCTTGAAGAACTCGGTGAGCTCCACGAGCTCGAGTCCGAAGCGCAGGTCCGGCTTGTCGGTGCCGTAGCGCGCCATCGCCTCCGCGTAGCTGATGCGCGGGATCGGCGTCGTCACCTCGTAGCCGATGAGCGACCACAGCTCCTTGACGATCTCCTCGCCCAGGGCGATGACGTCGTCCTGGTCCACGAAGCTCATCTCGATGTCGAGCTGGGTGAACTCGGGCTGGCGGTCCGCGCGGAAGTCCTCGTCGCGGTAGCAGCGGGCGATCTGGTAGTAGCGCTCCATGCCGGCGACCATGAGCAGCTGCTTGAACAGCTGCGGCGACTGCGGAAGCGCGTACCAGTTGCCCGGGCTCAGCCGCGCGGGCACGAGGAAGTCGCGGGCGCCCTCCGGGGTGGAGCGTGTCAGCGTGGGGGTCTCGATCTCGATGAAGTCGTGGCGTCCCAGCACGCGGCGCGCGGCCTGGTTCGCCTGCGAGCGCAGGACGATGGCCGAGCGCTGTGCGGGACGGCGCAGGTCGAGGTAGCGGTGCTTGAGTCGCGCCTCCTCGCCCACCGTGACGTGCTCGTCGATGGGGAACGGCAGCGGCGCAGACGTGTTGAGGATCTCGACCGACTCGCACACGACCTCGATCTCGCCGGAGGGCAGGTTCGGGTTGGCGGAGCCCTCGGGACGCAGGCGCACCTCACCGGTCACCTGGATGACGTACTCGACGCGAAGCTCGTGGGCGATCTCCTCGCGCAGCACCACCTGGGCGTAGCCGGACGCGTCGCGCAGGTCGATGAACGCGACGCCGCCGTGATCGCGGCGACGTCCCACCCAGCCAGCGAGGGTGACGGTCGTGCCGGCGTCGGCGGCGCGGAGGTTTCCGGCGTAATGGGTGCGGTGCACGGGCTGCCTTTCTGGGCGTGAGATTGCGGCGTGGAGCGGGGTCCAGTCTAGCCGCGCACGATGCGGGGCCTGAGGTCCTCGGCCGGGGGCTGCCAGGTCGAGGGATCGGCGGGCACCTGCTCGCCGCTGCGGATGTCCTTGACCGCGTGGGCCTCGCCCGGGAACCACACGAAGGGGATGCCCCGACGGTCGGCGTGCTGGATCTGCTTGCCGAACTTCGCCGCGGTCGGAGCGACCTCGCACGGGATGCCGCGCGAGCGCAGGGAGCGGGCCACGGCATCGGACGCGGGACGGCTCTCCTCGTCCACGACAGCGACGAGCACCGCCGTGGGCACCGGGCGGCTCGCCCGCGCGAGCCCCGCGCCGACGAGGCGGCTCACCAGGCGCGTGACGCCCACGGACATGCCCACTCCCGGGAAGCCGCCGCCCGCGACGAGCGAGTCGTAGCGTCCTCCCGAGCACACCGAGCCCAAGTCCTCGTGGCCGTTGATCGTCGTCTCGTACACGGCGCCCGTGTAGTAGTCGAGTCCGCGGGCGATCGACAGGTCCGCGACGGCGGTGCCCGGCACCGCCGCGTTCACCCCGTCGAGGAGCGCCGCGAGCGAGCTCACGCCCGCCTCGAGCTGCGCCCGGGCCTCGTCGTCCGATGCGCCGGAGGCGTCCCAGAGGCGCCACACCTCGGCGCCGAAGGAGGCGTCGGCAGATCGGACCTCGGCGAGCGCGAGGATCGCGTCCACCGCAGGGCCCTCGAGCCCTTGGGCCTGCAGCTCGGCGCGCACGCCTTCCGGGCCGATCTTGGCGAGCTTGTCCACGGAGCGCAGCGCGGTTGCCACGCCCGTGACACCCACGCCGCGGTAGAAGCCCTCGACGAGGCGGCGGTCGTTGAGCCGCATGGTCACGCCGGGAAGGCCGAACGCCTCGCCAAGCGCGGCCAGAGCCTCCGCCACGACGATCGCGACCTCCGCCTCCGCGTGCGGCGGGAGGGTGTCACGGCCCACGATGTCGATGTCCGCCTGGTAGAACTCCCGGAAGCGGCCCTCCTGCGGTCGCTCGCCGCGCCACACCTTCTGGATCTGCCACCTGCGGAAGGGGAAGGCGAGGTGGCCCTGGCGCTCCTCGACGTAGCGCGCGAACGGCAGCGTGAGGTCGAAGTGCAGGCCCAGGCTGGACTCGCCCTCGTCGTCGGCGCGCAGCCGGCGCAGGACGTAGATCTCCTTGGCCGCATCGGAGTCTCCGGCGAGGCGCTCCACCGGCTCCACAGCGCGCGTCTCGATCTCCGCGAAGCCGTGCAGCGCGAAGACCTCGCGCAGGGTGTCGATGACGGCCCTCTCGACGACCCGCTCCTCCGGGGACCACTCGGGGAAGCCGGAGAGGGGTGCGATGCGTGCCATGCCGCCCATTCTTCCACCCCTGCCGCTCTAGACTGTCTGGGCACGATTGACCAGGCAGGAGCCATGACCACCAAGAAGCAGGCACGGGACTACGAGAAGCGCCGTCAGGCCAAGCTCGAGGCCAAGATCGCCGCGCGCCAGGAGCAGCGTCGCCGCCGCCAGCGCCAGGCTGGCTGGGGCCTGCTCGTCGTCGCCGTGGCCGTGGTCGCGGGCGGCATCGTCTGGTACGGCTCCAGCCACTGGTGGGGCGCCGACGGCGAGTCCGCCTCTCCCCTGACCCCCGGCTTCGAGCCGACGCTCGAGCCCGCCGAGGGCTGGGGCGCCTCGCCGCAGCCCCCGGACCCCTCGTACGCCGAGGGCCGCACCTGGGAGGCGGTCGTCTCCACCAACCAGGGCGACATCACCCTCGAGCTCGACGGCGCCGCCGCGCCGCAGGCCGTCGCGTCGTTCGTCGCGCTCGCCCAGGACGGGTTCTTCGACCGCACGGAGTGCCACCGCCTGACGACCGCAGGCATCTACGTGCTCCAGTGCGGCGATCCGCTCGGGTCCGGCACGGGCGGGCCGAGCTACCGCTTCGGACCCATCGAGAACGCCCCGGCCGACGACGTCTACCCCGCCGGCACGCTCGCGATGGCGCGCGTGGGCGGCAACGGCAGCTCCATGGGCAGCCAGTTCTTCATCGTCTACGACGACTCCACGATCCCCTCCGACAACGCCGGCGGGTACACCGTGTTTGGCAAGGTCACGGGCGGGCTGGATATCGTGGAGGCCGTGGCCGCCGGCGGAACCATCACGGGAACCGCCGACGGGCGCCCCGCCCTGTCCGTCATCATCTCCGAGGTCACCGTCTCATGACTCCCGCCAAGGCTCGTCCGATCCCCCGCGTGCCGAGCCCCGCTCAGCTTGCCGCGCACTCCAAGCCGACCGTGCGCGTGCCCGTCGTGGACGAGATCACGCCCGCGCAGATCGCCGCCGCCGCCGAGTTCGGCGCGGTCGAGGGCGACCAGGTCGTCCTCGTCGACGGCGACGCGCGCATCCCCGTGGGCCCCGCCCAGGGCGACGCTCCCATCGACGCGTATGCCCGAGGGTTCATCGAGCTCGCGGCGGCCGTGGAGCGCTTCCACGCGCGGCTCACGGGCGCAGAGCTGACCCCCAAGGACATCGACTCCGCCCTCTCGGGGCTGCGCGAGCAGATCGACACGCCCGCGACCGTGGGCAACTTCGCCGCGCTGCGCGCCCGCTTCGCCGTGGTCGAGGCCGAGGCCAATGAGGTCGCCGAGCGTCTGCGCGCCGAGCGCGAGGCCGCCCGCGCGCAGGCCCTCGCCGCCCGTGAGGAGATCGTCGCCACGGCTGAGGCCATCGCGGCCAAGCCGGTCGAGAAGGTCCACTGGAAGAACGACACGCAGCAGATGCGCGACCTCCTCGAGACCTGGAAGGAGGCGCAGCGCTCCGGCGCCCGCATCCCCAAGGACGTCGAGAAGGAGCTGTGGAAGCGCTTCACGCATGCCCGCTCGGCCTTCGAGAAGGCGCGCAAGCATCACTTCGCGCAGCTCGACAAGGACAACTCCGCCGTGGCGAAGGCCAAGGAGGAGCTCGTCGCCAAGGCCGAGGCGCTGTCGACCTCGACGGACTGGGACGCGACCGCGCGCGAGTTCAAGCGCCTCATGGACGCCTGGCGCGCCGCGGGCCGCGGTCGCAAGTCGACAGACGACGCCCTGTGGCGCCGCTTCCACGCCGCCCAGGACGCGTTCTTCGAGGCCCGCAAGGCCGCGGCCGATGCCGAGGAGGCCGAGCTCGCCGAGAACGTGCCCGCCAAGGAGGCGATCGTCGCCGAGGCCGAGGCGCTCCTGCCCATCGCGGACGTGAAGGCCGCCAAACAGGCTCTGCGCTCGCTGCAGGACCGCTTCGAGGCCGCAGGCCGCGTGCCGCGCGCGGACGCCGCTCGCCTCACCAAGCGCATGTCCGCCGTCGAGCGCGCCGTGCGCGAGGCGGACCAGGCAGCCTGGAACCAGCGCAACCCGGAGATCGAGCGTCGCGCGAGCGGCATGGCCGCTCAGCTCCACGCCTCGATCGCGGAGCTCGAGGGCCAGCTCGCGGAGGCCAAGGCGGCCAAGGACGAGCGCAAGGCGGCGGAGATCTCCGAGGCGCTCGAAGCCCGCAAGGCGTGGCTCAAGCAGATCGAGTCCGTCGTCCGCTGACCCTCTCCCGGCGCGTTCTCCCCAGGACGGACCGTCGCGACGTGCGCTCATGGAGCGCATGCGCAAGGCTCCGCCCATGCTCGTGCTCTCCCCTGACGACGTGGGCGCTGCCGCGTACCGGCGCCTCGCCCTGGATCGCCTGATCGCTCCCCTCGCGCCCGGACGGGCCCTTCCGTGCGACCTCACGGTCTCGGCGCCGCTGCGCGCGGCCGCCGTCTCGCGCCTCGTCCCTGCGCGGGCGGCGCTGACGGGCCTGTCGGCGCTGTGGCTGCATGGCTTCGTCGACGGGCTCTGTCCCCTTCCGCTTCGCGTCGCCGTGCCGCGCGGCGCTCACCCCGATCCCCCGCCGGGCGTCTCGTCCCTGGCGTGGGCGTGGCACACGGACGGCCAGGGCTGGGACAGCGCCTCCGATGCCTCCGGCGTGGCGGCCGTGTCGTTCGCGCACGCGGCGGCGACCGCGCTCAGGCTCGACGACCTCGCCGTGGCGCTTCCCGCGGTGGCACGAGCGGTGCGTGAGGGCGGATGCGGCGTGGCAGAGATCGACGATGCCGTGAGGGCCGGGACGGGCACCCTAGAGGGCCGGCAGCGGCAGCTCAGCGCATGGAGGGCCCTCCGGCGGGTCCTCGTGTCAGCGGCGACCTCGACGGCGCTCAGCGCGACGCGTGGCGGCGCGAGCCCGTGATGCGCCGCGCGTCGTACACACCGTCGATGCGGCGCACGGCGTTGAGGACGGCGCCCAGGTGCGACGGGTCCGCCATCTCGAACGTGAACGTGTTGAGCGCGACGCGGTCCTGCGACGTGGAGACGTGCGCCCCGAGGATGTTGAGGTGGTGGTCGGAGAGCACCTGCACCACATCGGACAGGAGGCGGTTGCGGTCGAGCGCCTCGACCTCGATCTGCACCAGGAACGACGATGCCGACCCGCCCGTCCACTCGACGTCGACGACCCTCTCCTTCTGCTCCTGGAGCACGCGGAAGTTGTCGCAGTCGGAGCGGTGGACGGAGACCCCCTGGCCGCGCGTGATGAAGCCGGAGATCGGGTCCCCCGGAACGGGAGTGCAGCAGCGAGCGAGCTTGACCACCACGTCGGACATGCCCGCGACGGAGATGCCGGGGTCTCCCCTGCGCCGCTCCCGGCGCGAGGTGCCGGGACGCGTGATCTCGGTGAGGTCCTCGTCGGCGCCCTCCGTGCCGCCGACCGCCTCGACCATGCGGGCCACCACATCGGCGGCCTGCTCCTTGTGCTCGCCGATGGCGGCGTAGAGGGAGTCGATGTCCTCGTAGTCCATCTCCCGCGCCAGCGCGAGGAGCGTGGACTTGGACATGAGGCGCTGCATGGGCAGGTGCTGGCGCCGGATCGCCCGCGCGAGCATGTCGCGGCCGGTCTCGATCGACTCCTCCCGGCGCTCGCGGGTGAACCACTGGCGGATCTTGTTGCGCGCGCGCGTGGACTGGACGAAGTCGAGCCAGTCGCGCTTGGGGTGGGCGTTCTCGTCGGATGTCGTGATGATCTCGACCGTGTCGCCGTTGTCGAGCGTCGAGTCGAGCGGCACCAGGCGGCCGTTGACCTTCGCTCCCACGGTCTTGTGGCCCACCTCGGTGTGGACGGCGTACGCGAAGTCCACGGGCGTGGCACCCTGCGGGAGCGCGAGGAGCTTGCCGCGAGGCGTGAAGACGTAGACCTCGACGCGGCCGATCTCGCCGCGCAGCGCGTCGAGGAACTCGCTCGGGTCCGCGGTCTCCTGCTGCCAGTCCGCGATCTGGCGCAGCCAGCCCATGTCGGCCTGCGCCTGCGACTCCGACGAGCGTCCGGACTCCTTGTAGCGCCAGTGGGCCGCGAGGCCGTACTCGGCGCGGCGGTGCATCTCCCAGGTGCGGATCTGGAACTCGACGGGCTTGCCCTGGGGTCCGATGACCGTCGTGTGCAGCGACTGGTACAGGTTGAACTTGGGCATCGCGATGTAGTCCTTGAACCGGCCGGGGATCGGCTGGTACTTGGCGTGCATCGCACCCAGCACGGCATAGCAGTCGCGCACGGACTCCACGAGGATGCGCAGGCCCACGAGATCGTAGATGTCGTTGAGGTCGCGGCCGCGCACGATCATCTTCTGGTAGACCGAGTAGTAGTGCTTGGGCCGGCCCGTGACCTCGGCCTTGATCTTCATGGCCTTGAGCTCGCGCTGCACCTCCGAGCGCACCTGGTCGAGCATCTTCTCCCGCTCGGGCGCGCGCTCGGTGACGACGTCGACGATCTCCTGGTAGATGCGCGGATAGAGGGTCTTGAACGACAGGTCCTCTAGCTCCCACTTGATCGCGTTGAGACCCATGCGGTGCGCGAGCGGCGCGTAGATCTCGAGAGTCTCCTGCGCCTTGCGTCGGGCCGAATCGGGATGGACGTGCTCCCACGTGCGGGCGTTGTGCAGGCGGTCCGCCAGCTTGAGGATGAGGACGCGGATGTCCTTCGCCATCGCGATGACCATCTTGCGCACGGTCTCCGCCTGCGCCGCCTCACCGTACGCGAGCTTGTCGAGCTTGGTGACGCCGTCGACGAAGCCCGCGACCTCCTCGCCGAACTCTGCCCGGATGTCCTCCAGGCTGACGCCCGTGTCCTCCACGACATCGTGCAGGAAGGCCGCGGCGATGACCGTGTCGGGCAGGCCCAGGCCGGCGATGATCTCCGCCACCGCGATGGGATGCGTGATGTACGGCTCGCCGCTCTTGCGGAACTGGCCCTCGTGCGCCTGCTCGGCCACCGCGTAGGCGCGCTCGATGAGGCTCGTCTTGGCGCGCGGATGCATCGCGCGGAACGTCTCGAGCACGGGATCGATCGCGCGCGGCTCGTGCGCGCGCTGGCGCAAGAACGGGAGCGTCCTGCCGCTCGGCGCGGAATGGCGGGTCTCCGTCACGTGCGCCTCCTCACGGTGGGGGTGAGGACGATTCTACTTGCGGCGCTTGCGCTTGGGCTGCGCCGCACTGCCCTTGTGCTCGCCGGGCACCAGGGCTCCCACCCGCACGATGCCCTTCTCGTCCACCGTGGTCGGGACCTCGCCGGACTCGCGCAGGGCCTTGACCTTCGCCGTGTGCTTCACGATGCGCTCGTCGTCGCGCCGCAGCAGCACGTCGAGCGGCGTGGCGACGAACACCGACGAGAAGGTGCCGACCGCCATGCCGACGAACAGCGCCAGGGCGATGTCCTTGAGCGTGCCCGCGCCGAGCAGGTTCGAGCCGATGAAGAGGATCGACGCAACCGGCAGCAGCGCCACCACAGAGGTGTTGATCGAGCGCACGAGGGTCTGGTTGACCGCGAGGTTGGCGAGCTCCTCGTACGTGTACCGGTGCTGCGTCTCGAGGTGCTCGGTGTTCTCGCGCACCTTGTCGAACACCACGACGGTGTCGTACAGCGAGTAGCCGAGGATCGTGAGGAAGCCGATGACCGACGCCGGCGAGACCTCGAAGCCCACGAGGGCGTAGATGCCCACGGTGAAGATCAGGTCGTGCAGCAGAGCCACGATGGCGGCGACGGCCATGCGCCAGGCGCGGAAGTACGCGGCGATCACGAGCGAGACGAGCACGAGGAAGATCACGAGGCCCTGGATCGCCTTGATGGACACGTCCTTGCCCCACGTCGGGCCGATGAACGTCGAGGTCACGTCGGCCGGTGTCACTCCGTACGCCTGAGCGAGCCGCTCCGCGAGTGGGAGCACCTCGGCCTGCGGGATCTCTCCCAGCTGGATCCGCACGCTGTTGGAGCCCAAGGTGGTCACGCGCGGCTCCTCGCCAGGGCGCTCCTGCGCGACCACGTCGACGGCGATGGACGTCTGCGGGCTCGTCAGGCCGGACACGGTGTACTCCGTGCCGCCGCGGAAGTCGATGCTCGGGTTGATGCCCTTGACGCCGAGGATCACGAAGGACACGGCGATGAGGGCCAAGGAGATCGTCAGCCACAGCTTGCGGCGCTGGACGATCGGGTAGACCTTGTCACCTGTGTAGAGGGCGTTGCCCCACTGCGCGAGCTTGCTTGCCACGGCCTACTCCTTCTCGTCCTGCTGGGCCGCCGCCGCGCGCGCACGAGCCTTGCGCTCGGCGATCGTCAGCCCTTCGACCTCGTCCTCGCCCGCCGCTGAGCCCTTCGCCTTGGCGCCCTTGGGCTCGCGCACGCGGCCTGCGCCCTTGTAGAGCGACTCGCGACCGAGGTTGCGCGGGTCGAGGCCCGACAGCGGGTGTCCCTGCCCGAAGAACCGGGTGCGGGCCAGCAGGACCATGATCGGGTGCGTGAAGATGAGCACGACGAGCAGGTCGACGAGCGTGGTCAGACCCAGCGTGAACGCGAAGCCTCGCACGTTGCCCACCGCCAGGGTGTAGAGCACCACCGCGGCGAGGAAGCTCACCGCATCGGACACGAGGATCGTGCGACGCGCACGGCTCCATCCGTGGTCGACGGCGGAGATGAGCGAGCGCCCGTCGCGGATCTCGTCCTTGATGCGCTCGAAGTACACGATGAACGAGTCCGCCGTGATGCCGATTGCGATGATCATGCCCGCGACGCCCGCGAGCGACAGGCGCAGGCCCATGCCCCAGGACAGCAGCGAGAACGTCAGGATGGTCAGCACTCCCGCGATGACGAGCGACGCGACCGTCACGAAGCCGAGCGCGCGGTATTGGATGAGCGAGTAGACGACCACGAGAAGCAGGCCGATGAGGCCCGCGATGAGCGCGGTCTGGAGCTCGTCGGCGCCCTTGGTCGCGGCGATCTGCTGCTCGGACTGGACCTCGAGCGTCAGCGGGAGCGCGCCGAACTTGAGCTGGTTGGCGAGCTGCTCGGCGCTGAGCTGGGTGAAGTTGCCCGTGATCGAGGCGGATCCGCCCGGGATGCGCTGGGACACCTGCGGATTGGACAGGACCACGCCGTCGAGGATGATCGCGAACTGCGTGCGCACGTCCTGCGAGGTGGAGGGCAGGCCCTGCTTGTAGTAGCTCGCCAGGCGCGCCGTCGTCGCCTCGAACTTCTTGGCGCCCTCGCCGGTCAGCTCCAGCTGGATCATGTACCGGCCGGTCAGCGTGCCGGTGCCCTGCGCGAGCTCGGGACCCGCGGTCGCCGTGGCCACGTCGGCGCCGGACAGCTCCACGGGGCCGAGCGCGAACTTCGCCGTGCCGTCCTCGGCACACGCGACGTGCGCCTTGGTCGGGTCGCCAGGGTCCGCGCCGGCGCGGTTGTTCGGGTCGAAGCAGTCGAGCTTGGCGAACCGGTCGAGGAGCTCGTCGGTCAACCACGCCATGTCCGACGGATCGGTCGGCGTGGGCGCGGCCGCGTCGTCGGTCTCCTCCTGGGCCGGGGCAGGGGTCGCCGACGGCTCGGGAGCAGGCTGCGCGGACGGCACCGGCTCGATCGACGCCTGGGGCGCAGGGCTCGCCGAGGGCTCCGGGGTCGGCTCGACGCTCACGGAGGGCTCGGGCGACGGCGTGGGATCGGTGTCGATCACCTGCGGACCCGGGTCGCCGATGTAGAGCACGGGACGGAACTGGAGCTGGGCCGAGCGCCGCACGAGGTCGAGCGTCGCCTCGTCAGGGTTGCCCGGCAGCGACACGATGATGTTGCTCGTGCCGGCGGTCGCTATCTCCGCCTCCGCGACGCCCGAGGCGTCGACGCGCTTGCGGATGATCTGGACGGCCTGGTCGAGGTCGCTCTGGTCGATGGTCGAGCCGTCGGTCGCCACGGCCTGGAGGATGATCTGACGGCCGCCCGCCAGGTCGAGCGCGAGGGCGGGCGTCCAGGTCGCCTGGCCGGTGGCCACGCCGGCGCCGAGGCCGCCCGTGAGCACGACAAGGATGATCCCTAGCCAGATCAGCGCCTTCCTGGCGCTGCGCGTCGCTGCAGACACAGAATTCCTTCTTGACGTCGATTGCTCTCCAGGCGCGGCACGCGCCAGAGCCCTGCCGATTCTAGGGGAGCAACGCGCTGGAGGCGAATAAGGCGCTCACGGCTCGTCGACGAAGAGCCGTCCCTGCACGATGCCGGGCGCGCTCGACGCGGGAGGCGTCAGGCCCAGGTGACGCCAGCCGTCGGCGGTCGCGACGCGCCCGCGCGGCGTGCGCACCACAAGCCCCTCTCGCACGAGGAACGGCTCGGCGACGGTCTCCACCGTCTCGGGCTCCTCTCCCACGGCTACGGCGAGAGTGGACAGCCCCACCGGTCCCCCGGCGAAGCGCGAGCACAGGGCGCTGAGCACGGCGCGGTCGAGGCGGTCCAGGCCGCGCTCGTCGACCTCGTACACGGCGAGCGCCGCGCGGGCGGCCTCGAGGTCGCCCTCTCCCGTGCCGTGCACCTGGGACCAGTCGCGCACGCGCCGCAGCAGGCGGTTCGCGATGCGTGGCGTCCCACGCGAGCGCAGCGAGATCTCGGCCGCCGCGTCGTCATCCAGGGTGAAGCCGAGCATCGCCGCCGAGCGCTCGAGGATGCGGCGCAGCTCGGCAGGCTCGTAGAAGTCCAGGTGCGCCGTGAAGCCGAAGCGGTCGCGCAGGGGCGCGGGAAGCAGGCCGGCCCGGGTCGTGGCGCCGACGACGGTGAACGGAGGCAGGCTCAGCGGGATGGACTGCGCTCCAGGCCCCTTGCCCACCACGACGTCGACCCGGAAGTCCTCCATGGCGAGGTAGAGCATCTCCTCGACAGGTCGCGCGAGGCGATGGATCTCGTCGATGAACAGCACATCTCGCTCCTCGAGCGCGCTCAGGATCGCCGCGAGGTCCCCCGCATGCTGGATCGCGGGGCCGGACGTGACACGCAGCGTCGCGCCCAGCTCCCCCGCGACGATCATCGCGAGCGTGGTCTTGCCCAGTCCGGGCGGCCCTGCGAGCAGCACGTGGTCCGCGGCGGCGCCGCGAGCCGACGCCGCCGTCAGCACGAGCCCGAGCTGCGCCTTGACGGTCTCCTGGCCCACGAAGTCCGCGAGCGAACGCGGACGCAACGCCGCCTCGGCGGAGCGCTCCACGGCGTCGGCGTCGGCGTCCACGAGGCGGTGGAGCTCGGCGTCGAGGTCGGCGTCATCCACGGGCGGCTCCCAGCGTCTGGAGGGCGGCGCGCAGCACCTCCGGCACCTGCTCCGCGCCGATGGGCTGATCGGCGACCTCCGTCACCGCGCTCTGAGCGGCCTTGGCGTTCCAGCCCAGTCCGACGAGGGCATCGACGACCTGCTCGCGGGCGTCGGCTGCCGCCGCGGCCCCGCCCTGCGCCGGCAGCACGAGCTTGCCGCCCAGCTCGAGCAGCAGGCGCGCGGCCACCTTGGCTCCCACTCCTGGCACCTTCTCGAGCGCTGCCCTGTCCCCGCTCGCGACTGCGGCGGCGAGGGCATCGGGCGTGTGGACAGACAACATCGCCTGGGCGAGCCGTGGGCCCACGCCCTGCACGGACTGGAGCGCGACGAACGTGTCCCGCTCCCCCGCCGTCGCGAAGCCGTAGAGCATCAGCGCGTCCTCGCGCACCACCAGATGCGTGAAGAGGCGGCACTCCTGACCGGCGCGCAGCGCGGCGAGCGTGGTCGGGATGGACTGGACCTCGTAGCCGATGCCGGCGACGTCCACGACGCACGCGGCCGCGCCCACGTGGGCGACGGTGCCTGTCACCTGCGCGATCACGGCGCCTCCCGGTTCGATCTCGACGTCCGTTCGAACGTATGTACGAACCCTATGGGCTGGCGCCGACGACGCGGTGCACGCGCGCCGGGCGTGTCGCACCGACGCCCGCGCCCCTGTTTTCGGCTCACGCCCGTCGGCGTGCAGCCTTCTCCGCCTCGAGCCAGCGTCGCTGCGCCGCCGTCCCCCCGCCTCCGGTCGAGGCCGGGACGGCCTGGGCGTGCCTGCGCGCGTGGGTGATGGCGATCGCGAGCGAGTCCGCGGCATCGGCCGGGGTGGGCGGGGCGTCGAGCCCGAGCGCCTTGGCGACCATGAACGCGACCTGCTTCTTGTCCGCGCGGCCCGAGCCCGTGACGGCCGCCTTGACCTCGGAGGGCGTGTACGTGACGACGGGGACCCCTCGGTTGCGCGCCATGACCATGATCACGCCGGAGATCTGGGCCGTGCCCATCACCGTGCGCACGTTGTGCTGGGCGAAGACCTGCTCGATCGCGAGGGCGTCGGGCCTGAAGGCGTCGAAGGCCGCGTCCACGGCATCGGCGACGATCCCGAGCCGATCGGGGCCGGGAAGCGTCGCCGAGGCGCCCGCGACGGACACGTCGACGAGGGCGAGCGACCGCCCCGCTCCGGCGTCGATGACGCCGAGCCCGCAGCGCGTCAGCCCGGGATCGACGCCGAGGATGCGCATGGCTACGCGCTTGCCGCCTCGAGCACCTCGTCCGAGGCGTCGAAGTTCGCGTACACGTTCTGGACGTCGTCGAGGTCCTCGAGCGCGTCGATGAGCTTGAGCATCTTGCGCGCGCCCTCGACGTCGAGCTCGACCTTCATGGAGGGGATCCATGCGGCCTCGGCGCTGTCGTAGTCGATGCCGGCGTCCTGCAGCGCCGTGCGGACCGCCACGAACTCGCTCGCCTCGGAGATGACCTCCCACACCTCGCCCAGGTCGCTGATCTCCTCGACGCCGGCGTCGAGCGCGGCCTCCATGATCGCGTCCTCGTCCGCGGCCTCCTTGGGCACGATGACCTGGCCCTTGCGCGAGAAGAGGTACGCCACCGAGCCCGGGTCGGCGAGGGTGCCGTTGTTGCGCGTCAGCGCGGTGCGCACCTCCATGGCCGCACGGTTGCGGTTGTCGGTCAGACACTCGATGAGCATCGCGACGCCGTTGGGGCCGTAGGCCTCGTACATGATGGTCTCGTAGTCGGCGCCGCCGGCCTCGAGGCCCGAGCCGCGCTTGACGGCGCGCTCGATGTTGTCGTTGGGGACCGAGGACTTCTTGGCCTTCTGGATCGCGTCGAAGAGCGTGGGGTTGCCAGCGGGGTCACCGCCGCCCACGCGCGCCGCGACCTCGATGTTCTTGATGAGCTTGGCGAAGAGCTTGCCTCGCTTCGCGTCGATGACGGCCTTCTTGTGCTTGGTCGTCGCCCACTTGGAATGCCCTGCCACGTGTCTCCCTCGAGGTCGAAATCTGCTCGCCCATTCTAGGGTGCATGCACTCGTGCCCTCGCGGATGGGTCACGCGGCAGGCGTGACGCGGTCGGGGATCCGCACGCCGGCCTGAGAGAGCGTGAGCGAGGCGAGGGCGTCGATCGCGGCCTCGTCCCCGGCGCGCCAGGCGGCGGCGACGTCGGGCCGCAGGCGCTGAAGGTCCTGGATCGGGGCCGATGCGAGGGCGCGCAGTGCGAGCAGGTCGCGGCCCGCAGGGGACAGCGCGACGGCGCGCACGCGGCCGGCGCGGACGGCGAAGCGCAGCCGCGGCACGAGCCACACGACGAGGACGGCGAGGATGGGAAGGGCGGCCGTGAGCACGCCCGCGGTCGTCGCGAAGGAGCTCACCCGCTCCTGGATGTCGTCGCCGAGGGCCACGAGCTCGTCCGCCGCGCCCACCGCTCCCGTGAAGGGATCGCCGATGATCGTGCCGACGAGGGGGATCTGGCTCAGGGTCGCGCCGATGCTCGTGAGGGAGGAGCCGAGGCTCTCCCCCGCGCTCTCGACGCGCTCGCCCCACACGGAGTACGCGGCGATGGCGTCGTGCACGGCCCTGCCCACGCGCACCGCGACGACGATCGCGGTCACGGCGAGGACATCGGCGAGGATCTGCAGGGCGCGGCGGCCGGGGACGTCTGCGTACGGTCTCATGCCCCCATCGTGGACCCAGGCACGATGCAGCGCCAGCACAGCGGGCCCCGCGCGTCAGCGCAGCAGTGACAGCCCCCACACGGCCAGGCCGCCCGCGATCGCCGCCCACAGGTAGCTCGCGAGGGTGCCCACGATGAAGCGCTCGGTCGCAGCGCTGCGGTCCTCGGCGTCCTCCGTGCGCAGCTCCGGGTATCGTCCAAGTCCCTTCACGGCGAGGACCACCGCCACGGCCTCGGGGTGGCCGGCGAGGATCGAGAGGGCGATGGCGAGGCGCTCGAGGCGGCCGATCCAGGTGCCGCCGCGCAGCAGGCCGTCGTTCTCGAACCCCGGCTGGATGCGGTGGAGGAGCGCGGCGACGACCGGCCCGCCCGCCAGCGAGGCCACGGCGAGCGCGGCGAGCCACACGCCGACGGCGATGGCGATCGCGGCGAGGTCGTTCATGGGCGGATGCCTCCCGATGCCCGCTCGAGGAGCATCGCCGCGACGGGTCGTGCGCGGCGCTCCTCGTCGATCATGGCAGAAGCGATCCGCTGGCTCACGGCCTGCTCGGAGATTCCCAGCGCCTGCGCGATGTCCTTCTGCGTGCGCTCGCCGTCGAGCAGGTCGGCGACCTCCCACCCGGCGTCGGAGCGACGGCGCACGACCGACGCCAGCAGCTGGGTGAGCGCCGTCGCGGCCTCGGCACCACGGGCGTCGGGCCCGGAGACGACGATGGGAGCGGGCTCGCCCTTGCCCTTGGCGCGCTCCACGGCGCGCCGCGCGTGCACGAACGCCTCGCCGGAGCTCGCGCGGGCGCTGTCGCCCAGCGGGAGGTCCACCTCCCCCGTGCCGATGCCCACCGACCACTCGCGGGCGCGCATGAGCATCAAGCCGAGGTCGACGGCGGAGCCGGCAGACGCGAGCACGAGCTGCACCTCGTCCCCCACCGTGCGCTCCACATCGAGCACGATGTCGCTCCTGTGCGCGTCACTCCAGTCGCGGATGGCCGCGAGGATCTGCTCCACGCGATCTCCGTGCTCCGTGGAACGGCGCTGATCTGCCGTGATGACGAACATGAATCAAGGCTAACACCTTGATATGCGACTATCAAGGCACACGGCTTGATTACTGTGTCGTGCGCGCGAGCTCCACGAGCATGCGGTGCACCCGATCGTCGCCCGAGATCTCCGGATGGAACGCCGTGGCGATGACGCTGGCGTGGCGCACCGCGACCACCCGCTCGACGCCCTGGGCATCGAGCGTGGTGGCGAGCACCTCCACCTCGGGATCGTGCGCCTCGACCCACGGTGCGCGGATGAACGTCGCGTGCATCTGCGAGCCGTCCGGAAGCCAGTCGACGATGACCTCCGAGGAGTCCACCTGGCGTCCGAACGCATTGCGGCGCACCGTCATCGGCAGGACGCCCAGGCTGCGCTGGCCCTCGATGCCGCCCACGAGGTCGCGCGCGAGCATGATCATCCCCGCACAGGAGCCCAGCGCAGGCATCCCGTCCTCCAGCCGCTGGCGCAGCGGCTCGAACAGGCCGAAGGCGCGCAGCAGCTTGTCGATCGTCGTGGACTCGCCGCCGGGGAGCACGATGCCGGCGACCGCCTCGAGCTCGCTCACGCGTCGCACCGGCACCGGCTCCACGCCCACCCGCGCGAGCGCGGCCGCGTGCTCGCGGACGTCACCCTGGACCGCCAGGACGCCGATCCTCATTCGCTCACACTCCCCAGGTCTCGCGTCACGCCATCCCACTCGAGGAACTCGGCCCACGACTCTCGCAGCACGTCAGGGAACACCTCGCGCTCGTCGTTCGCGAGCTCCTCATGCGTCAGCCATGCGACCTCGTCGATCGCCTCGATCTCCGTCTGCGTGAGCTCGGCCTCGCCGCGCCCGCGGCGCTCGGCATCGGCCACCCGGCCCACGAAGAACTCCTCGTGCTGCACATACGGCCTGCTCGCGAAGTCGAAGACGGCCGTGCGCCGCCACACCGGGCCCACGATCTCGTGCGGCTCCAGGACGTAGCCGGTCTCCTCCGCGAGCTCGCGCACGGCGGCGGCGCGGGAGTCCTCGCCGTCCTCGATGCCGCCTCCGGGGGTGAACCAGAAGGTGCGCTCGGGCTGGTGCGGGTCATGGCCGCGCACCATGAGGATGCGGCCCGCGTCGTCGATGAGGAGCACGCGCGCGCCGCGGCGCTCGATCCGCGGCTCGGCGCTCACCAGCCGCGTTCGGCCAGACGGTGCGGCTCGGGGACCTCGTCGACGTTGATGCCCACCATCGCCTCGCCCAGGCCGCGCGACACCTCCGCGATGACCGAGGGGTCGTCGTAGAAGGTCACGGCCTTGACGATCGCGGCCGCTCGCTTGGCCGGGTCGCCCGACTTGAAGATGCCGGAGCCGACGAACACGCCCTCGGCGCCCAGCTGCATCATCATGGCCGCGTCGGCCGGGGTCGCGATGCCGCCCGCGGTGAACAGCACGACGGGGAGCTTGCCGGTCTCGGCGACCTCCTGCACGAGCGGCAGCGGAGCCTGGAGCTCCTTGGCCGCGACGTACAGCTCGTCCTTGGGAAGCGACGTCAGGCGTGCGATCTCGGCGCGGATCCTGCGCATGTGCGTGGTCGCGTTGGAGACGTCGCCGGTGCCCGCCTCGCCCTTGGAGCGGATCATCGCGGCGCCCTCGGAGATACGGCGCAGGGCCTCTCCCAGGTTGGTCGCGCCGCACACGAAGGGCACGGTGAACTGCCACTTGTCGATGTGGTGCTCGTAGTCAGCAGGCGTGAGGACCTCGGACTCGTCGATGTAGTCGACGCCGAGGCTCTGCAGCACCTGTGCCTCCACGAAGTGGCCGATGCGCGCCTTGGCCATCACGGGGATGGAGACGGCGTCGATGATCCCCTGGATGAGGTCGGGGTCGCTCATGCGCGCCACGCCGCCCTGGGCACGGATGTCCGCAGGGACGCGCTCGAGCGCCATGACGGCGACCGCGCCGGCGTCCTCGGCGATCTTGGCCTGCTCAGGAGTGACGACGTCCATGATGACGCCGCCCTTGAGCATCTCGGCCATGCCGCGCTTGACGAGGTCCGTTCCGACCTTGGGCGTGCTCATGCTGAGTCCTTTACTCGTTGGGGTGAGAACCTGGAGTCAAGTCTAATCGCGTCGAGGTACGTGTCCTCGATGCGAGGGGCGACCTGGTGCCAGTCGAAGGTGCCTGCTCGCTCGCGGCCCAGCGCGGCCAGACGCGCTCGCCCCTCGGGATCGTCCAGCAGCGCAAGAATCTGCCGGGCGAGGCTCTCCCCGTCCTCCACCGCGTGGAACGCGACGCACTCGCGCCCGGCGTCGTCCGTCGCGACGTCCTGGAAGGCGGTGAGGTCGCTCGCGACCACGGCCGTGCCTGCCGCCATCGCCTCCACGAGCACGATGCCGAAGCTCTCGCCTCCCGTGTTGGGCGCGCAGTAGACGTCGACCGAGGCCATGAAGCGCGCCTTCTCCGCCTCGTCGAGCTCCCCCACGACCTCCGCGCCGGCACGGGCCGCGCGCGCCGCGACGCGATCCGAGAAGCGGCCCGCGATGAGGAAGCGGGCGCGCGGGTAGCGGGCCCGGACGATCGGGAGCGCCTCGAGGTAGGTGTCGAGGCCCTTGCGCGGCTCGTCGAGGCGTCCCAGGATCCCGATGGTCGGCGCCTCCGGCGTCCCCTGCCAGATGGCGCGCGGCTCCGCGATCGTGTACGCGCTCGTGTCCACGCCGTTGGGGATGATGTGGGTGGCGTCAAGGCGGAGGTGGTCCTTGACCGTGCGTGCGGCCGCGGGAGACACGGCGATGCGCGCGTCGAGCACCTCGTAGCCGGGCTTGATCCACGGCTTGGCCACGCGCATGATCCGCGAGTGGTCGTTGGACGTGTGGAACGTCGCGACGGTGGGGCACACGCGCGCCCACATCGCGATGACGCTCAGCGACGGGGTGCCCGGCTCGTGCAGGTGGACCACGTCGAACTCGCCGTCCGCGAGCCACGAGCGCACCCGCGCGGCGGCCTTGAGGCCGAA
Source organism: Actinomycetes bacterium (assembly GCA_003242455.2). Lineage (GTDB taxonomy): Bacteria > Actinomycetota > Actinomycetes > Actinomycetales > Demequinaceae > Demequina. Next base: position 19,401 of record QGUM02000002.1, read on the forward strand.
CGTCACGCGTGCCGTCGAGCCGTTGTAGCGCAGCGGAATGGACCGCCCCGCCGTGCGGACATACTCCGGGACGGGGGTCTTGGGAGCGGCGGGAGCCAGCACGGACACGTCGTGGCCGCGGGCGATGAGCACCTCGGCGAGGTCGCTCACGTGCATCTGGACGCCGCCGGGACGGTCCAGCGAATACGGGCAGACGATGCCGATGCGCATCAGGCGTCCACCCATCCGAAGCGTTGGAGCATGTGCCAGTCCTCCGGGTGCTCGCGCACCTTCTCCCCGAGCCATGCCGCCCAGTCCGCGCTCATGGCCTCGACCTTCTCACGGTTCGAGCCCTCGTAGGGAGCCTCGATGAACGGGCCGAAGTCCATGACGACGCCCCAGCGCGACTTCGCCCGGCGTCGGCGCTCGCCCCGCAAGCGCTCGTAGTGCACGCTCAGCGGCACGAGGCGGCACCCGAGCGCGAGGGACAGCGCGGCAGGGCCGGGCGCGACGCGCGCCCGGTGTCCGGCGAAGTCGACCACGACGCCGTCGCCGGACAGGTCGCGGTCTGCGAGCAGGGCGAGGATGCCTCCCTGGCGCTGGCCGACGGCGATGAGCTGGCGAAACGTCGAGGAGCCCTCGTGGCCCAGGATCGTCATGCCCAGGTCCTCGCGCAGCCTCACGAACGCATCGAACACCTCGCGCGGCTTGAGCACCTCGGCCACGGATATCACCGAGGCGATGTTGCGGGAGGTGAAGCCGCCCACGAGGTCCCAGTTGCCGCTGTGGCCGAGCACGACGACGAGCCTGCCGTCGGACTCGAGGGCCTCCCGGATGCGGTCGGGGATCTCGCAGCGCACGCGGGCGTCGATCTGCTCGCCGCTGAGCTTGGCCACCTCGAAGGTCTCCGCGTAGTAGCGCGCGGCCGAGGCCATGCCCGCGCGGCTGAGGCGTCGCAGCGCGCGGCCCTCGAGGCCGGTCACGCGGCGATAGTTGTCCTCCATGCGGCGCACGCCCTTGCCGTGGCGCAGCCACGCGATCCACGCTCCGGCGGCGGCGATGCCGCGGATGACCGAACCGGGAAGGAATCGGGACGCCTTCCAGGCGAGAAGGAGGGGGTTCATGCCGCGGGCACGTCCTCACGCGTCGCCTTCACGACGGCGGCGATGCGCTGTCCCACGGTGATGATCCCCGCGACAGACAGGAGCCACAGGGTCCAGGTGAGGATCCACAGCGGGGCGCCCAGGCCCACGGCCGCAGCGGCGATCGCGCCGAACGCGAGGCGGTCGGAGCGCTCCGCGATGCCGACCTTGGCGTCCACGCCGATGCCCTCCGCACGGGCGCGGGCGTACGGCACGAACGTCCCGACGAGCATGCACACGAGCGCGGCGAGCGCGGTGTGCGGGTCCTCCTCGTGGAAGCCGACCACCACGCCGCCGAAGATCGCCGCATCGGCGAAGCGGTCGAGGAGCGAGTCGAGGAAGGCCCCCAGGCGCGAGGTCTTGCCCGACAGGCGCGCCATGGTCCCGTCGAGCATGTCCGTCATGGAGAAGATCGCGCAGGCGAGGACCCCCCAGAAGAGCATCCTCTCGCCCTGGGGGAAGAACCACAGGGCGCTCGCCACGACGCCCACGGTGCCGAAGATCGTCACCGCGTTGGGATGGATCCCCCACTTCAGCAGGAGCGACGCTGGAGCGCGCAGCACGGTGGCGAGCAGGGGACGCAGTCGTCCGAGCATCTAGCGGGCCCTCTCGTAGTCGGCCCATGCCTCGCTCACACGACGCCACGTGTCGTCGAGCAGCTCCGGCATGGCCTTGGTCTGGCCGATGATCGGCAGGAAGTTGGAGTCGCCCACCCAGCGCGGCACGACGTGCTGGTGCAGGTGCTCGGAGATGCCGGCGCCGCCGGTCACCCCCTGGTTCATGCCGATGTTGAAGCCCTTCGTGCCCGTCACGGCCTGCAGCACGCGCATCGCGTCCTGGGTGAGGACGGCCATCTCGTCGCGCTCCTCGTCGGACGCCTCCGTGTACCAGCCCACATGGCGGTAGGGGCAGATCATGAGGTGACCGGGGTTGTACGGGTACAGGTTGAGCACGGCGTAGCAGTGGGTGCCGCGGTGCACCACGAGGTGCCCGCGGTCGTCGTCCTCGGAGGACTTGCACAGCGGGCACTCCCGCTCCGAGGCGATGGGAGCGCGTTCCGAGGCGTTGCGGACATACGCCATGCGGTGCGGCGTCCACAGCCGCTGGAAGCCGTCCGGCTCCCCTGCGAACGAGTCAGCGTCGACCCACTCCGTGTCCACGGCTAGACCTGCACCTTGTCCCTGATCGCGGCGACGATGCGCTCGATCGCCTCGTCCACGGGCACCTGGTTCTCCTGGCTGCCGTCACGGAAGCGGAAGGAGACGGCGCCCGCGGCCTCGTCGTCGCCGCCGGCGATGAGCACGAACGGCACCTTGGACTTGGAGGCGTTGCGGATCTTCTTGGGGAAGCGCTCGTCGGACAGGTCGAGCTCGACGCGCACGCCCCGCTCGCGCAGCCGCGCCGCGATGCCGCCCAGGTAGCCGTCGAATGCCTCCGCCACGGGGATGCCGAGCACCTGGACGGGCGCGAGCCAGACGGGGAAGGCGCCTGCGTAGTGCTCGGTGAGGATCGCGAAGAAGCGCTCGATCGAGCCGAAGAGCGCACGGTGGATCATCACGGGGCGCTGGCGCGAGCCGTCGGCGGCCATGTACTCGAGCTCGAAGCGCTCGGGCAGGTTGAAGTCGAGCTGGATGGTCGACATCTGCCACGTGCGGCCGAGCGCGTCGCGCGCCTGCACGGAGATCTTGGGGCCGTAGAACGCGGCGCCGCCCGGGTCGGGAACGAGCTCCAGGCCCGATGCGAGGGCGACCTCGCGCAGCGTCTCGGTCGCCTCCTCCCACACCTCGTCGGAGCCCACGGACTTCTCCGGGTTGCGGGTCGACAGCTCGAGGTAGAAGTCGTCGAGGCCGTAGTCCTTGAGCAGGTCCAGGACGAAGTTCAGCAGTGAGGTGAGCTCATCGCGCATCTGCTCGCGGGTGCAGTAGATGTGCGCGTCGTCCTGGGTGAAGCCGCGCGCCCGGGTGAGGCCGTGGACCACGCCGGACTTCTCGTAGCGATACACGGTGCCGAACTCGAACAGGCGCAGCGGCAGCTCACGGTAGGAGCGGCCGCGGGCGTCGAAGATCAGGTTGTGCATGGGGCAGTTCATGGGCTTGAGGTAGTAGTCCACGCCCTGCCGGGTGATGTTGCCCTGCGCGTCGCGCTCCTCGTCGAGCTGCATGGGCGGGTACATGCCCTCCGCGTACCAGTCGAGGTGGCCGGAGATCTCGAACAGGCGGCCCTTGGTCGCGTGCGGCGTGTACACGAACTCGTAGCCCGCCTCGACGTGACGCTCGCGCGAGTACTTCTCCATCTCCATGCGGACGATGCCGCCCTTGGGGTGGAACACGGCCAGGCCGGAGCCGATCTCCTCCGGGAAGGAGAACAGGTCGAGTTCGGCGCCGAGCTTGCGGTGGTCGCGGCGCTCGGCCTCGGCAAGGCGCTCCTTGTACGCGACGAGCTCGTCCTTGGTGGGCCACGCGGTGCCGTAGATGCGCTGCAGCTGCGGGTTCTTCTCCGAGCCGCGCCAGTACGCCGCCGCCGAGCGCATGAGCGACCAGCCGTTGGCCAGCAGCTTGGTGGTGGGGATGTGCGGGCCGCGGCACAGGTCCTTCCACGCGACGGTGCCGTCCTTGCGGACGTTGTCGTAGATGGTGAGCTCGCCGGCGCCGACCTCGACCGACGCCCCATCCCCCGCTTCGGCCGCGCCGGACTTGAGGCCGATGAGCTCGCACTTGTACGGCTCATGAGCGAGCTCGGCGAGCGCCTCCGCGTCGGTGACGACGCGCCTGCGGAAGGTCTGGCCCTCGTTGACGATGCGCTGCATCACCTTCTCGAGCTCCTTGAGAGCCTCGGGGGTGAAGGGCTCGGCGACGTCGAAGTCGTAGTAGAAGCCGTTCTCGATGGGCGGGCCGATGCCGAGCTTGGCATCGGGATTGACCTGTTGCACCGCCTGGGCGAGCACGTGCGCGCACGAATGGCGCAGCACGGACAGCCCGTCGGGCTCGCTGATGAGCACGCCCTCGACCGCCTGACCCGGCTCGAGCTCGCGCGACAGGTCGAGCAGCTGGCCCTCGGAGCGCATCACCACCACATCGCGACGGTCGGCGAACACGTCGGCGCCCGTCGTCCCCTGCTCGACCTGACGCTCCATGCCGTCGACGGTCACGGTGAGCTGGGACACGATCTCTCCTTCGGCTGATGGTGGAGCGCGGTGCGCACCTAGATGCTACCCACACGCATCGGCGCCGCCCCCATCGATGGAGACGGCGCCGCACGTGCTGTCAGTCGTTGAGCTTCTTGGCCTGCTCGGCGACGGTCTTCACGACGCCGTCGAACTTGTCGTCGACCTTGTCCGCGATGATCTTGGCGGCCTGGTCGATCTGCTCGTCCGAGACGTTCTTCGCGAGCTCCTTGGCCTTGTCGAGGACATTGTCGAGATCCATGTGGGGTTCCTTTCACGCTGCGCGCCGGGGTGGTGCGCACCCCACAACGGTACCTCTCGCGCGACGGGCCTGAGCGAGGCCTAATGCCCTCCCGCGGCGATGAAGACGACGCCGGTGAGGACGACGGCGACGCACACGCCGAAGCACAGGACGGCCACGGCCTTGCGCCACAGCGGAAGGCGGCCGGCGCCGTCGCGCGCGCCCACGTTCTTGACGGCCCGCACGCCGAGCGCGTACACGGCGGGGACTCCGGCGCCCACGAGCAGTCCGAAGACGACGATGTTGAGCAGGGATCCCCACTCGACGAACTCGTTCACGAGCGTCCGCCCTTCTTCTTGCCGGACTTGGACTTCTTGCCGTCCTTGCGCTTCTTCGCCTTGCGCTTGAGCTCCTTGCGGCCCTTGGACTTCGCGTTGGCCTTGTCCTTGCTCTTCTTCGAGCTGGACTTGTGCTTCTTCTTGTGCTTCTTCTTGTGCTTGCGCTTGCGCACGCGCAGCAAGTGCGGGTTGTGGGAGCGGATGGCGTCGGCGACGATCGACTCCTCGTTGCCCTCGGGCTCCCAGTCGTCGTTCATGTCGTCGGCGTGGACCGGGCGCCGGCGCGACAGCCACCAGATGAGGGCCGATGCGGCCACGAGCAGCCCGAAGACTACGAACGCGCCCGTGATGGGGCCGAAGAGCGAGTCGACGCCATAGAACAGGGCGCCCACGAGGGCCGCCGCCGGCACCGTGACGAGCCAGGCCACGAGCATCTTGCCGGCGACGCTCCACTGCACCTTCGCGCCGCGGCGGCCGATGCCGGTGCCGAGGATCGAGCCCGAGGCGACGTGCGTCGTCGACAGCGAGTAGCCGAAGTGGCTCGACAGCAGGATGACCGACGCCGAGGACGCGTCGGCCGCCATGCCCTGCCGGGTGTCGAGCCGCACGAGGCCCTTGCCCAGGGTCTTGATGACGCGCCAGCCGCCCATGTAGGTGCCGAGCGCCATGGCGACGGCGCACGAGACGATGACCCAGAACGGGACGCTCGCGTCGCTCGGCACCGCGCCTGCGGCGATGAGCGCGAGCAGGATGATGCCCATCGTCTTCTGCGCGTCGTTCGTGCCGTGCGCGAGCGCCATGAGCGACGCGGAGCCGATCTGGCCCCAGCGGAACGAGCGGTCGGACTCCTTGCGCACGAAGCTGCGCGTGATGCGCGTGATGACCGCTGTGCCCGTCGCCGCCACGGCGATCGCGACCACGGGCGCCACGAGCGCGGGGACCATGACCTTGGCGGCGAGCCCGTCCCAGTGGACGCCGCTGAGGCCGAAGCCAGCGATGACCGAGCCGACCACGCCTCCCACCAGGGCGTGCGAGGAGCTCGAGGGAAGGCCGAAGAGCCACGTCAGCAGGTTCCACACGATGCCGCCGGCCAGGCCGCACAGCACGACGGGAAGCGTGACGATCTCTGCGTCGACGATGCCCTTGGCGATGGTCGCGGCGACGCTCAGCGACAGGAACGCGCCGACGAGGTTGAGGATCGCGGCGAGGAGCACCGCCTGCTTGGGCTTGAGCGCCCGCGTGGCGATGGTGGGGGCCATCGCGTTGCCGGTGTCGTGGAATCCGTTCGTGAAGTCGAAGGCGAGAGCCGTGAGGACGACGATTCCCAGCACCAGAGCTTCGGCCACGATGCCGATTCTGCCCTATCGCGAGCCGCGGCGGGGACGACGAAGGCCCCAGGAGACGAATCTTCTGGGGCCTTCTCCCGTGGGCGATACTGGGATCGAACCAGTGACCTCTTCCGTGTGAAGGAAGCGCGCTACCCCTGCGCCAATCGCCCTCGAGCGTGACTATGGTACCGGGTCCCGACGGGTCACCGCGCCGCGCGGGGGCGCCGGGTCCGGATCGGCGGACGCGTACTGGTCGAACAGGGTGGCCAGACGCGTCAGGACCGGGCCGGGCTTGACGTCCGCGCCGTCGAGCCGCGCGATGGGCTGCACTCCGCGCGTGGTGCTCGTCACGGATGCGTGGGCCTCGCCCCGGACGACCTCGTCGAGAACGGACATGGGCAGCTCGCCCGGAGCCGCGACGCGCACCGGCAGGCCTGCGCGCGCGCCCCACTCGAGCACGAGCCCGCGCGTGATGCCCGGCAGGCAGCCGGAGGCGAGCGGCGGGGTGAGCACCTCGCCGTTGCGCTCGATGAAGATGTTCGTGCTCGTCCCCTCGCACAGGTGGCCGTGGGTGTTGGACACGATCGCCTCGTCGGCGCCCTTCTCGCGCGCGAACTGGGCCATGACGACATTCTCTGCCGTCGAGGTGGTCTTGACGCCGGCCAGCGGCGAGCGCTCGTTGCGCTTCCACGGGGCGCGCACCGCGACGCACTGGCGCGGGCGCACGGAGGGGCCGCCGATGATCACGACGCTCGAGGGCCCTCCGTCGCGCAGGTATCCCATGGGGCCCGGGCCCGAGGTGACGGTGACGCGCAGGCGCACGATGTCCTGCGGCCGCGCCGCGATGACCTGGCTGATGCCCTCGCGGATCCAGTGGACGTCGATGTCGCGGATGCCCAGGCGCTCGGCCGAGTACTGCAGACGCAGCAGGTGACGCGTGAGCGCGAACGGCTGTCCGTTGCGCATCGCGATGGTCTCGTACACGCCGTCGCCCACCGTCACGCCGTGGTCCAGGGCGGTGTACACCGGCTCGGTCGGCGGGCGCAGCTGCCCGTCTGCCCACACGACCGATGTCATGGCGACATTGTGTCGAGTGAGGCGAGCGCTATCAACCGTCGAGCCTTGAGCTCGGTCTCTTCCCATTCCCCCTCCGCATGAGAGCCCCACGTGATGCCCGCGCCGGTGCCGAAGCTCAAGACGCCGCCGCCCCGATCCTCCCACCAGAAGGTCCTGATCCCCACGGCCAGCTCCGCCCTGCGAGCATCCGCGTCGATCCAGCCGATGGCGCCGCAGTAGGGCCCGCGCGGCACCGGCTCAAGGCTGCGGATGATGTTCAGCGCGGACTCCTTGGGCGCGCCGGACACCGAGCCCGGCGGGAACGTCCCGTCGAGCAGAGCCGACCACATCCGCTCCGTCCAGTCGAACTCGGCCTCGAGCGTGGCGGCGACGGTCGACTGCAGGTGGTCCAGGCCGGGATGGGCGTGCCGGCCCAGCAGCTCGGGGACCGTCACGGAGCCGGGGACCGCCACGTGCGAGAGGTCGTTGCGGATGAGGTCGGTGATCATGATGTTCTCCGACTCGTCCTTGGGAAGCATCGGCTGCCCCGTCGCCGCCGTGCCCTTGATGGGCGAGGACGTCACGACCGGGCCGTCCACCGCGAGATACAGCTCCGGGCTCGCAGACACGATCCACGTCCCCGGCACCTCGCCGTCTCCGGGGATGACGATGCGCGAGGCGTAGCGGGCCGGATTGCCCCGCGCGAGCAGCTGGGACAGCGCCACCGCATCGGGCCCGTGGGATCCCGCGGGAAGCGGCGCCTCGAGCACGCGGCACAGGTTGGCCTGGTAGACCTCCCCCTCGCGGATGTGGTCGCGGATCGCCTGCACCCCCGCCATGTACTCCTCGCGGTTGAGCGACGTGCGCCAGGAGTCCGCGCGCGGGCCGTGCCACGCCCTGCCGGCATCGGCCGGCTCCTTCACCGCATCGACCGCGCGGACCTCGCTGAAGCGCCACGCGTCGATCCGCCCTTCGAAGGTGCCCACGAGGACCCAGAAGCCGCCCTCGGCCAGGCGATGCGACTCGCGGGTGACGTCGATGTGCTCGGCGACGCCGCGCGCGCGCAGGCCGCGGAACGCAGCGCTGGCGTCCGCGCGCGCGTCGGCCGGGCTCGTCATGGCCCCAACGCTAGCGCCGGGAGGCCGCCTCCCCGGGACCCGCGCGGCGATGTGGGCGCGACACGCGACGGCGGATTGGAATTTCGCGCGCTCGTCCGTTACAGTCAATCCCTGGTCAGGGCCGATGGCCCCAGACACGCGGACGTGGCTCAGTTGGTAGAGCATCACCTTGCCAAGGTGAGGGTCGCGGGTTCGAGTCCCGTCGTCCGCTCGGAGTGCCGATGCCTCACCGGCAACGGAGCTGCGGTGGAGTGGCCGAGTGGCTAGGCAGCGGCCTGCAAAGCCGTCTACACGGGTTCGAATCCCGTCTCCACCTCGGGCGATTGGCGCAGTGGTAGCGCGCTTCCCTGACACGGAAGAGGTCACTGGTTCGAACCCAGTATCGCCCACGCTAGGAGTCACACCCCGTTCCTCGGAGCGGGGCTTTTTCGTCTCCGGGAACGTCTCAAGGTGCCTGCTCGTGTCCCCCATGACAGGATGAAGACGACCTCGTGAGGCGGTCCACCCCATGGCAGACACCCGACGCGAACGACTCAAGCGCTTGGGACACCGTGCGGACGCCCCCGTCCCCGTGTCCACCTACCGGGTCCAGCTGACCGCCGACTTCGCCTTCGCCGACGCCGCCGCGCTGCTGCCCTACCTGGAGCGCCTGGGCGTGTCGCACCTGTACCTCTCCCCCATCCTCGAGGCCACGCCGGGCTCCACGCACTTCTACGACGTGGTGGACCACTCGCGCGTCTCGCACGAGCTGGGAGGCGAGGAGGGTCTGCGAGAGCTCGCGTGGAAGGCCGGCGAGCACGGCATCGGGCTCATCGCGGACATCGTGCCCAACCACATGGCCGTGCCCGTTCCCGCGCACCACAACCGGGCGCTGTGGTCCGTGCTCGAGCACGGCGAGGCCTCGCCGTACGCGACATGGTTCGACGTGGACTGGGAGGCGGGAGAGCCCGTGCTCATGCCCGTCCTGGGCGAGCGCATCGGGACGGCGCTGGCCCGAGGACACCTCGGCGTCGAAGCCCTCCGGCTGCCGGGCCAGGACGAGCCCCGTCCCGTGCTGCGCTACTTCGACCACGTCTTCCCGTTGCGCGAGGGCACCGAGAACCTCCCGCTCGAGAGCCTCGTCGAGCAGCAGCACTACCGCCTCGCGTACTGGCGGGTCGGGAACGAAGAGCTCAACTACCGGCGCTTCTTCGACGTGGGGACCCTCGTGGGCCTGCGTGTCGAGGACCCGGAGGTGTTCGAGGCGACCCACCGGGTCATCGTCGACCTCGTCAGGGACGGCACGCTCGCGGGGCTGCGCGTCGACCACCCCGACGGCCTCGCCGACCCCGCCGGGTACCTCGCGCGGCTCGCGGAGGCGACGGGCGACGCGTGGATCGTCGTCGAGAAGATCCTCGAGGACGAGGAGACGCTCCCCTCGTCCTGGCGCACGGCCGGCACCACCGGCTACGACGCGGCGTGGCGCATCGGCGCGGTGCTGCGCGACCCCGCCGGGGCGATGGGGCTCGCCGCGACGCTGCAGCGCGTCACGGGCGACGGCGTCGGCGACCTGCAGTCCGTCATCACGACGTCCAAGCGCGAGGTGCTCGACGGCGCGCTCGCGCCGGAGGCCTCCCGCCTGGCGAGCCTCGCGCATGCCGTGTGCACCTCGGACGTGCGCCTGCGCGACCACACGTGGCGCTCGCTCCACGACTGCCTGCGCGCGATGCTCGTCGCGATGTCCCGCTACCGGGCCTACATCGAGCCGGGCCAGCCGCCGTCGCCGAGCGCCCTCGAGGAGCTGGACGCGGCCGCCGCACGCGCTCGCGAGGTGCTCGATCCCGAGCGGCACGAGACGCTCGAGGTCGTCGTGGACCTGCTCAAGGGCCGCGAGGTCGGCAGCGCCGGCCGCACCGTCGAGGCGGCCCGGCTCGAGCTCATCACGCGCTTCCAGCAGGTGTGCGGCGCGGTCATGGCCAAGGGCGTCGAGGACACCGCGTACTACCGCTGGATGCACCTCCTGCCGCTGTGCGAGGTCGGCTCGCCTGCGGCGCGCTTCGCCCTGCCCACGGCCGCCTTCCACGCCTGGGCCGCCGAGCGTGATCTCTCCTCCCCTCATGCGCTCACCGTGCTCACGACCCACGACACGAAGCGCTCCGGCGACATCCGCGCGCGCCTGGGCGTGCTGAGCGAGCTGCCCGGCGAGTGGGACGCGTGGGTGACGGACGCGCGCAAGGCATCGGCCGCGCTGCGCCCCGCCGAGCTCGACGGACGCACGGAGCTGCTGTGGTGGCAGACGCTCGTGGGGACGGTGGACGAGTCCGGCCGCCCCATGGCGTGGGAGCGCCTCGAGGCCTACCTCGCCAAGGCGATGCGCGAGGCCAAGACGCGCACCTCCTGGACGGACGTCGACGCCGAGTACGAGACGGCGGTGCTGTGGTTCTGCCAGGCGACGCACGCCGACCCGGTGATCCGCGAGCTCGTCGCCCGCTGGTCCCAGCTCACGGCCGACGCCGTGCGCGCGGCGATCCTGAGCCAGACGCTCCTGCACCTCACGCTTCCCGGCATACCCGACGTCTACCAGGGCACGGAGGCGCACGCGCCGCTGCTCGTCGATCCCGACAACCGCCGGAGCGTGGACCTCGCGTCGCTCGAGGCGGAGCTCGCCCGGCTCGACAGGGCGCGATCCGGCCGCGCCAAGCGCACCCTGTCTCGAGAGAAGCTGCTCGTGACGTCCAGGGCGCTGCGTCTGCGGCGCTCGCGGGCGGAGGCGTTCGTCGGCGCGCGCGCCGGCTACGAGCCGCTCGCCTCCACCTCCTCCCACGCGATCACCTTCGCGCGCACGGTCGACGGCGAGGCCGCCGTGGTGGCGGTGGCGACCCGCGCGGCGGCAGAGCTGGCTCGCCTGGGCGGCTGGCAGGACCACACGCTCCACCTCCCTGACGGCCCGTGGACCGACGTGCTCACGGGACGCTCCCTCGAGGGCGGTCGCACGCCCCTCGGCCTCCTCCTCGACGCCCTGCCCGTGGCCCTGCTGGAGCGGGCGTGACGCATCGGAACCGGCCGGCCGGCCAGGTGTGGGCACCGCAGGCATCGGCCGTGGAGCTGCACGTCGAGCGCGACGGCGGCGTGACCCGCACGCCGCTGGCGCGCGACGCGCTCGGCTGGTGGACGGGAGGCGAGCTCGCGCCAGGAGACGACTACGGCTTCGTCGTGGACGGCTCCGGCCCGTTTCCCGACCCGCGCTCGCCCGCGCAGCCCCACGGCGTTCACGGCCTCTCGCGCCATGTGGTCCTCGACCCCGATGCGTGGACAGACGCGGACTGGAGCGGCATCGACGCCTTAGGCGCGGTGCACTACGAGGTGCACGTCGGGACCTTCACCCCCGGCGGGACCCTCGACGCCGCCATCGAGGAGCTCGATCGCCTCGCCGACGCGGGCATCGAGCTCGTGACCCTCATGCCGATCGCCCCCTTCCCCGGGCAGCGTGGCTGGGGCTATGACGGCGTGGGGATGTACGCCGTGCACGAGGCATACGGCGGCCCGGAGGCCCTCCAGCGATTCGTGAACGCCGCACATGCGCGCGGACTCGGCGTGGGCCTGGACGTCGTCTTCAACCACCAGGGTCCGGACGGCAACTATCTGGGGATGTACGGCCCGTACTTCTCGCACCGCCACCAGACCCCATGGGGCCACGGCGCCAACCTCGACGGCCCCGGCTCCGATGCCGTGCGCGCCCACATCATCGGCGCGGCACTGCGCTGGTTCGAGGACTTCCACGTGGACGCGCTGCGCCTCGACGCCGTCCACGCGCTCGTCGACGACTCGCCGCGCCATCTCCTCGCCGAGCTGGCGGACGAGACCGAGGCGCTGTCCGCGCGACTGGGGCGGCCGCTCGCCCTCATCGCGGAGAGCGACCGCAACGACCCGCTCACGGTGACCCCCACGTCGGCCGGTGGACTGGGCCAGACGATGCAGTGGGCCGACGACGTCCACCACGCCCTCCACGCGTACCTCACGGGCGAGCGGCACGGCTACTACGCGGACTTCGGCTCGATCGAGACGCTCGACCACGCGCTGCGGCGCGTCTTCGTCCACGACGGCTCCTACTCGAGCTTCCGTGACGAGCTCTGGGGCGCTCCCGTGCCCGACGACATCGATCGACGGCGCTTCGTCGTCTTCGCGTCCAACCACGACCAGGTGGGCAATCGCGCACTCGGCGACCGGCCCGTCACGAGCCTCACGCCCGCCGCCTACGCGACCTCGCTCGCAGTGGTCCTGCTGGGCCCCTTCACGCCGATGCTGTTCATGGGCGAGGAGCACGGCGAGGACGCGCCCTTCCAGTTCTTCTCCGACCACGAGGCAGAGCTGGGCGAGGCGGTGACACGCGGGCGGATCGCGGAGTTCGCCTCGCACGGATGGGGGGGCGACATCGAGGTCCCCGACCCGCAGGACGTGGCGACCTTCGAGCGCTCCCGCATCGCCCATGCCTACGACGCCTCCGAGCGGTACGCCCGCGTGCGCGCCTGGGTCGCCACGTGCATCGGCCTGCGGGAGCGCACCCGCGACCCCGCGGCGTGGACACAACACCCGGTGCGCGCCTGGGAGCCGTCTCCCGGCGTGCTCGCCGTCGAGGGACCCGTGCGGATCATCGCGAACCTGTCCGACGCGCAGCTAGAGTTCCCGGTAGACCATTCCCCCGCGCTCCTGGGCTCGTGGGGCGAGGTGTCCGTCCATGACGGGACGGCGACGATGCCGGCTCAGTCGGTCGCGCTCGTCGGCTAGGCGGGGCGTGGCAGCGCCCGGGAGGAGCTCTCGGTGGCCAAAGAAGGCAAGAAGAAGTCCGGCACGTCCACGCGCGCGTGGGAGGCGCCCGCGTCCCAGCTCCTGCGCGTCGGGTCCGACTTCTCGATCGGGTCCTTCGACGCCGCCGCCACTCCTGGCTGGTCCGGCGGCGAGAAGGCCGCCCTCAAGCGCATGAAGAAGGTGGGCGAGGAGCTCTCCGAGCTCCAGGAGCGCCTGTTCGCCGAGGGCAAGCACGGCGGCACGCGCTCGGTGCTCCTGGTGCTCCAGGGCATGGACACCGCCGGCAAGGGCGGCATCGTGCGCCACGTCGTCGGCATGGTCGACCCGCAGGGCGTCCATCACCGCTCGTTCGGCGTGCCCACCGAGGAGGAGCGCTCGCATCACTACCTGTGGCGGATCCGCAACGCCCTGCCCAAGCCCGGCAAGATCGGCGTCTTCGACCGCTCGCAGTACGAGGACGTGCTCGTGGTGCGGGTGAACAGGCTCGTCGACGGCGATCCGTGGCCCGAGCGCTTCGGCGAGATCAACGACTTCGAGCGCGAGGTCGCCGAGTCGGGCACCGTCATCGTCAAGTGCGCCATGCTCGTGTCCCCCGACGAGCAGCTGCGCCGCCTCGAGGAGCGCCTGGCGCGCCTCGACAAGCACTGGAAGTACAACCCGGGAGACCTGGACGAGCGCGAGAACTGGGACGCCTACATGGCCGCCTACGAGGATGCGATCCGCAACACCTCGACGGACTGGGCGCCATGGCACGCCATCCCGGCGGACAACAAGTGGTTCGCGCGCCTCGCCGTGAGCGAGCTGCTCCTCGAGGCCCTGCAGGGGCTCGAGCTGGGCTGGCCCGCGGCTGACTTCGACGTCGCGGCCGAGCAGTCGCGCATCGCCGCCGCCAAGGACGCCGCGCGGCGCGGCGTCCCCTCGATGCGCCTGCAGGGCTAGGAGGCAGGGCTCGCCGGGCCGCTCGCGCTCATCGCTGCAAGGCGGGACAGCGCGCGGAAGTACTTCTTGCGGTAGCCGCCGCGCAGCATCTCGGGAGTGAAGATCGCATCGAGCGGCGCCCCGCTGGCGACGATGCGCACGTCCCGGTCGTACAGGCGGTCCACGAGCGTCACGATGCGCAGGGCCTGGTTCTGGTCGGCGAGCGGCCCGATGCCCGTCAGGCCCAGGGTCCGCACGCCGTCGACGTACGCGCCGATGCGGCTCGGGTGCACATGTGACAGGTCGGCCACGAGCGCGCCCCACTCCTCGACGACCCCGCCGTCCGTGCCCGCCACCGCCGCCACGTCGGCGGCATCGGCCGCGACGAAGGCGAGATCGCCGCGATGCCGGTAGTCGGGCCCGTCGATCGTGACCACGGAGAACACGGCCGCGACGGCCTGGATCTCGCGCCGGAAGTCCTCCGCGGCGAAGCGCCCCTCTCCCAAGGACTCGGGCAGGGTGTTGGAGGTCGCGGCGATGGCGACCCCCGCGTCGGCGAGCTCGCGCATGAGGCGAGCGATGAGGAGCGTGTCGCCGGGGTCGTCGAGCTCGAACTCGTCGATGCACACGAGCGAGAACTCCTGGAGAGCCGAGCGCGCAGCCTGGAAGCCGAGAGCGCCCACCAGGTGGGTGTACTCGACGAAGGTGCCGAACGCGGCGCTCCTGCCCACGTCGTGGGCGAGCGCCGCGAGCAGGTGCGTCTTGCCCACGCCGAAGCCGCCGTCGAGGTACAGGCCCTTGCCCGCGCTCGCCCCCGAGCCTCCCCGCAGCCTGCCAGGGCGGCGGATGCCCTCGGCGAAGCCGCGCACCGCGTCGAGCGCCGCCCTCTGGCTCGGGAACGCCGGGTCCGGCTTGTACGTGTCGAAGCGCGCGTCGGCGAAGTGCGGCGGCGGGACGAGGCTGGCGATGAGCTCCGAGGGGGCGACGACCGGACGTCGTCCCACGAGCTGCGTCATGGCGACAAGCCTAGTTTCGCTAGGGTGCTCGAAGAGCCAAGGAGGTGCGGATGACGGGACGGCCCATGCGGCTGACGCACCCCCGCATGGCGGAGATCGACCCGCCCGGCGAGGACGGCCTCGACGGCGCGCTGGCGGCCCTGTACCCCCATGCGCCCGGCACCGTGCGGCTGAGCCTCGTCGCGGCCGCGGACGGTGCCGCAGCGGGACCTGACGGCTCGTCCCGCTCGATCAACGGTCCCGAGGACGTGCGCGTGCTGCGCGTCGTGCGCTGGGCCTGCGACGTCGTCCTCGTGGGCGCGGCGACGGCTCGGGCGGAGCGCTACGGCGACATCCCCATGCGCGCGGCGGCGCAGGCCGCTCGCGTCGCGGCGGGCCTGTCTCCCCGACCCCACCTCGCGATCTCGACGCGCTCGGGGGCGCTCCCGGAAGGGCTCGACCCCCACACGACGTGGGTCGTCACGACGGCCGACTCCCCGGCGGCGCGCACCGCGTCGGGCGTGTGGCGCGAACGCCTCGTCATCGCGGGCGAGCGCCGGTGGGACCCCGTGCTCGCGCTCGCGGGCCTTGCCGCACATGGCCTCACGCGAGTCCTGTGCGAGGGCGGTCCGGAGGTCGCCAGGAGGCTCCTGGACGCCGATGCGGTCGACGAGTACTGCCTCACCCGCTCTCCCCTGGCCGGCGGCGCAGGCGCGCCGCGGGTTCCCGAGCCGCCTGCGGCCCTGGTCCTCGCCCACCGCATCGAGGCGGGCGGCTTCGTCATGGAGCGGTGGACGCGTCCTCGGCCGCCCGCTGAGCCGAGCGGGGCCGACGGGCGTCGCCGCGACGGCGCGCCCGCTCAGTAGCCGGTGGCGGTGGGCCGCGGGTAGTGCCGGCGGTACTTGCGACGGTAGTTCCACGTGAAGGCCGCGATGACGGCGCGCCGCTTGAGCGAGCCGTCGGCCGGGTTGTGCAGCGGCCGGGCCACCCCGCGCCTCGCTGCGGCCGCGACGCGGGCCTTGAGCCCCGGGTCGAGCAGGTAGCGCTTGAGCAGCCCGATCGGGACCACCGAGTACAGCACCTCGCGGTCGGCACGCACGGGCTCGATCGGGGCTCCGTCGAGATCGGCCTCGACGAAGCGCGCCGGGTTCACGCCGGCCGCTGTCGCGTACCAGTTGTTGCGCCCGATGCGCGGGTTGACCTCGAAGAACACGTGCCTGCCCGTGCGCTCGTCGAACTTGTAGTCGGCGTTCGCGAAGCCCCGATAGCCCACCGCGTCCAGGTACGCGCTCATGGCGTCCATGGCGTCGGCGTACTGCTCGGTGAGGATCGCCGCCGGGATGCCGAGCGTGCCGGGAGTGTGCTCTTCGAGCAGGACCCTGCCCGTGCACAGCATCGTCACGACGCCCCGGGCGTCGCGGTAGGCCGTGAGCGAGCGCATCTGCGTCTCGTCGCCCGGGATGAGCTCCTGGACGAGGTACGTCCCCGTGAAGCCCGCGGCGGCCAGGCGGCCGAGGAGGTCATCCACCTCGGCACGGGACTCCAGGTGGGCGACCTTGAGCTTGCCGGGGTAGTCCACGTAGTGGTGCTCCGCCGACGAGCTCGCCTTGCCGATGACGGGGTACGTCAGCGCGTCGAGATCGCCGTCCGCGACGGGAGCGCCCGAGGCGAAGCGCACCGGGACCGTGCGAGGCACGGGGATGCCGAGCGCCTCGCAGTCGGCCTGGAACCGCTCCTTGGAGGAGACGCGGTCGAAGACCTCCGTCGAGCACATCGGGATCTCGAAGTGCGGCTCCAGCTCGGCGCGGCGCTTGACGATCGTCTCGACGTACCAGTCGGCGTTCGACAGCAGGACGAGGCGCTGACCGGCTCGCTGCCTGGCGATGTCCAGGAGCGCGGCGACGAGCGCATCGGGATCCTCGACGTCGGCGATGACCTGCTGGGCGATGCGCGTGTCCGTGAACGGACGCGTGTGCACGCGCGCGACCACGACTCCCGGGGTCCCCGTGTGATCGTGGAAGGCCCTCAGGAGCGCGTACGCCCCGATGTCACCGCCGACGACGACGGGGACCACTTACGCCTCGACCTCCGTGCGGTCGCCCGACCACAGGGTGTGGAAGGTGCCGTCCTTGTCGATGCGCTTGTACGTGTGGGCGCCGAAGAAGTCGCGCTGGCCCTGGATGAGGGCGGCGGGCAGACGCTCGGCGCGCAGCGAGTCGTAGTACGCGAGGGAGGACGCGAACGCAGGCACGGGGATGCCTGCGAGCGCCGCCTGGGACACCACGCGGCGCCACGCCTCGACGCCGCGCGCGACCTCGCCGGCGAAGTACGGGTCGACGAGCAGGCTCGGCAAGTGAGGGTCGCGCGTGAACGCCTCCGTGATGCGGTTGAGGAAGCGGGCGCGGATGATGCAGCCGCCGCGCCAGATGCGGGCCATGGCGCCGCGGTCGACGTTCCAGCCGTACTCGTCGGACGCGGCCTGGATCTGGTCGAAGCCCTGCGCGTACGCCACGACCTTGGAGGCGTACAGCGCGAGGCGCACGTCCTCGATGAAGGCGTCGCGATCCTCCACCGTGAGCGGCGAGGTGCCGGCGGTGAGGACCGCGCGGGCAGCCTCGCGCTGAGCGCGCTGCGAGGAGATCGCTCGAGCGAACGTCGCCTCCGCGATGCCCGTCACCGGCACGCCCAGGTCGAGGGCGTTCTGGACCGTCCAGCGGCCCGTCCCCTTCTGGCCGGCCTCGTCGACGATGACGTCGACGAGCGCCTTGCCGGTGGCGGCGTCGACCTGCGACAGCACCTCGGCGGTGATCTCGATGAGGAAGCTCTCGAGGTCGCCCTGGTTCCACTGCGCGAAGATCTCGCTCAGCTGCTGGGCGCCCTCGCCCAGTCCCAGGCGCAGCAGGTCGTACGCCTCGCCGATGAGCTGCATGTCGGCGTACTCGATGCCGTTGTGGACCATCTTCACGAAGTGGCCGGCGCCGTCGGGCCCCACGTGCGTGCAGCACGGCTCGCCGTCGACCTTGGCCGAGATCTTCTCGAGGATGGGGCCCAGGGTCTCGTAGGACTCGGCGGGACCGCCCGGCATGATCGAGGGGCCGTTGAGCGCGCCCTCCTCGCCGCCGGAGACGCCGGAGCCGACGAAGTGCAGGCCCTGCGCGGCGAGCGCGGCCTCCCGGCGACGCGTGTCCGTGAACAGCGCGTTGCCCGCGTCGACGATGATGTCGCCCTTGTCCAGGAGGGGCACGAGCGAGTCGATGACCGCGTCCGTGGCCGCGCCGGCCTGGACCATGATGACGATCTTGCGCGGCTTCTCGAGCGAGGCCACGAAGTCCTCGAGGGTCTCCGAGCCGATGAAGTCTCCCTCGTGGCCGTGGTCGGCGATGAGCGAGTGCATCTTCTCGGGGCTGCGGTTGTGGACCGCCACCGTGTAGCCGTTGCGGGCGAAGTTGCGCGCGAGGTTGCGGCCCATGACCGCCAGTCCCGTCACGCCGATCTGCGCAAGCGCCATGTCACATCCTTGATCCGGGTTGGGAATACCCGTCTAGCGTAGGGGTTCGCGCGCCTCGACGATGTCCCGCGCGTGGGCGTGCCTCTTCACCAAGGCCCAATCGCCCTCGTAGGCTCGGCACATGAACCCGGCAGAGGCGCCCGAGCGCTTCCGCGAAGCCTTGGCTTCGCTCGCCGCCGCTCGCACGCGCCCCGAGGTGCGCCTCGTGGAGACCCCCGCGCCCACCCGCATCGCCGCGTACGCGATCGCGATCAACGGCACCGTGATGCCGGAGGACCTGGAGACGACGGGCCGATTCGTCCTGCTGCACGAGCCCGGCGGCAACGACGCGTGGGAAGGCGACCTGCGCGTCGTCGCCCTGGTCAAGGCGCTCGTGGAGCCCGAGATCGGCGCGGACGACGCATGGGCCGACGCCGCCTGGTCGTGGATCTCGGAGGCGCTCGAGGGCGTCCCGCATCACGGACTGGGCGGCACCGTCACCAAGGTGGTCAACCGCTCGTTCGGCAACCTCGCGGCACGCGAGGACGAGGTGAGCGTGGAGATGCGCGTGTCATGGACTCCTGAGACGAGCGACGCGGGCGCCCACATCGTCGCGTGGACGGAGCTGCTCGCCTCCTGCGCGGGGATCCCGCCGACGCCGGAGGGCGTGGCAGTGCTTCCCGGAGGACGCGCATGAGCGAAGACGTGCAGGAGGCGGTCGCGGTCGAGGAGCCCGAGGGTCCGCCTCCGACTCCCCTTCTCGAGCCCGCAGGCGGGGTCCCGCCCGTCGTCGACACCCCGGAGGCGCTCGAGCGCACCATCGCCGCCTTCGCCGCGGGCACGGGACCCGTCGCCGCCGATGCAGAGCGGGCATCGGGCTTCCGCTACGGCCAGACGACATACCTCGCCCAGTTCAAGCGCGCGGGCGCAGGCATCGCCCTCATCGACACCGCAGCGCTCCCCGACCTGTCGGGCCTCGCCGCGGCGATCGGCGATGCCGAGTACGTCTTCCACGCCGCGAGCCAAGATCTGCCCGGCATGCACGACCTCGGCATCTACCCGGAGCGCATCTTCGACACCGAGATCGCCGCGCGCATGCTCGGCTGGCCCAAGGTGGGCCTGGCCGCCGTGGTGGAGCGCGAGCTCGGGCTGGCCCTCGCCAAGGAGCACTCGGCACAGGACTGGTCCGAGCGTCCGCTGCCGCACGACTGGCTCGTGTACGCCGCGCTCGACGTCGAGGTGCTCATCGACGTGCGCAACGGGCTGGAGCGGAGGCTCGACGAGGCGGGCAAGCTCGAGTGGGCCCGTCAGGAGTTCGAGGCCGTGCGCCTGGCTCCCCCGCCGGAGCCCCGCCCCGACCCGTGGCGTCGCGTCTCCGGCTCGCATCTGCTGCGCGACGCCCGCTCGCTCGCGATCGTGCGCTCCCTGTGGCTCGCCCGCGACGCTGAGGCCCGCCGCCGGGACATGTCTCCCGGCCGCGTGCTGAGGGACGCCGCGATCACGGCCGCGGCGCAGGCCAAGCCCGCTTCGCTCGACGAGCTCGTGGCGATCAAGGAGTGGGCGTCGAAGGGCACCCGACGCGCCGCGCCGCGCTGGTACCCCTTCATCCAGCAGGCCATGGCCCTGCCGGACTCGGAGCTGCCTGCCAAGCGCGGCCCTGCGGGCGACGGGCCGCCTCAGCCGCGCATCTGGCGCGAGAAGAAGCCCGAGGCGGCGGACCGCCTCGAGGCGGCTCGCGCCATCGTGCAGGAGCTCGTCGAGGCGCACACGATCCCCGTGGAGAACCTGCTGCAGCCGGACGCGCTGCGGCGGACGTGCTGGGAGTACGCGGGCGGCGGCGAGGAGTGGATCCGCTCGTTCCTGGCCGGGCGAGGGGCGCGTCCGTGGCAGATCGACCTGCTCGCGGCGCGCCTGGCGGAGGCGTTCGCGGCGGTCGACGCGGCTGCCGCAGCCGCCGCGGACGGGGCCTAGGAGCGCAGGAGCGCGGCCGCGGAGCCCGCGATGACGTCGGGCTCGAGGCCCACCTGCTCGATGATCTGGGCGCGCGTGCCCTGCTCGATGAACTCTCGCGGGATGCCGTGGTGAGCCCACCGCACGGTGAGGCCCGCGAGCCGGGCGTGCTCTGCCCACTCCTCGCCCACGCCCGCGTCCGTGAGGCCGTCCTCCACGGTCACCACCAGGTAGGCGTCGCCGATGGCCTCGAGCAGGCCCTCGGGAACGGGGTGCACCCACGTCGCGGTCGCCGCGGCGACGCTCACGCCCTCCGCGGCGATCTTGCCGGCCGCCTCGATCGCGGTGCCTGCCATGGAGCCGATGCCGAAGACGATGATGCGCGGATCGGCGCCGTGCTCCGCGAGGAACTCGACGTCTCCCACGCGCCGCACGGCGGGAAGCGGCTCCGCCACCGGGCCCTTGGGATAGCGGATGACGGTCGGGGCGTCGTCGACGTCGATGGCGGCGCGCAGGGCTGCGCGCAGGGTCGGCTCGTCGCGTGGGGCGGCCAGCCGCAGACCAGGCACGTGACGCAGGAGCGCCATGTCCCACATGCCGTTGTGGCTGGGGCCGTCCTCGCCGGTGATGCCGGCGCGGTCGAGCACGAAGGTCACGCCCTCCTTGTGAAGGGCCACGTCCATGAGCACCTGGTCGAAGGCGCGGTTGAGGAACGTCGCGTACACCGCGACCACCGGGTGCAGGCCCGCGAAGGCCATGCCTGCCGCGCTCGTCACGGCGTGCTGCTCCGCGATGCCGACGTCGATCACCCTCCCCGGGTACGCATCGGCGAAGGGCTGAAGGCCCACCGGGGCGAGCATCGCCGCCGTGATGGCGACGACATCGGGCCGCTCGGCGCCGATGGCGAGCATCTCGTCGGCGAACACGGAGGTCCAGCCGAATCGCGACGGCTGGATCGGCAGGCCGGTCTCAGGGTGGATCTTGCCGACGGCGTGGAAGCGGTCGGCGACGTCCTGCTCGGCGGGCGTGTAGCCGCGCCCCTTCTCCGTCACCGCGTGGACGATGACGGGCGCGCCGAAAGACTTTGCGTGGTGCAGCGCCGCCTCCAGCTGGCGGATGTCGTGGCCGTCCACCGGCCCCACGTACTTGATGCCCAGGTCCTCGAACATGCCCTGCGGCCCGATGAGCCCTTTGAGGGCGCGCTTGCCGTGCATCACGGTGTTGTACGTGAAGTTGCGCACGGGCCCGCGACCCTGGAAGGTGCGCCGTCCCCACGTGAGGAAGTCCTCGTAGGCGCGCGAGGTGCGGATGCCGTCGAGCCGGCGCGCTAGCCCGCCCGTCGTCGGCGCGTAGGAGCGGCCGTTGTCGTTGACGACGATGACGAGCCGATCCTCGCTCTCCGCGATCGAGTTGAGCGCCTCCCACGCCATGCCTCCCGTGAGTGCGCCGTCGCCGATGACCGCGACGGTGGTGCGGTCGAGCTCGCCACGCAGCGTGTGGGCTCGGGCGATGCCAGCGGCCCACGACAGCGACGTGGAGGCGTGGGAGTTCTCGACGATGTCGTGCTCGCTCTCGGCGCGCGAGGGGTAGCCCGACACGCCGCCCCGCGAGCGCAGCGAGGAGAAGTCCTTGCGGCCCGTCAGCAGCTTGTGGACGTACGACTGGTGGCCCGTGTCGAAGACGATCGGGTCATGCGGCGAGTCGAAGACGCGGTGGATCGCGATCGTCAGCTCGACCACGCCCAGGTTGGGCCCCAGGTGGCCGCCCGTCTTGGAGACGGAGCGGACCAGGGTCTCGCGGATCTCGGCGGCCAGGGCGGTGAGCTGGTCGTGCGAGAGGTCGCGAAGATCCCGGGGACCGTGGACGTCGTCGAGCACACCGCCTCCTTCCGAGAGCACTCTCCACTGTAAGGGCAAGTCCTCTGCGGACCTCCCCGGCGCGTCGTCAGGCGATGAGCGACCGGAGGACGTACTGGAGGATGCCGCCGTTGCGGTAGTAGTCCGCCTCGCCGGGCGTGTCGATGCGCACCACGGCGTCGAAGCTCGTCGTGGTGCCGTCTGCACGGGTGGCGACCACGGTGAGCGTCTTGGGGTGCTCCCCGGCGCTGAACGCGGCGATGCCGGCGATGTCGTACGTCTCGGTGCCGTCCAGCCCCAGGCTCTCGGCGTTCTCGCCCGCCGGGAACTGCAGCGGGATGACGCCCATGCCGATGAGGTTGGAGCGGTGGATGCGCTCGAAGCTCTCCGCGATCACGGCGCGCACGCCCAGCAGGCGCGTGCCCTTGGCCGCCCAGTCGCGCGAGGAGCCGGAGCCGTACTCCTTGCCCGCGAGGATGACGAGCGGGATGCCCGCCTCCTGATACGCGACCGAGGCGTCGTAGATCGTGTCCTGCTCGCCCGTGAGGAAGTTGCGCGTGTAGCCGCCCTCGACGACGGAGCCGTCGGGGTTCTTGAGCAGCAGGTTCTTCAGGCGGATGTTCGCGAACGTGCCGCGGATCATGACCTCGTGGTTGCCGCGGCGCGAGCCGTA
>QGUM02000174.1:0-2472 GCA_003242455.2 Actinomycetes bacterium
GCCTGGAGCGACGACGACGCGGGCGGTGCCTGGAGCGACGACGGCTGGGGAGCCGCAGCAGGCGACGGCGAGGAGTGGGACGACGACTCGGACGAGTGGGACGAGGACGACGGAGACGACGAGGAGGCCGAGCCGCGCCCGCATCGGCCCGCGATGCTCCTCGCGTGGACGCTCACGGCGAGCATCGCCGCGGCGGTGGCTCCCGTGCTCGCGCTGGGCGCCCTGGTGCTCGCGGCCTGGGTGGGCCGAGCGACGTACCGCCGCCACCTCGCCCTCCTGGCCGCGCGCGCCAAGCACGGCGCGCGCCGCCGCGATGCCGTGATCCACACCATGGGCCTGCCGTGGCACATGGCGCGCGCGCTCGTGGAGCTGCTGCCGTCCGTCTTCGCGGCGTCCGTCATCGGCGTGGGCGTGGGCGCCCTGGGGTGGTGGCTCGTCGGAGCGCACCTGTTCCCTGACGGCTCGGAGCACACCGTGCTCCTCGGGCGCTCGGCCGCCCTGTTCCTCGGCGCGCTCGCCGCTGCGGCTTCGCTGTGGTGGGGGCTGTGGTCGGAGGGGACGCGCGACGGCGCTCATCGGTTCGCGGCCGGAGTGGCCCCCACGCGCGGCGTCACGGCGCTGTGGGTCCTCGTGGCCGTCGTCGCCTCGGCGAGCCTTGCGCTCGCGGTGTGGCTGGGCGTCGAGCCGTGGTGGTGGCCGCTGCCGCCGATGCCGCGCTGAGCCGGGCCTCTCGCTCGCCCGGGCGGCATCGGGCGGCCGATGCCCGGGGCCCCGAGAAGAAGGTGCCGTGGCGAAGGAACATCGAGCGGCTACGATGCGTTCAGCCAATCACCAGGGCCCGGTGCAGTGCCGGGAGCGAGCAAGGAGCGTTCGTGGCGGAGCAGACGACTCAGCAGGACGTCGCCGCGCCGTCGGGAAGCCGATGGGCTGCGATCCAGCCGTGGCTGACGCTGGTGGTGCGTGTGGCGATCGCCGCCATCCTCATCGCCGCGGCCATTCCCAAGTTCGCCGACCTGGGGCAGTCCGTGCGTGCGGTGCGCGCCTACCAGCTCCTGCCTGAGGCGGTCGTCCCCTTCGTGGGCACGACCCTTCCCTTCGTCGAGGTCCTCCTTGCGCTGATCATGCTCGCGGGCGCGTTCACGCGCGTAGGCGCGGTCATCTGGATCGTCATGATGCTGGGCTTCGCGTTCGGGGTCATCTGGGTGTGGGCCAAGGGCTACAGCATCGACTGCGGCTGCTTTGGCGGTGGGGGCGAAGTCGATCCCGGCGAGACCAACTATCCGCTTCACCTGATGGAGAGACTGGGGTTCATTGCCATGGGGCTGTTCGTCGCGGTGTTCCCGCGCAGCGCCGTGTCGGTGGACGCATGGATGCGGGGGGACTCCATCACGGGCCGTCCCTTCGTCGAGACTGAGGAGTGAGACATGGCCAAGGCCAAGCAGGCTCAGGCGCGCAACGACAAGGCCGCCGAGGCGCGCAAGAGGGCACAGGCGCAGATCCGCGCCGAGCAGCGTCGCACCACGATCCTGTGGATCGTCGGCGCCGTCGTGGTGGTCGGCCTGTTCGCCGCGCTCATCGCGTTCATCGTGCGCCAGGACGCCGTGGGCAGCATCGACAACCCCAACCAGCTGACGCCGGCGTCGGCGACGGCCGAGGGCGGGTTCGTGGTCGGCTCGAACGGCATCGTGAACCAGGACCTCGATCCCGACCGCGTGCAGGTCGAGGTCTACATTGACTTCATGTGCCCGGTCTGCCGCAGCTTCGAGGACATCAACGGCGCGGACATCGCCGCGATGTCGCAGGAGGGCCTGATCGACATCACGTACCACCCGATCGCGATCCTCGACGGCTACTCCATGGGCACCGCGTACTCGACTCGCGCCGCGTCCACCGCCGCGCTCGTCGCGGAGGAGGCGCCGGAGAAGTTCGTCGCGTTCCTCACGGCGATGTACGCCAACCAGCCGGCGGAGAACACCCGCGGCCTCAACGACGCCAAGATCCAGGAGATCGCCCGCAGCGTGGGCATCCCCGAGGAGACGGTCGCGAAGATCCCGGACTACGCATACTCCAAGTGGGTCACGCGCATGACCGAGGAGGCCTCGATCCGCGGCTTCAACTCGACCCCGAACCTCGTCATCGACGGCGTGAACCACAACCCGCGCGTCAACGAGAACGCGGTCAACTGGTCGATCCCCGGCAACATCCGCCTCGCGGTGGAGCAGGCCGCGGCGGCCAAGTAAGCCTCGCGCTTCGCAGGGCCCCGGTGCGCAGGCACCGGGGCCCTGTGCCGTTTGCGGGACTGAAAGGCTTGCCTGGCCTGGTGGGCTGTCCCGTCCTGCCTGGCTGCCTGGCCTGCCGGGCTGTCCCTGTCCGCTTGGCCTGCCTGGCCTGCGGGGCTGTCCCGGTCCGCTTGGCCTGCCTGGCCTGCGGGGCTGTCCCGGTCCGCTTGGCCTGCCGGGCTGTCCCGGTCCG
>QGUM02000063.1:0-10875 GCA_003242455.2 Actinomycetes bacterium
TTGCACCCAACACGCTTTCCAAGCGTGCGCCATAGGCCACTAGGCGAATCCTCCAAGCCCCGCAATGGTACCGGAGCGACCGCGCGGGGTCGAAACCGGTCGCTCCACGTACACTGGGGGACGACCCCTCACGCGGCGGCACCTCGCCCAACTCCCCCAGGTCGGGAACGAAGCAAGGGTAAGCGGGCTCTGCCGGGTGCGTGAGGGGTCCTTGCATGTCCGCACAACGTCCGATGCCCGCGCGACGCTCCACATGCCTCCCCTCGCGTCGGGCGCCGCGACTAGGCTCAAGGGCGTGACGACAGCCTTGTACCGCCGCTATCGGCCCGACACGTTCGCCGATGTCGTGGGCCAGGAGCACGTCACCGAGCCGCTCATGCAGGCCCTGCGCTCCGATCGCGTCGCCCACGCCTACCTGTTCTCCGGTCCGCGCGGATGCGGCAAGACCACGTCGGCGCGGATCCTCGCCCGCTGCCTCAACTGCGAGAAGGGCCCCACGGACACGCCGTGCGGGCAGTGCCCCTCGTGCGTCGAGCTCGCTCGCGGAGGCTCGGGCTCCGTCGACGTCGTCGAGATCGACGCCGCCTCGCACAACGGCGTCGACGACGCGCGCGACCTGCGCGAGCGCGCGGCCTTCGCTCCCGCACGCGACCGCTACAAGATCTTCATCCTCGACGAGGCCCACATGGTCACGACGCAGGGCTTCAACGCCCTGCTCAAGCTCGTGGAGGAGCCTCCGCCGCACGTGCGCTTCATCTTCGCCACCACGGAGCCGGACAAGGTCATCGGCACCATCCGCTCCCGCACCCACCACTACCCGTTCCGCCTCGTGCCCCCAGGAGTCCTCACGGGCTACCTGCAGCAGCTGTGCGACGCGGAGGGCGTGACGGTCGCATCGGGAGTGCTCCCGCTCGTGGTGCGCGCCGGCGGCGGGTCGGTGCGCGATTCGCTGTCCGTGCTCGACCAGCTCATCGCCGGCTCGGGTCCGGAGGGCGTGACCTACGAGCGCGCCATCTCCCTGCTGGGCTTCACCGACGCCACGCTCCTGGACGATGCCGTGGACGCCGTCGCGGCGGCGGACGGCGCCTCGCTGTTCGCCGTGGTCGCGCGGGTCATCGAGACGGGCCACGAGCCGCGCCGCTTCGTCGAGGACCTGCTGGAGCGCCTGCGCGACGTGGTCATCATCGCCGCGGCGGGCGAGCAGGGGTCGCGCGCGCTCGGCGAGCTGCCGGAGGACCAGGCCGAGCGCATCCGCGCCCAGGCGCGCAACCTCGGCCTCGAGCGCGCCTCCCGCGCCGCCGACCTCGTCAACGAGGCTCTGATGTCGATGGTGGGCGCCACCTCGCCGCGCCTGCACCTCGAGCTGCTGTGCGCTCGCCTCATCGCCGCCGATGCCCCGGCCGGCTCGGCTGCGCGGGTCGCGGCGGCTCCGGCCGCCGTCGCGCCGGCGCCTGCCCCGGCTCCGCACGCTCCTGCCGCCCAGGCCCCGGCCCGCCCGGCAGCTTCGCCTCCGGCCTCGGCTCCCCAGACTGCGGCGATCCCCGCCCAGCAGGCCGCCCCCGCTCCCGAGCCGGTGCGCGCGCCCACGGGCGACATCGCGGACGGAGCGGAGGACTCGGAGCTCGTGCGACGTCGCTGGCCGGAGGTGCTCGGCACGCTCGAGCGTCGCCGCGTCACGTGGGCCATGGTGAGCCAGTCGGCGCAGGTCGCCGGCGTCGAGGCGGGAGTGCTGCGCCTCGCGTT
The DNA here is from genome assembly GCA_003242455.2 of Actinomycetes bacterium. Lineage (GTDB taxonomy): Bacteria > Actinomycetota > Actinomycetes > Actinomycetales > Demequinaceae > Demequina. Next base: position 1,744 of record QGUM02000063.1, read on the forward strand.
CGACAACGGCGCCCTCGCCGCGCGCTTCACCGGCGGCGAGCACGCGGAGAACGTCGCGCTCGCCGTGCGCGAGACGCTCGGCCTGCACGTGCGCGTCGAAGCCACGCTCGCACCGGGCGCGCACACCGGACCCGTGCCGGTCACGGTGCCGCCCACCGGAGCCTTGCCGCAGGTCGCGGCGCCGTCCACCCCGGCATCGGGCGTGGCGTCGGCTCCCCCGCCTCCCGCTCCCGACGACGAGCCCTTCGAGCATGAGATCGCTCCCGACGACGAGCCCGCGCCGAGCGCCGAGCTCATGGGCGCCGAGGCCGTGGCCAAGCTGCTCGGCGGCACCATCATCGAGGACGACTGACGCGAGCGACGCGCGCCTGAAGGGAGCCGTCCCCGCTCGCGCCTAGGCTTGAGGCCATGTACGACGGCGCGGTGCAGGACTTGATCGACGAGCTCGGTCGCCTGCCTGGAGTGGGGCCCAAGAGCGCCCAGCGCATCGCGTTCCACCTGCTCGGCGCGGACGCCGCGGACGTCCAGCGCCTCGCGGAGGCGATCACGACGGTCAAGGAGAAGGTGCGCTTCTGCGCCACATGCGGCAACGTCGCGGAGTCGGAGCAGTGCCGCATCTGTGCGGACCCGCGTCGCGCGGACGACCTGCTGTGCGTCGTCGAGGAGCCCAAGGACGTCGTCGCGATCGAGCGCACCCGCGAGTTCCGCGGCCGCTACCACGTGCTCGGCGGCGCGATCGACCCCATGAACGGCATCGGCCCCGACGACCTGCGCATCCGCGAGCTGCTCGCCCGCCTGAGCGACGGCACGGTCCACGAGGTCATCATCGCGACGGACCCGAACATCGAGGGCGAGGCCACCGCGACCTACCTGGCGCGCATGCTCGGCCCGCTCGAGGTGACGGTGTCGCGCCTGGCCTCCGGCCTGCCGGTGGGCGGCGACCTCGAGTACGCGGACGAGGTCACGCTCGGACGCGCCTTCGAGGGCCGACGCAGGCTGTAGCGCCCGCGCCGACCCTCGCGCGCCGGGTCAGGCGACCCGGGTTCCGCCCTTGAGCTTGCGGTAGGGGACCCGCAGGCGGTTGACCGTGAACCACAGCGACCCGGCCAGCAGCACCGCGTAGGTCCCGAGGCCCACCCACGGGTTGCGCGGATAGGTCAGGGCCTCCAGGGTGCGGTCCTCCCACTCGGCGCCGCCGAACTCCGGGTCCGCGCAGAAGTCGCGGTCGGTCGGGGGCACCGCAGGCATGCGGGTCTCCGAGACGAGCTGGTGGAACAGCTGCAGGACGCTCGCGCCCGTGGCCTCGCCCTCGAGGTCGACCTTGGGCGCCGTCTCGGCGAGCAGGATGACCGGATTGACGAGCAGCAGGCCCGACAGGCGATCCGTGTGGCTGAAGTAGGCGGGGTACGTCTCCTCCACGCACGGCAGCTGCGCCTCCGTGAACGAGGGGTCGTTCAGCTGCTCCTCGGTCGCGGCCTCCCAGTCGCGGTAGCGCGTCGTGACCTCGACCTCCTCGGACACGAGCGGCGTCGCGACGCCGAAGGCCACGAGCGTGCCGATCGCGAGCGCGCCCACGGTGAGGTGCGCGAGCGCGACCGAGGCGATCGAGCGGGCGGCGATCGAGGACCACGCGAGGCCGATGGCCGTCGTGGTGAGCACCGTGAAGAGGATGACGGCGACCATGATCGCCACCTCGCCCAGGCCCCAGTCGGCCTTGATGTACGAGTAGACGAGCATCGGCGCCATGGTCACCAGGGCGATGACGGCGACGAGCCACGACGCGATGAGCTTGCCGAACGCGAGGTCGCCCGCCGTCAGGCGCGTCATCTGCATGGGAGCCAGGACGCCCTCGGTCGAGTCGCCGTTGACGGACGTCGCCGCGAGCGAGGCGCCGATGAGCACGCCGAGCCCCAGGATCATGAGCAGGTTGAGCTCGAGCGGGATGGTCGTGGTGCCCGGGCCGGCCACGAGGGCGATCAGGATCGACAGCGCGATGACGCCGCCGACCGTCACGCCGTAGAAGGTCCAGCCCTTGGTGGTGGGACGACGCCGGTGCAGCTCGATGGCGGCGACAAGCAGGGTGCCGCGCCACGTGGGGAACCAGCGGTTGCCGCGCGGCGCCTCGGGGGTCAGCGGTCCGCGCGGAGCCGGTGCGGTGATCGTGTCGGTGGTCATCGGCGCTCCTCATTCATGGCGAGGTAGGTCTGTTCGAGGGCGGATCCGGCGGACGCGAAGGAGTCGACCCTCACCCCCGCCGTGACGAGCGCAGCGAGGACGCTCGCGGCCTGCTCGCGGTCCGCGATGGAGATGGTCGCCGCGTCGTGCGCGTCCTCGTGCTCGATGCCCTGTGCGGCTAGGGCGGCGAGCAGCGCGGCGTGATCGAGGGCCGTGATCCGGTAGCGGGTGCGCGCGGCGGCGACCAGGGCATCCGCCTCGTCGCCGAGCGTGCGGCCCTTGGACATGAAGACCGCGTCGTCGACCATCTCGTCGAGCTCGCTGAGCACGTGCGAGGAGATGAGGATCGCGCGGCCCTCCGCGGCGAGCGAGCGCACGATCTGGCGCAGCTCGATGCGCGAGCGCGGGTCCAGGCCGTTGGCGGGCTCGTCGAGCAGCAGCACCGACGGGTCGTTCATGAGCGAGCGCGCGAGCGACAGGCGCTGCTTCTGCCCGCGGCTGAGGACGCGGGCCGGACGGTCGGCGAACTCGCTCAGGTGGACGAGCTCGAGCAGCTCGACGCCGCGACGGCGGGCGTCGGCCTTGGACAGGCGGTACGACTGGCCCACGAAGGTGAGCGACTGCAGGCACGTGAGGTTGTCCCACACGCCCAGCTGGTCGGGCATCCAGCCGATGCTCGTGCGGGCGGCCGTGCCGTCCACGAGGGGGTCGAAGCCCGCGACGCGGATCTGGCCCGCATCGGGACGCAGGAGCCCGGCGAGCATGAGCATGAGGGTGGTCTTGCCGCAGCCGTTGGGCCCGATGAGGGCCGTCACGGTCCCCGGCTGCACGGAGAGCGAGGCGTCGACGACGGCATGCACGGAGCCGAAGCTGCGGCGCAGCCCGGCAGCCGCGATCGCCGGCGCCTCCTGAGTCGTAGTGGTCATGAGGCGAGGCTATGCACCCGAGCGCCTCTTCACCCGGTGAGACGGGTGAAGTTCAGGGTGCGCGGAGGCGAAGATCAGGGTCAACCCTGAGGGCGCGGGGCGCTCGTCAGGGTGCGGCGGGGGCCTCGAGGTGGATCGCGTCCCAGATGCGCTTCTGCAGCCGGTATGCCGGCTCCACGCTCCGATGACCGGCATCCGGTCCGTAGACGACGGTCTCCCAGCCGTCGCCGTGGACGGGGGCGTCCACCTCGCCGTCGCGGACGAAGCCCAGCCAGTCGGCGTGCACGAGGTCGGCGAGCGCCTGCGGCGGCTGCGGTCCGAGCGCCTCCTCGACCCCCTCCGCGGACAGCATGTCCATGCCGAAGGGGATGTCGATGCAGTGCGCCGCGCCCTCGACGTCGGGCGAGCGCGACTCCCACCGGAAGTCGTACGTCCATGTGGGGCCGGGCCCGCCCTTGCGGGTCTGAGCCCAGTGCGCGACGCACGAGCGGAAGATGACGTCGGAGATCGCCTGCCCCAGCACCCACGCCGTGCCGCGCTCCAGCTCGCCGCGCTCGCGGGCGTCCTCGACGACGTCGCGCGCGAGCTCCTCCGACGCCCCCGCCTCCACGAGCAGGGGGACGGGGTCGAGGCCCGCGAGCTGCTGCCGAGACGGCGAGAGCATCATGGTGAACTCGTGCGCGGTGGATCCGATGAAGAGCCGCTTGTCCGCGCCCACGCCCGCGGCGAGCGCATCGGACACCGTCTGCTCGCACACCTCGCCGTCCACGCACGGCGCGAGCGCGAGCGGCGCGTCCTTGAAGATGATGCGCGGCTGGCTCGGATCGCGCGGCGGGTCCACGGCCTCCCGGTGGGCGAAGAACACGTCCTCGTGGACGCGGCTGGCGCTCTCGGCGGTGGGCTCGCACCCCGATGCGTGGGCGACCCGGCGCGTGGCCTCCGCCGTCGCCTCCACCGGGGAGGAGGCATCGGCCGGGGACAGGGCCAGGACGCCCTGGAAGAGGTGCTGAGCGGACGGCATGGTCAGCAGGCGCATGACCGCCGCGCCTCCCGCGCTCTGGCCGGCGATCGTCACGCGCGAGGGGTCGCCGCCGAAGGCCGCGATGTTGCGCTGGACCCACTCGAGGCCGAACAGCCAGTCGAGCACGCCTCGGTTGTTGACCACGCCGTCGCGCCCGGCATCGGCCAGCCAGGCGAAGCCTTCGAAGCCCAGGCGGTAGGACAGCACGGCGGTGACGACGCCGTCGCGCGCGAACGCCTCGCCCACGTACCACGGGCTCGCCGGAGAGCCGCCGATGAAGCCGCCGCCGTGGATGTACACCAGCACCGGCAGGCCGGCCGATGCGCTCGGGTCCGGAGTGGTGACGGAGACGTTGAGCGTCTCCTCGCCCGGGATGGACGGCTCGGGCACGCGCGGCGGGTTGTACGGCGATATGCGCTGGGGGGTGGGGCCGAACTGCGTCGCGTCGCGCACGCCGTCCCACGCGACCGGCGGCTGGGGCGCCGCGAAGCGCAGCTGGCCCACCGGCGCTGCCGCGAACGGGATGCCGCGGAAGACCGCGTGGCGGGACGTGCGGCCGTCGGCGCTCGTGTGCTCATGCCACGCGCCGCGGACCGCGCCGCTGTCCGTCGTCACCACAGGTGCCTGGGCGTTCATCGGGCCTCCTCGCCGTGCCGGATGTGCTCACTCTAGGTCGGGATAGGACGGTCCCAAGAGCGCCGCTAGACTGTGTCACCGCGCGCGCGTGGTGCGCGCGCCCGCGCTGTGTCGCGCAAGCCCCATCGTCCCTGGAGTCCCGCATGTCTCTCGTGGTGCAGAAGTACGGAGGATCCTCCGTCGCTGACGCCGACGCCATCCGCCGCGTCGCCGCGCGCATCGCCGAGACGCGCCGCGCGGGCAACGACGTCGTCGTGACCGTCTCCGCGATGGGCGACACCACGGACGAGCTGATCGACCTGGCGAACGCCGTCTCGGGCGGCAACCATCCGCGCGAGATGGACGTGCTGCTGACCGCGGGAGAGCGCATCTCCATGTCGCTGCTGGCCATGGCCGTGCGCGACCTGGGGGTTCCGGCCCAGTCCTTCACCGGCCCGCAGGCCGGCGTCGTCACCTCCGGCTCGTACGGCCGCGCCCGCATCATCGACGTCTCTCCGGGCCGCCTGCGCGACGCGCTCGCCTCCGGCCACGTCACGATCGTCGCCGGATTCCAGGGCTACAACGCGGAGAGCCAGGACATCCAGACCCTGGGCCGCGGCGGCTCCGACACCACCGCCGTCGCCCTCGCCCCGGCGCTCGACGCCGACGTGTGCGAGATCTACACCGATGTGGACGGCGTCTTCTCCGCCGACCCCCGCATCGTGCCCAGCGCGCGCAAGCTCGACCGCATCACGTACGAGGAGATGATGGAGCTCGCCGCCTCGGGCGCGAAGGTCCTCATGCCCCGCTGCGTCGAGTACGCGCGCCGCTTCGACGTCCCCATCCACGTGCGCTCGTCCTTCTCGGGCCTTGAGGGCACGTGGGTCGTGGGCGAGACTGAAGGAGACACCATGGAAGAGCCCATCATCGCCGGCGTCGCGCACGACCGCTCCGAGGCCAAGATCACGGTCATCGGAGTACCCGACGTGCCCGGCTCCGCCGCCCGGCTCTTCGAGGCCGTCGCGCGCGCGGACGTCAACATCGACATGATCGTCCAGAACGTGTCCGCCGTCGCCACGGGCGTCACCGACATCTCGTTCACGCTGCCGCAGTCGGCCACCGGCGCCGCTCGCGAGGCGATCGAGGCCGACCGCGAGGCCATCGGCTACACCGAGCTCGTCGTCGACGACTCGATCGGCAAGATCTCCCTCATCGGCGCCGGCATGCGCTCCTCGTCGGGAGTGTCCGCGAAGTTCTTCGCCGCGCTGCGCGACGCAGGCGTCAACATCGAGATGATCTCGACCTCCGACATCCGCATCTCCGTGGTGACCCGCGCCGACAAGCTCGACGTCGCGGTGCGCGCGGTGCACACGGCGTTCGGCCTGGACTCCGAGGGCGATGCCGTGGTCTACGGCGGGACCGGCCGATGAGCGCGGGCCAGGGCCTGACGGTCGCGATCGTCGGCGCCACCGGCATGGTGGGCGCCGTGATGCGCGAGCTCGTCGCCGAGCGCTTCCCCCAGGCGAGCGTCCGCCTGTTCTCGTCCGCGCGCTCCGCGGGCACGACGCTCGAGCACAACGGCGCGAGCATCGTCGTGGAGGACGTCGAGGGCGCCGACTACGCCGGCATCGACATCGCGATCTTCTCCGCGGGCGGCGCCGCGTCCAAGAAGTACGCTCCGCTGTTCGCCGCGGCGGGCGCGATCGTCGTGGACAACTCCTCCGCCTGGCGCATGGATCCCGAGGTGCCGCTCATCGTCTCCGAGGTCAACCCCGGCGAGGTGGCGAACGCCGTCAAGGGCATCATCGCCAACCCGAACTGCACCACCATGGCCGCCATGCCCGCCCTCAAGGCGCTGCACGACGAGGCCGGCCTGGTGCGCCTCGTGGTGTCGACCTACCAGGCGGTCTCCGGCTCCGGTCTGGCCGGCGTGAGCGAGCTCGGCTCGATGGTGCGCGACGTCCTCGCGGCCGGCGACCCCGCCGCACTCGCCTACGACGGCGACGCGATCGAGTTCCCCGAGCCCCGCCAGTACGTGGCGCCCATCGCGTTCAACGTGGTGCCGTTCGCCGGCGACCTGGTGGACGACGACTCCAACGAGACGGTCGAGGAGCGCAAGCTGCGCGACGAGTCCCGCAGGATCCTGGGCCTGCCCGAGCTGCGCGTCTCCGGCACGTGCGTGCGCGTCCCCGTCTTCACGGGCCACTCGCTGTCGGTCAATGCCGAGTTCGAGCGCCCCATCACCCCTGCCCGCGCCAAGGAGATCCTGGCGAGCACCCCGGGCGTGGTGCTGACCGACGTGCCCACGCCGCTCGCGGGCGCCGGCCAGGATCCCACGTACGTGGGCCGCATCCGCCAGGACGAGTCGGTGGACGGGGGCCGCGGCCTCGCGCTGTTCATCGTCGGCGACAACCTGCGCAAGGGTGCGGCGCTCAACGCGGTGCAGATCGCCGATATCGTGGCCGAGCGCATCGCCGCCGGTCAGCGCTGAGCCTCAGCTCGCGAGCGACTGCAGCGCGCCCGCCGGATCCCGCAGCAGCTCGCTGAAGGCGAGCTCGGCGGCGCCGATCGCCATCATCCTGTTGCGCAGCTCGTTGCGGACGATCTCCACGCCCTCGGCGAGGACGGGCATCGAGTTGCTCCGCACCTCCGCGTCGACCATGGCCGAGCGCGCCTGATACAGCGAGCCCAGGTGGCCGCCCAGGATGACCCGCTCGGGGCTGAAGACGGTGATGATGTTCGCGATGCCCACGCCAAGCGCCTTCGCCTGCCGGTCGAGCTCGTGGGCGAGCTCGTCGCGGTCCTGGCTCGCGTAGACGTCGTCGAGCTCGTCGAGGGCGACGTCGTCTCCCAGGAGCTTCCAGATGCGGCGCACGCTCACCTCGGTCTCGAGGCAGCCGGAGCGCCCGCACTGGCACGCGATGCCGTTGGAGTTCACGAGGGTGTGGCCCAGCTCGGCGGCGAAGCTGCGGGAGCCGCGCACCAGGCGGCTGTCGACCACGACGCCTCCGCCGATGCCGGAGCTGGAGCCGTTGAGGTAGACGACGTTGTCGCATCCTCGCCCGGCCCCGAACATGTACTCCGCGATGACGCCCAGGTTGGCGTCGTTGGCGGCGCGGGCCGGGTAGCCGAGCGCACGGCTCACCATGGCCGCGTAGTCCACGTCGACCCAGCCCAGGTTGGGCGCGATGCGGATGCGCTGGGTGTACTCGTTGACCAGGCCGGGGATCGCGAGGCCGATGCCCACGATGCGGCGTCCGCGCGTGGTCTCGAGCCCGTGGACCAGGTCGATGAGGATCTCGATGCTCGACTCGGGCGTGGGGGGCTCGTGGGTCGCGCGGCGGGCGACCTCGTGGACCACGCCTCCCAGGCCCACCACGGAGACCTGCACTGCGTCGATGTCCGGGTTGACGCCCAGCGCCACGACGTCGTTGCTCGGGTGGACGAGCGGGCTCGGCCTGCCCACGGAGCGCTTGACGCTGGGAGGCGCGCTCTCGTAGACGAGCCCCAGCTGCGCCAGCTCCGCGACGAGGGCGCCGATGGTGGAGCGGTTGAGGTTGGTCTGGCGGGTCAGCTCGGCCCGGGTGATGGGGCCCTTCTCGTGCACGTACGAGAGAACGACGGAAAGATTGTGTTGGCGAGTCGACTCGTTGCGGTTGCCTTGCCGCTCGTCCCTCAGCAGTGTCTCCGTCACGTGGGCCTCCGGGGCAATTGTTGCGCACGCGACAACAAATTGCCCAGCATTGACAGGCGAAGCGCGACGGAATATGTTCGTAGCAACAACCAACATGGTCAAGGAGGACCAAGCCCCATGGCATACACACCGACCCGCGAAGACAAGTTCAGCTTTGGTCTGTGGACCTTCGGCTGGCAGGCGCAGGACCAGTTCGGCGGCGCCACCCGCGGACCCATCGACACCACTGAGGCCGTGCACAAGCTCGCCGAGCTCGGCGCCTACGGCATGACCTTCCACGACGACGACCTGTTCCCGTTCGGCTCCTCCGACGCCGAGCGCCAGAAGGCGATCGACGACCTCAAGAAGGCGCTCGCCGACACGGGCCTCGTCATCCCCATGGTCACGACCAACACGTTCTCGCACCCCGTGTTCAAGGACGGCGGCGTGACCTCGAACGACCGCAACGTGCGTCGCTTCACCATCCGCAAGATCCTGCGCAACATCGACCTCGCCGCCGAGCTGGGCGCCAAGACCTTCGTGATGTGGGGCGGCCGTGAGGGCGCCGAGTACGACTTCTCGAAGGACCTGCGCGTCGCCCTCGAGCGCTACCGCGAGGCGGCCAACATCTTCGGCCAGTACGTCATCGACAAGGGCTACGACATCAAGTTCGCGATCGAGCCCAAGCCGAACGAGCCCCGCGGCGACATCCTGCTGCCGAC
>QGUM02000064.1:0-10745 GCA_003242455.2 Actinomycetes bacterium
CTCGCGCAGTACCGCTCGCTCGAGGCGTTCGCGATGTTCGCGTCCGACCTCGACGCGGCCTCGCGTGCTCAGCTGACCCGTGGTGCGCGCCTCATGGAGCTCCTCAAGCAGCCGCAGTACTCGCCGTACCCGGTGGAGGAGCAGGTCGTGTCCATCTGGGCCGGCACCAAGGGCAAGCTCGACAAGATCCCCGTGGCCGACGTGCTGCGCTTCGAGCGCGAGCTCCTCGACCACGTGCGTCGCAACACCTCGATCCTCACGGACATCGCCTCCAGCGGCCAGCTGTCCGACGAGGTCGAGGCTCAGCTCGAGAAGACCGTCGACGACTTCGTCTCGACGTTCCTGCGCTCTGAGGGCACCGAGCTCCACACGGACTCCTCCATCGCGGGCGGCGGCGACGTCGACGTCGAGCAGGAGCAGATCGTCGCGAAGAAGAAGAAGTAAGGACTCATGGGCGGACAGCAGCGCGTCTACCGGCAGCGGATCCGGTCGACCCAGTCGCTGAAGAAGATCTTCCGCGCGATGGAGCTCATCGCTGCCTCGCGCATCGGGAAGGCTCGCGGCAGGGTCGAGCAGGCCGCGCCGTACGCGCAAGCCATCACGCGGGCCATCAGCGCCGTCGCGACCCACTCGTCGGTGGACCACCCGCTGACGAGCGAGCGCACGGACACCAAGCGCGTCGCGATGCTCGTCATCACGGCGGACCGCGGCATGGCGGGCGCGTACTCCGCGAACGTCATCCGTGAGGCGGAGCGCCTGCGCGAGCGCCTCACGGAGGCGGGGCACGAGATCGTGCAGTTCGCCTCGGGTCGGCGCGGCGTCTCGTACTACACCTTCCGCCGCCGCGAGCTCGCGGGGCAGTGGACGGGCGGCTCCGACAGCCCCAACCACGAGGTGGCGCGCGAGATCGCCCAGGCCCTCCTCGCCCGCTTCACCGCTCCGGTGGACGAGGGCGGCGTGTCCGAGCTCCACATCGTGTACACGCACTTCTCCTCGATGGTGAGCCAGGAGCCGCGCGTCATCCGCCTGCTCCCGCTCGAGATCGTCGAGGGCGTGGCGGAGCCCGGCGAGGGCGTGGCCCCGCTGTACGACTTCGAGCCTTCGGCTGAGGCCGTCCTCGACGCGCTGCTGCCGCGCTACGTCGAGGCGCGCATCTACAGCTGCCTCCTCCAGGCCGCGGCCTCCGAGCTGGCGAACCGCCAGCGCGCGATGAACACGGCCGTGTCCAACGCCGAGGACATCATCCGCAACTACACCAGGCTCGCCAACTCGGCGCGCCAGGCCGAGATCACCCAGGAAATCAGCGAGATTGTCTCGGGCGCCGACGCGCTCGCGGCGGCATCGTGACCGGAAACGAGAGACTGATGACTCCCACTGCCAAGACCGCCAAGGCCCCGGCCGCCAAGAAGGCGACCGCAGCAAAGAAGCCTGCGGCCTCCAAGGCCGCTGCGCCCGGAACCGTGACGGGCCGCGTCGCCCGCGTCATCGGCCCCGTGGTCGACATCGAGTTCCCGGCCGACGCCATCCCTGACATCTACAACGCGCTCACGGTCGACATCGACCTGACGTCGCAGGGCCAGGGCGTGCTGTCCATGACGCTCGAGGTCGCGCAGCACCTCGGCGACAACATGGTGCGCGCGATCGCCCTGAAGCCCACCGACGGCCTGGTCCGCGGCGCGATCGTGACCGACACCGGCGCCCCGATCTCCGTTCCGGTCGGCGACGTCACCAAGGGCCACGTGTTCAACGTGACCGGTGAGGTCCTCAACGCCGAGCCGGGCGAGAAGATCGAGATCACCGAGCGCTGGCCGATCCACCGCAAGCCTCCGACGTTCGACCAGCTCGAGTCGAAGACGCAGATGTTCGAGACGGGCATCAAGGTCATCGACCTCCTGACCCCCTACGTGCAGGGCGGCAAGATCGGTCTGTTCGGCGGTGCGGGCGTCGGCAAGACCGTTCTCATCCAGGAGATGATCTACCGCGTCGCCAACAACCACAACGGCGTGTCCGTGTTCGCCGGCGTGGGAGAGCGCACGCGTGAGGGCAACGACCTCATCCAGGAGATGACCGAGTCGGGCGTCATCAAGCAGACCGCGCTCGTGTTCGGCCAGATGGACGAGCCGCCGGGCACGCGTCTTCGCGTCGCGCTGTCCGCGCTGACGATGGCGGAGTACTTCCGCGACGTCCAGAACCAGGACGTGCTCCTGTTCATCGACAACATCTTCCGCTTCACGCAGGCGGGCTCCGAGGTGTCGACGCTGCTGGGCCGCATGCCCTCCGCGGTGGGCTACCAGCCCAACCTCGCCGACGAGATGGGCCAGCTCCAGGAGCGCATCACCTCGACGCGCGGTCACTCCATCACGTCGCTCCAGGCGATCTACGTGCCTGCGGACGACTACACCGACCCGGCCCCGGCCACGACGTTCGCCCACCTCGACGCGACCACCGAGCTCAGCCGTGAGATCGCCTCGCGCGGTCTGTACCCGGCCGTGGACCCGCTGACCTCGACGTCGCGCATCCTCGACCCGCGCTACGTGGGCCAGGAGCACTACGAGGTCGCGACCCACGTCAAGGCGATCCTGCAGCGCAACAAGGAGCTCCAGGACATCATCGCCATCCTCGGTGTGGACGAGCTCTCCGAAGAGGACAAGATCATCGTCGCGCGTGCGCGCAAGATCCAGCAGTTCCTCTCGCAGAACACGTACATGGCGACCCAGTTCACCGGCGTCCCCGGCTCGACGGTCCCGCTCGACGAGACCGTGGCCGCGTTCAAGGGCATCTGCGAGGGCGACTACGACCACGTCGCTGAGCAGGCGTTCTTCAACATCGGCGGCATCGAGGACCTCGAGCGCAACTGGGCTCGCATCCAGAAGGAGATCGGCTAAGCGATGGCCCTCACCGTCGACATCGTCGGACCCGACCGCGTGCTGTGGTCGGGTCAGGCGACGTTCATCTCGGCGCAGTCCGTGGAGGGGTCGATCGGCCTCCTCCCGGGCCACGAGCCCGTCCTGTCCGTGCTCGCGCCGGGCACCGTCAAGGTGACCCAGGTGGGGGGCGAGGACCGGCTCGTCGAGGTCGGCGGGGGGTTCATCTCCTTCGACCACGACGTCGTGACGATCGTCGCGGAGCCGCGCGAGGTCGAGCTCGGCTGAGTCCTGCCTACGCGGGGTCTGCGGGCTCGGCGCCTTCCGGGCGCTGCCAGAACGGCGAGTAGTGATACCCGTCGGGGTCGTCGAACTCGCGCTGGTACATGAAGCCGTAGTCGTCGATGGCGCCGGCCTGGCCGCCCGCGGCGACGGCGTCGACGCACAGCTGGTCCACGGCGTCCTGGCTGGCGAGCGCGAAGGACACCGTCACGGGCGAGGGCGTGCCCGGTGCGCCCACGACGTCCTCCGTGCCGCCCACGCTCGCGTACAGCTCGCGTGACAGCGCCATGATCGAGACGTGCTCGTCGATCTCGAAGCACACGCCGCCCTCGGTGGAGTGCTCCTCGTCGAGGCGCCAGCCGAGCGCGGAGTAGAACGCCGCGGAGCGCTCGACGTCGGCGACGGGGAAGGAGATGAAGACGGCCATCACTCGATCCTTCGCCCGGCATGGTGGCCTGTCAACCGCAACGGCCTTGGGTAGCGTGTCCCCGTGAGAGTCGTCATCGCCCGCTGCGCCGCCCGCTACACGGGTCGCCTCAGCGCGACGCTCCCGCTCGCGACGCGCGCGATCATGGTCAAGGCCGACGGCTCGGTCCTGCTCCATTCCGACGGCGGCTCGTACAAGCCGCTCAACTGGATGAGCCCGCCGTGCACCTTGCGCATCACCGATCCGGACGCCGATGCCGCGGCCGGGGGAGCACGGCAGCTGTGGGTCGTGCAGCACGCCAAGACGGATGACCGCCTCGAGATCGAGATCCACGAGGTCATCGCGGACACCGAGCACGAGCTGGGCGTCGACCCCGGCCTCATCAAGGACGGCGTCGAGGCGCACCTGCAGGAGCTGCTCGCGGAGCAGATCACGCTCCTCGGGGAGGGGCACACCCTGGTGCGGCGCGAGTACCCCACGGCGATCGGTCCCGTGGACATCCTCGCCCGCGACAGCATCGGCCGGGCGGTGGCGGTGGAGGTCAAGCGCCGGGGCGACATCGACGGCGTGGAGCAGCTGACGCGCTACCTCGAGCTCCTCAACCGCGACCCGCTGCTGGCTCCCGTGCAGGGCGTCTTCGCGGCGCAGGAGATCAAGCCGCAGGCCCGTGTGCTGGCCGAGGACCGCGGCATCCGCTGCCTGGTGCTTGATTACGAATCGATGAAGGGCGCCGAGGACCTGTCGTCACGCCTGTTCTAGAGGTCTACCCTGAGCGCATGGCCCGCAAGACGTCGTCGTCGCCCCGCAGCCTCCGCATGCCGGTGAACGCGTGGGAGCCGGGCGCGCACCTGTATGCCTCCTTCGGCAAGCACTGGCGGGCCGGAGCGGCGTCGCTCATCCCCTTCGCCGTCATCTACTTCACGGCCCAGCCGCTCGGCGACGCGATCCAGTCCATCGCGATGGGCGGGTACACGATCGCGCCCACGGTCGTGGGGATCTTCGCGACGGGCTGGGCGGGCATGTCCTACCTGCTCCTGCATCTGCTGCGCTTCAACCGCAGCGTCCTGGCGCACTACGCCGCGTGGACGGTCGCCGGCGCGGTGATCCTGCTCGCCGTGGCGCTGGGCGTCCTCACGGCGGCGACGCTCCTCGCGGGGCACACCGACCCCACCGAGCACCAGTCGTGGAGCCTCATGCTCTGGGCGGCGCCGCTCGTGGGTGCGCTGGGCTCGCTCATCGGCCGCTTCGTGCTGCGCAACTACGTCCATTGGCACGTGTGGATCGAGCGCGAGCCGCTCAAGGATGTCTTCGAGTTCGTCGAGGGCAAGCGCGACAAGAACGACTTCGAGCGCATGTAGCGCCACCCGAAATCGGCTCGCAGGGGCGCGCGGCTCGGTGCGCCGGCGCTCGGGGCGATCCTGAGCGCTCCCGGCGGTTCCGGCGCTCGAAACGTTTCGTATAGACTCGCGCGCATGTCTGACGCTCTCACATTCCCTGCAGACTTCCTGTTCGGCGCCGCCACCGCCTCGTACCAGATCGAGGGTGGCGTCACCGAGGGAGGCCGGGCCCCGTCGATCTGGGACACCTTCTCCGCCACGCCGGGCCGCGTGCTCAACGGCGACACGGGCGAGGTGGCCTGCGACCACTACCACCGCTTCGCCGACGACGTGGCCGCCATGGCCGAGATCGGCCTCACTGCGTACCGCTTCTCCCTGGCCTGGCCGCGCATCCAGCCCTTCGGCTCGGGCGCGTTCAATCAGGAGGGCTTCGATTTCTACCACCGCATCTTCGACGAGCTCGAGAAGCACGGCATCACCCCGCTCGTGACGCTCTACCACTGGGACCTGCCGCAGGCCCTGGAGGACGCCGGCGGCTGGCCAGAGCGCGCCACCGTGGAGCGCTTCGTCGAGTACGCGCGCCGCACGGCCGAGGAGTTCAAGGACCGCGCCGTCTACTGGACGACGTTCAACGAGCCGTGGTGCACGGCGTTCCTGGGCTACGGCTCGGGCGCGCACGCTCCGGGCCGCTCGAGCCACCCCGAGTCCCTGGCCGCGGCGCATCACCTCAACCTGGCGCACGGCCTCGCCTACGCGGCCATCAAGGAGGTCCACCCGGACGCCACCGTGAGCATCGTGCTCAACTCGCACCTGCCGCGCCCGTGGAACATCGCCAACCCCAAGGACGTCGAGGCCGCGCACAAGATCGACGCGCTCGCCAACCGCATCTTCATCGACCCGCTGACCAAGGGCTCCTACCCGGCAGACCTGCTGGAGTTCACCCAGGACATCACCGACTGGTCGTTCGTCCACGACGGCGACCTGGACGCGGTCAAGGGCACGGTGGACGTCATCGGCGTCAACTACTACTCCTCGCACTCGGTGCGCCACCACGAGGGCCCGCGCGTCGACACCGGCGAGGACGGCCACAAGACCACGCGCTTCAGCTGCTGGCCGGGCGCGGACGACGTCGAGTTCATGCCGCTCGTGGGCAAGCGCACGACGATGGGATGGAACGTGGACCCCTCGGGCTTCCACGCGCACCTCATGCGCATCGCGAACGACTTCGACGTGCCGATCATCGTCACGGAGAACGGCGCCTCGTGGCCCGATGAGGTGGACGAGGACGGTCGCATCCGCGACGAGGACCGCTACCGCTACTACCACGACCACCTCAGCGCGCTGCTGCGCGCCCGCTCCGAGGGCGCGGACATCCGCGGTTACATGGCCTGGAGCCTGATGGACAACTTCGAGTGGGGTTGGGGCTATTCGAAGCGATTCGGCATGATGCGCGTCGATTACGACACGCTCGCTCGAACGTGGAAGGATTCGGCATACTGGTACCGCGAGACGATTCGGACCCGAACCGTCACGCCACTCGAGAAGATCGAGGAGCTCGTCGAGACGCCTCCGCGCTCCTACTGAAGACGTCCGCCGCTGCGCCTGGTCAGCCCCCCTCGCCAGGCGCGGCGGCGGCGCTGTCTCTGCCCTCGGGAGGACGCTCCCGTCCACGACCTAGACTTGTCCCCATGCCAAGCGGTCGCCGATCCACCAAGCGCCCCTACGGCCAGCCGCATCCCGAGCTGGACGTGGACCGGGTGCTCGGCGGCGCCGCCCGACGCGAGATCGGACCGCGCGGCGAGGAGTACTTCGTCGCCACGCCTCGCCCGAGCGAGAAGACCTACATCTGCCCGGGCTGCCACCAGGAGATCGACGGCGCCACGACGCACATCGTCGCCTGGGCTGCCGACGGGCTCTTCGGGGCGGAGGCGGCCGCGGCCGAGCGTCGGCACTGGCACACCCGCTGCTGGAAGACCTTCGGACGCTCTCGTGGCTGACGCGCCCCACGCCGCTCCCGGCGACGCCGTGGAGATCGGCTCTATGACGGTTCTGCCCGCCGTGCGGGAGGAGATCGAGCTCCGCACCGAGGACGGCCTCACGCTCGTGGGCGAGCTCGCGCTGCCCGCATCGGGCCGCATCGCCGCGACGCTCGTCACGCTGCACCCGCTGCCCACGCACGGCGGCTTCATGGACTCGCACGTCCTGCGCAAGGCCGCGTGGCGCCTGCCTCACCTTGCGGACGTCGCGGTGCTGCGATTCAACACCCGCGGCACCTCCTCGCCCCGCGGCACGTCGGAGGGCTCCTTCGAGGAGGGCGTGGGGGAGGCGGCCGATGTGCGTGCCGCCGTGGACTTCGCCGTCGCCCGAGGCCTGCCTCACCGCTGGCTCGTGGGCTGGAGCTTCGGCACGGAGCTCGCGCTCATGCACGGCTTCCAGCTCGACGTCGAGGGCGCCGTCCTGCTTTCTCCGCCGCTGCATCGGGCCCTGCCGGAAGACCTGCAGCGCTGGGCGGCGACCGGCAAGCCCGTGAAGATCCTCGTCCCCGAGCACGACGACTTCCTCCAGCCCGCCGAGGCCGCGCAGCGCTTCGCCCCGCTCACGCAGGCCGAGCTCATCGGCGTCCCGGGTGCCAAGCACCTGTGGGTGGGGGAGAAGTACGTGAGGATCGTGCTCGACCACATCGTCGCGACGGTCGCACCCGAGCGTGCGCCGCTGCCCGTGGAGGTGCCCGCGAGCGTCGTCTCGATCGTATCGGCATGACGGACGCGCCGACGGGCGGCGTGCGACACTGACGTGACGAGGAGGTGGACATGAGGCTCGTCCCCAACGGAGTGCCCGTGGTGCTCCTCAACGCGTTCCCGGTGGACCGCGCCCAGTGGGAGCCCTTGCTGGAGGAGCTCGCCGCACGACGCCTGCCGCACGGGGACGTCATCACCTTCGACATGCCGGGCATCGGCGACATGCCGCTGCCCGAGGAGGAGCCGTCGCTCGAGCTCATCGCCGACGCCGCGACCACCGCGATGATCGACGTCACCGGCGAGCCGGCGGCGGTGTGGATCGGCTGCTCCATGGGCGGCTACGTGGCCATGGCGGTCGCAGAGCGCCACCCCGAGGCCGTCGCGGGGATCGTGCTCATCGGCACCAAGGCGAGCGCGGATGCGCCCGAGGCTCGCGACAGGCGCCTGAGCCTCGCCGGCTCGCTCGACGGCAAGCCCGGCGCCCCGGACCCCCAGGCCATGGCGGAGCCGCTCATCGGCACCCAGGGACCGGCGCGGGCGGCGCTCGTGGATGCGGTCGCACGCAACATCGCGCGCCACTCCGGCTACGGGATCGCGTGGGGCCAGCGCGCCATGGCCGGTCGCCCCGACCGCCTCGCCGTGCTCGCGGGCCTCGACGTCCCCGCCGCCGTGATCCGGGGCGCCGAGGACGGCGTCGCGGGAGATGCGGAGGCACAGGCGATGGCCAAGGCCCTCGACGTGGAGGTCGTGACGGTTCCCGGCGTTGGCCACCTCACGGCATTCGAGGCGCCGCAGGCGGTGGCCGATGCCGTGGTCGGGGTGCTGGCCGAAGCCGAGGAGCGCAGGGCGCGGGGCTAGGAGCCCCAGGAGCTGCCGCCGGCGAGCCGCTTGGCAAGCGCGTCCGCGATGGGCATCGACTCGCCGTCGCGCGCCCCCCTGCCCAGCTCGAGCGGGGGATCCGTGGGCGTGAGCGTGACGCCCTTCAGTCGCGCCGCGAGCCCGCCGGGGCAGTGGAGGACGTAGAAGCTGCCGTCCGTGCCCACGCCGATGGACCTGTCGCGCTTGAGGTACCAGCCCACGACGTTGGTGCGGTACCGGCCCTCTCCGCTGTAGGAGCGGGCGGTGAGGCGCGTGGGAGCGATCCCTGCGGCGAGCGCGTCGCGGGCGAACTGCTCCACGAGCCGCTTGGCCTGGGCGCTCTCGGCCGCCTGGCGCCGCCCGAGCCGCGCCGCCATCTCCAAGGCGGCGTCGGTCTTCGGGTCGGTCGACATCGGCCCGCTCAGACCTCGGTGCGGCTCGGCTCGCCCTCGGCGGGAGCGGCCTGCGCCGCCGCCTCCGCGGCCTCCTGCTGGGCCTGGCGCTGCGTCGCGGCCGCGAGGCCCATGACCGGGTCCTGCGACAGGATCGCGCGAAGGTCGTCCAGGTACGAGGTGATCGACTCGCGCTGGCGGTTGAGCTCCTCGACCTCACGCATCGCGAGAGAGCGCTCGCGCTCGGCGTCGGTGACGGCCTCGGAGATGATCTTCTCGGCGTGCTCGCGCGCCTCGGAGACGATCTCGTCGGCGTTGTTGCGGGCGTTGCTCAGGAGTGTGCGGGCGTGGGCCTCGGCCTCGCGGCGCGTGACCTCAGCGCGCTCGAGTGCGGCGCTGAGGCGAGACTCGGCCTCGTCGGCGCGGGCGTGGGCGTCGGCCACCAGGGCATCGGTCTCCGCCTTGGCCTCCGCGTGGCGCTGGGCGAGCTCCTGCTCCGCGGCCTCGCGGCGCTGGGCCACCTCGAGCATGAGGTCCTCGCGCGTGCGGCGCGCCTCGTCGCGGGCGGCGTCGACGTCCGCCTGGGCCTCCTGGCGCAGCTGCGCCATCTCAGCGGCGACGCGGTCGGCCTCCTCGCGAGCGGAGCGGAGCGTCTCCTCGGCCTCGGCGCGAGCGGAGCGGAGGGTCTCCTCGGCCTCGTCGCGGGCGGACGTGAGCGTCTCGCGGGCCTCGTCGCGCGCGGAAGTGAGGGTCTCCTCGGCCTCGGCGCGGGCCGACGTCAGGGTCTGCTGGGCCTCCTCGCGGGCGGAAGTGAGGGTCTCCTCGGCCTCGGTCTGCAGGCGCTGGGCCTCGGCCTGGGCCGTCTCGAGGATCTCTGCGGCCTCGCCACGGGCGCTCTCGACGAGCTCGGCCGCCTCGCGCTGCGAGGAGACGGTGAGCTCGGTGACCTCGCGCTCGGTGGTGGCGCGCAGGGCGTGGATCTCGCGCTCGATGGCGCTGCGACGCTCGGTGATGTCGGCCTCGACGGCGGAGAGCTTGCGCTCGGCATCACGGTTGGCGCGCTCCATGACCTCCGCCGCGTAGCGGTCGGCGGCCTCGCGGGTGCCCTGGGCCTCGCTCTCGGCGGCGAGGCGGATCTCCTCCGCCTCGCGACGGGCCTGGGCGAGGATCGCCGAAACCTCGTTGTCGGCGCGGGCGTGCAACTGCTGGGCCGCGACGTTGGCGCGGGCGATCGTGTCCTGGGCGTGCGTGTTGGCGCGGGCCACGACATCGGCCGACTGCTCCTCCGCCGAGCGCAGGAGCTGCTCCATGCGGGCGCCGAGGCCACGGTACGTCGGCTGCTCGGCCTCGCGCAGGGCCTTGTTGGCCTCGTCCAGAGCGCTCTGCAGCTGGGCGGCCTCGCGGCGCGCCTCCTCGGCGGCGCGGGTGGCCTCCGCGACCGATTCCTCGAGCCGTGCGATGTGGGCAGTCACGGCCTCACGGTCGAAGCCGCGCATCGCGACAGGGAAGGGCAGGTTCTCTTCGGCCATCGGTTCTCCTCGTCAGGGCGCTGGGCGCGTGTCAAGACTACTTCCGCCCATCTGCCCAAACAAAGTGACAACCAGCGGCCCTCGTGCGTTGTCTCCTAGACTGGACGCCGACTTTGGAGGAAGACAGACGTGACGCTACGCACAAGTGCACTGGTAGCAGGGGTGCTCGGCCTCGTGCTGCTGGTAGTCGGGCTCATCGCCGACTCGCGCAGGCCCGACGCCGACGTGGTGGCGTCCCACCGCATCGACACTCCGGTGGCGGTCCTGGCCCCGGAGATCGTGGGCTACGAGCCGCTGCGCCGCATCGCGGTGGAGGGC
>QGUM02000175.1:0-2425 GCA_003242455.2 Actinomycetes bacterium
TCGCCGGCACGGACACGCTCGCAGGGTCGACGCTCACGCTCGCGCGCGCCGTCGACGTGTGCGTCGCGGCCGGCGTGCCGCGCGAGGAGGCCGAGGCGGCAGCGAGCACCGTGCCAGCGACGGTGCTCGGGCTCGCCTGACGCCGGCGGAGACGGCCTACTTGAAGACGATGGTGCGGTGGCCGTTGAGCAGCACGCGGTGCTCCGCGTGCCAGCCCACGGCACGGGCCAGGGCGCGGCGCTCCACGTCTGCTCCCGTCGCCGTGAGCGACTCCGGCGTGTAGGTGTGGTCGACGCGGTCCACGTCCTGCTCGATGATCGGGCCCTCGTCGAGGTCGGCCGTCACGTAATGCGCGGTCGCGCCGATGAGCTTCACGCCGCGGTCGTGCGCCTGGTAGTACGGCCGCGCTCCCTTGAAGGACGGCAGGAACGAGTGGTGGATGTTGATCGCGCGGCCGTGCAGCGCGCTCGCGAGCTCGGGCGACAGGATCTGCATGTAGCGCGCGAGCACGACGAGCTCCACGTCGAGTTCCTCGACCATGGCGAGCAGGCGGGCCTCGGCATCGGCCTTGGTCTCCGGCGTCACGGGGATGTGCACGAAGGTCTTGCCGTAGAACTCGGCGAGGTCGCGCAGCGTCTCGTGGTTGCCCACCACGGCGACGATGTCCACGGGCAGGATGCCGGCGCGCTCGCGGAAGAGCAGGTCGTTCACGCAGTGCGCGGCCTTGGAGACCATGACGAGGGTGCGCATGCGGCGACCCGCGATGTCGAGCGTCCACGTCATGTCGAAGCGCGCGGCGAGCTCCGTCACCGCGGCCTCGAGCTCCTCGCGGGAGGCGGGGCTCGTCACCTCGACGCGCATGAAGAACAGTCCCGTGTCCGGGTCTCCGAACTGCTGCGACTCCGTGATGTTGCCGCCGTGCTCGGCGAGCGTTCCGGACACGGCGTGGACGATGCCGGGGCCGTCAGGGCAGGAGAGGGCGAGGACCCATCGAGTCGGATTGCTGGACACGAGGCCCAGGCTAGTCGCCCCTCGTCGAAAACACTGAAAAGATGTCCCCATGGCTGACGACGAGCAGGTGCGCATCGACGTGGTGTCCGTCGCCGACGCAGGGGAGCTTCTGACGGTTCGGCGGGCGGCGTTCGTGGCGGAGGCGCAGCTCTACAACGATCCGAACATCCCTGCTCTCACGCAGACCCTGGACGAGCTCATCGTGGACCTCGAGTCCGAGGACGTGGTGACCCTGGGCGCGTGGAAGGGCCACCGCCTCGTCGGGTCGATCCGCGTGGGCATCGAGGGCGACAAGGCGACCATCGGCCGCCTCGCCGTCGTGCCCGACATGCAGGGCCGCGGCATCGGCACCCAGCTGCTCTTCGCGGTGCTCGGCTATCTGCCGGAGACCACCAAGGAGGTCTGGGTCTTCACCGGCCAGAACTCCAAGCACAACATCGCGCTCTACAACAAGGCCGGCTACGAGCACCAGTTCGACAAGGTCTCGGGCGACCTCACGTACGCCTACCTGCGCAAGATCATCGAGGCGGGCGCGATCGTCGACGACGAGGTCGACGACGTCGCGGTGCGCGGCGACAACTGAGGCCAGGCAGGCGCCAGGCCGACGCTCCCCGGCATCGGCCGTGCTTGGTAGAGTTGCACCCGTCGCAACTGGCGCAGTGGTTCACCACAAGGGAGCGACGCATCTTCAGACTGTTGGTCGTACGCCTGGGCCATGGTCACCGGACAGCCGGCGGCCTGCCGCCGGCCAGACAGTGAAGGACATCGCATGAGCACTGACTCCAGCGCCACTGCAGCCGTGATGAACGCCACGCTGCAGGACTTCGACCCCGAGATCGCCCAGGTCCTGGACCGCGAGCTCGAGCGGCAGCGCACCTACCTCGAGATGATCGCGTCCGAGAACTTCGTGCCGCGCTCCGTGCTGCAGGCGCAGGGCTCGGTCCTGACGAACAAGTACGCGGAGGGCTACCCGGGCAAGCGCTACTACGGCGGCTGCGAGGAGGTCGACGTCGCCGAGTCCATCGCGATCGAGCGCGCCAAGAGCCTGTTCGGCGCGGCCTACGCGAACGTCCAGCCGCACTCCGGGGCCACCGCCAACGCGGCCGTGCTGCACGCCCTCGTCAACCCGGGCGACAAGATCATGGGCCTGTCGCTCGCGCACGGCGGCCACCTCACCCACGGCATGAAGCTCAACTTCTCCGGCAAGCTCTACGACGTCGTGGCCTACCAGCTCGACGAGGCCACCCACCGCATCGAGATGGACACGGTGCGCAAGCTCGCCCTCGAGGAGCGCCCCGACGTCATCATCGCCGGCTGGTCGGCCTACCCCCGTCACCTCGACTTCGCGGCCTTCCGCGAGATCGCCGACGAGGTGGGCGCCAAGCTCTGGACCGACATGGCGCACTTCGCGGGC
>QGUM02000065.1:0-10596 GCA_003242455.2 Actinomycetes bacterium
TTCCAGCTGCGCGGCGAGGCCGCCGGCGTGCGGGTGATCGACGACTACGCCCACCATCCGACGGAGGTCGCCGCGCTGCTCGCGGCGGCGCGCGGCGCGGGCGTGGGGCACATGGTCGTGCTCTTCCAGCCCGCGCTCTTCACGCGCACGCAGGCGCTCGCGCGCGAGTTCGGCGCGGCGCTGTCCGTCGCCGACGCCGACGTCGTGCTCGCGCCCGTGCACGGCGACCGCGAGGACCCCATCCCGGGCGTGTCGAGCCAGCTCATCGCCGACGCCGTCGCCCTCCAGGCGGGCCAGACGCTCGAGCTCGCGGACTCGCTCGAGGACGCCGCGAGCCGGGCGGCAGCGCTCGCGAAGCCCGGCAGCGTGGTCTTCACCGTGGGCTCCGGCACCGTGACGAACGCCGCGGGCTGGATCCTCGACGCTCTCGAGGCGAGGGCCGATGCCTGAGACGCCCGAGGACGAGCGCGAGCATCGGCGCGCGGCGCTCGACGGCGCAGTCGTCGTGGAGCCGGCGCGCTCGAGCGTGAGCCGTCTGAACGCGCCGGGCGCGGACGTGACGGCCCCGTGGCAGCGCGTCGAGCCGAGCACGCGCTCCGCCTCGGTCGTCACCTATCGGGCGCAGGAGCGCCTCAAGGAGAAGCGCAAGGTCGAGCAGCGCAGGCGGCTGTCCACGGGCGCCCGACGCCTCGCGTACGTCGCGGCGGTCCTCGCGCTGGGCTGGCTGGGCCTGCTGTCGCCCGTGTTCGCCCTCGACGGGCACAAGGTCGAGATCTACGGGACGGGCAGCATCGTCGACTCGGCGCTCGTGGCGGCAGCGGTGGCCCCCTACGAGGGACGCTCGCTCGCGACGCTCAACACGACCCACATCGCCCATCAGATCGAGGACCTGCCGGGAGTGCGCGAGGCGGTGGTCGACCGCGTGTGGCCGGCGGGACTGCGCATCACGATCTCGACGCGCATCCCGGTGGCCGCCGTCGCGCGCGCGGAGGGCGGCTACGCGCTGCTGGACGACCAGGCCGTGCAGGTCGCCGTGCTCGACGCGCCGCCCGCCGACGTGCCCGTCGTGTCCATCCCGCTCGATGCGGGCAGCGAGCGCGTGCTCAAGGCCGTCATCACCGTGGTCAACGAGCTGCCCGCGGACCTGCGCGCGCGCGTGGGCTCCATCTCCGCCGCGACGGAGGACTCGGTGCAGTTCGTGCTGCGCGACGGGCCGCGGGTGGAGTGGGGCGGACCGGAGCAGTCGGCGCTCAAGGCGCAGGTGCTCGCGACGATCCTGGGCTCGGCCCAGGCGCAGTCCGCGGCGGTCATCGACGTGAGCGCCCCGACGCTGCCGATCACGCGCGCGCAGTAGCCGTCTCGCTGCGGCTGCAGCCATCCGGCTGCGGCGGCGAGTTTTTTCGCGACACGCCCGGCGCTTACGGGCTCTCGCGACACGTGCCCTTACCTTCTGGGTGGATCAACGTGACATAACTATCAACGTCAGGTTGAAGGTTGAGAGTAAGGGGACGGGCGCATGGTCGCACCGCAGAACTACATCACCGCGATCAAGGTCGTGGGCGTCGGCGGCGGCGGAGTCAACGCCGTCAACCGCATGATCGACGTCGGCCTGCGGGGAGCAGAGTTCATCGCGATCAACACCGATGCTCAGGCCCTGCTGATGTCCGACGCGGACGTCAAGCTCGACATCGGCCGGGAGCTCACGCGAGGCCTGGGCGCCGGCGCCGACCCCGAGGTGGGCCGCAAGGCCGCCGAGGACCACGAGGAGGAGATCGCGGAGGCGCTGCGCGGCGCCGACATGGTCTTCGTCACCGCGGGCGAGGGCGGCGGCACCGGCACCGGCGGTGCTCCCGTGGTGGCCCGCATCGCGCGATCACAGGGCGCGCTCACGGTGGGCGTGGTGACTCGCCCGTTCAGCTTCGAGGGCCGCCGCCGCGCCGAGCAGGCCGAGGCGGGAATCGAGCGCCTCCGCGAGGAGGTCGACACCCTCATCGTCATCCCGAACGACCGCCTGCTCGACATCAACGACTCGAACCTGAGCCTGCTGGGCGCGTTCGCGGCCGCCGACCAGGTTCTCCAGGGCGGCGTCCAGGGCATCACGGACCTCATCACCACGCCGGGTCTCATCAACGTCGACTTCAACGACGTGAAGTCGGTCATGCGCGGCGCGGGCACCGCCCTCATGGGCGTGAGCTCCGCTCGCGGCGAGAACCGGGCGCTCATCGCGGCCGAGGGAGCCATCTCCTCGCCGCTGCTCGAGGCGTCGATCGAGGGGGCGCACGGCGTGCTGCTGAGCATCGCTGGCGGCTCGAACCTGGGCATCAAGGAAGTGGAGACCGCCGCCCGCCTCGTGCGCGAGGCGGCCCACCCCGAGGCCAACATCATCTTCGGCACCGTCATCGACGATGCCCTGGGAGACGAGATCCGCGTCACGGTCATCGCCGCGGGCTTCGACGGCGGCGCGCCTCCGTATCGTGCCCATGCGGGCGCGCTCGGCTCCGTCGCCGGCGCGACGCCGCCTCCTGTCGCGGAGGCCCTGGAGCCCGTGGACGCGCCCATCGAGCGCGACCCGCTCGTGGAGGAGCCGGTCGCCGTGACCGATGCGATCGAGACCCGGCCGGTGTTCGACGCCGCCGAGGCGCTGGACATCCCCGACTTCCTGAAGTAGGCGTCGATGCTCGAGGCGGGGCTGCCGGTCAAGGCGTTCTTCACGGACAGGGCCGGCGGTGTGAGCGAGGCTCCCTACGACACGCTCAACCTCGCCGAGCATGTGGGCGACGATCCTCAGGCCGTCGCCGCCAATCGCGCGATCCTCGCGGAGCTGGCGGGCGCGCCCGTGACCTTCATGAAGCCCGTCCACGGTGCGAAGGTCGCGCGCATCACGACGCCGGGCGAGGAGGCGCCCGAGGCGGACATCCTCGTCACCTCGACTCCCGGCGTCGCCCTGGCCGCGCTCGCGGCCGACTGCGTTCCCGTCGTGGCCCATGACGAGCGCACGGGCGCCGTCGCCGTCGCCCACATCGGGCGCAAGGGCCTGTACGGCGGCGCGGTCGACAACACCCTGGCGGCGATCGCGGACATCCGCGGCTCGTGGGGCGACCTGCGCTCCATCACGGTGGCGATCGGGCCGGCCATCTGCGGCACGTGCTATGAGGTGCCGGCCACCATGCGTGCGGAGGTGTCCGCCCGCCACCCAGCGGCCTTCGCGGCCACCAAGTGGGGCACGCCGTCGCTCGACCTGCCCCGCGCCGTGGAGGCGCGATTCGGCGAGCTGGGGGCGACGATCATCCGCCACTCGCGCTGCACCTTCGAGGATCCTGAGCTCTTCTCGCATCGCATGGACGGCGTCACGGGCCGCCAGGCGGCCGTCGTGGTGTGCGCGTGAGGCGCTCGGGCGGGATGTCACCTGTGTCTCACGCGTATCGCGCTTCGGCGTGTCGCTCCCGTGGGCGGCCTGATGCGGAACTTACCGTTGGACACGCAGAGCACTCTGCAGGGATGAGGTGATCGCCATGAGCGCCATTCGCAAGGCCATGCAGTATCTGGGCTTCGACGTGTCTGCCCACGACGACTACGACTATGACTACGCGGAGGAAGGGCTCGCGCCGGTCACGAGCATCCACGACGCTCAGGAGATCCGCGAGGCGCGCTCGACGCGCACCGGCTCGATCCGGCAGGCCCGCCCCGCGGCGCCCGCGACGGACCTGCGTCGCATCCAGACCGTCAAGCCCCGCTCGTACAACGACGCCCCGCTCATCGGCAAGGCGTTCCGCCAGGGCGTGCCGGTCATCATGAACCTCACGGAGATGTCCGAGGCGGAGGCCAAGCGCATGGTCGACTTCGCCGTGGGCCTGTCCTACGGCCTCCACGGCGCGATCGAGCGCGTGACCACCGCGGTGTTCCTGCTGTCGCCGGCTCACGTCGAGATCGGCATGGACACCGAGCACGCTCCCGCGGACCACGGCTTCTTCAACCACTCCTGAGCGCGGGTCCGGCCAGGACCCCGGCAGGCGCCAGGTAGCCTTGACGCGTGGACTTCTTCCTTGACCTGGCGAGGTTCGTGGTCTTCCTCTACATCCTGCTGCTGCTCGCGCGGTTCGTCATGTCGCTGACCATGACCGTCTCCCGCGACTGGCGGCCCAAGGGCGCCTCGCTCGTCGTCGCGGAGGGCGTGTTCACCCTCACCGACCCGCCGCTGAAGGTGGCGCGGAAGATCATCCCGCCGCTCTCCATGGGGCAGGTCAGGATCGACCTGGCCTTCACGTTCGTTCTGTTCTTGGCGTTCGTGATCTACAACGCGCTGGGG
Source organism: Actinomycetes bacterium (assembly GCA_003242455.2). Classification (GTDB taxonomy): domain Bacteria; phylum Actinomycetota; class Actinomycetes; order Actinomycetales; family Demequinaceae; genus Demequina. The sequence continues at coordinate 4,307 of QGUM02000065.1, forward strand.
TGGGTTTAGGGTCGAACACTGCGGGTGGACGACCTTCACCCCGCGCAACGGGGGAACGCCGCGCTCAAGTGGCGGCCGATATCCAGATCGGTACAGTGGCAGAAGTGGACTGGTGAGCGGCAGCGCTCGCCCCGGACGAGGACGGTTGATCGATGGTATTGCTCACCGCCGAGGACGTGCTCAACAAGGCCTTCTCGAAGACGAAGTACCGCGAGGGCTTCGACCAGGACGAGGTGGACGACTTCCTTGACGAGGTCGCCGACACCATCGCCAAGCTGACGGCCGAGCGCGACGACCTTGCGGCCCGCCTTGCACAGGCTCAGCAGGGCGGCGCCGTCGCTGCCGCGGTCTCCACCGCCACGCCGGAGAGCTTCATCGCCGCCGCCACCGACCCCAACCCGACGTCGGCCACGTCCATGCTCGCCATGGCCCAGAAGCTGCACGACGAGTACCTGTCGGCCGGCGAGGCCGAGCGCAACAAGATCATCGCGGAGGCCCACAAGGAGGCCGAGCAGATCGTCAAGCGCGCGGAGGAGGAGGCCAAGGTGCGCATGGCCTCGCTCGAGAGCGAGCGCGCGGACCTCGAGCGCAAGATCGACGACCTGCGGCGCTTCGAGCGCGACTACCGCAACCACCTCAAGAGCTACCTCGAGAACTTCCTGGGCGACCTCGAGCACGGTGCCCAGAAGGGCACCACGGGCTCCGTTCCCACGGTCACGGGCGCGCTCGCGGCGCTCAACGCGGGCGCGACGAGCGGCTCGACTCCGGGAGGCGGCACCCCGTCCGCGAGCGGCTCGACGCCCTCGGGCGGCACGCTCTCCGTCGCGGGCACACCCTCCGGCGGTACGCCGTCGCCGGGCGGCTTCGCTCCGGCCAGCGGCTCCACGCCCACCGCAGGCTCGCCCGCAGCGGCGACGCCCTCGAGCGGCTCGATCATGACCCCGGCCACCTCCAGCGCGACTCCCGTCGCGCCGATGGCGACCCCGGTGCCGTCGGTTTTCGAGGCCACGGCCGCCGAGGAGCCCGCGCAGCCCAAGGCCGACGGCCAGGCCACCGACTCGATCCCGCAGGTCACTCGTCGCCCCGTGACGCCCACCTCGGACAGCCCGGCCAGTCAGCCGTTGCCGCAGTGGCCCACGGCCTGACCGGAAGTCATCGTCGCAGGCAGGAGCCGCATCGGGCCGCGTCAGGCCCGGCGCACGGGCGAAAACGGATAAAGCACCCGAACGCGCTCTCGCGTGAACGCGGCGCGGCGCTTTGCGCCCGGCGCGCGGCGCGACTACGCTCGCTCCGATACACGCGAGTGAGGAAGCCATGACCAGCACCGATGTACCCCTCGTCGATGTCGACCCGGCCGACATCAAGGCGGCCGACGTCAAGGCCCTGCCCGTGCGCGCGGGAGACGAGCCGTGGAAGGTCGGAGAGCTTCGCGACATCGTGAAGACCCTCAATGAGGACGTCGCTCGCCTGCTCGAGGAGTTCCACACGACCGAGAACGAGCTCGACGACCTGCTGCACACCTCCGAGGGCTCGGGCGACGACCAGGCCGACGCCGGCTCGACCGCGCTCGAGCGCGAGCAGGAGATGTCGATCGTCAACAACACCCGCGAGATGCTCGAGGAGTCGATCGAGGCCCTCCGTCGCATCAAGAACGGCCAGTTCGGCGCGTGCATCGTGTGCGGCGAGGGCATCGGCAAGGCGCGTCTGCAGGCCTTCCCGCGTGCCACGCACTGCGTGACCTGCAAGCAGCGCGAGGAGCGCCGTTGAGGGTTCGCCCCATCGTCTGGCTCATCGCAGCCGCGGTGGTGGCGATCGATCAGCTCTCGAAGCAGTGGGCGCTGTCCGCTCTCGAGGAGGGCGTCGCCAGGCCGCTGCTCGGTGAGGTCCTCTCCCTCGAGCTCGTCTTCAACGACGGCGCGGCGTTCTCGCTCGGCGCCGGATACACCTGGGTCCTGACGCTCGTCGCCGCGGTCGTGACGGTGGGCATCGTCGTGTACGCGCGCCGCGCCCGCTCCAACCCCGCCGCGATCCTGTTCGGCGTGGGCCTCGGCGGCGCGGTGGGCAACCTCATCGACCGGCTGTTCCGCGCGCCCGGGTTCGGGCAGGGCCACGTCGTGGACATGATCAACTACAACGGCTGGTTCGTCGGCAACATCGCGGACATCGCGATCGTGGGAGCCGCGCTCGTGTTCGTGGTCATGGGCGTCGCGGGCAGGAAGGTCCTCGAGCCCGCTCCCGACGCCGGGGACGCTGCCGATGCCGGGGACGCTCCCGATGCGGCCGACGACGCAGCCGACGCCGAGGGCCGTGGCTGACACCCGCTACCTTCCCGTTCCCGACGCGCTCGTCGGCGAGCGCGCCGATGCGGCGCTCGCGCGCATGTTCGGCATCTCGCGCACCAAGGCGGCGGCCTGGCTCGAGGAGGGGGCCGCGTCTCTCGACGGCGTGACGCTGGGCAAGTCCGACCGCCTGACCGACGGCGTCCTGGCCGTCGACGTGCCCGCCGAGCGCGAGCCCGCGCCCGAGCCGGAGATCCCCGGCGGTCTCACGATCGTGTTCGAGGACGCGGACATCGCGGTCATCGACAAGCCCGTAGGCGTCGCCGCCCATCCGTCTCCCGGCTGGGAAGGCCCCACGGTCGTGGGCGCCCTCGCATCGGCGGGGGTGACGCTCGCCGATGCCGGCGCGCCCGAGCGCAAGGGCATCGTCCATCGCCTCGACGTGGGCACGTCGGGACTCATGGTCGTGGCCAAGAGCGTCCCCGCCTATTCGGCGCTCAAGCGCGCGTTCAAGGAGCGCACGGTCGACAAGGTCTACCACGCGGTCGCGCAGGGGCACCTGGACCCCACCGCGGGCACCGTGGACGCGCCCATCGGGCGACACCCGACCTCGGACTACAAGTTCGCGGTGGTGGAGGGCGGCAAGCCGTCGATCACCCACTACGAGGTGCTCGAGATGTTCCCGTCCGCCTCGTTGCTCGAGATTCACCTGGAGACGGGGCGCACGCACCAGATCCGCGTCCACATGGCTGCCCTGCGCCACCCGCTCGTGGGCGACGTCGCCTATGGCGCGGACCCCACGCTCGCGACGCGACTAGGGCTGCTGCGCCAGTGGCTCCACGCTCACGAGCTGGGCTTCGAGCACCCGACGACGGGGGAGCCCGTGAGGTTCACGAGCGCGTATCCCGAGGACCTTGCCCGGGCGTTAAAGCTCCTGCGAGGCTGAACAGTCGCACTTGCGAACGTAGTGCCGCCAGATGTTGTGGTCGAGAACGCGAGTTGACGTGCCGAGCCTGGTGGCTGCCTTCGCTAGCAGTGCCACCCGCGTGTCAGGGTCATGCGGCGGAGTGCTGTGCTTCCACACTCGCGAGAGAAAGCCGTCGACGTGACGATCAAGCTTCGCGGTCTGGATCCCCAGGTTCATCTGCATGTAATTCCAGGAAGCGATCCCGCAGCCTTTCACGCCGAGCCAGGCCCTCTTGACCGCCTCCGGCGAAGTCTCCAGCGCCTCTCGAAACTGCTCCGCCGTATCGATGGAGACACCGCCGATGATGGTGTTGCGGAGCGCATGAGCGACGTCGTGCACCACTTCGCTCTTCAGACGACCCGTGCCGCCTGACTTGCTCCGGTTGCCAAAGAGGCTTTCGGCAGCCTTCTCCGCGCCACCATGGGCATTGATGACGTCCAGCAACCCCGACAGCGAGTCACGCGGGACGCCGCCAGGTTGAGTCGCGCTGACCTTGACAAAGTTGTTCACAACGTTGATGGCAGCGCCATACCGCGCGCGGAGCGAGTAGATGTTGTCGATAATCGCGAGAGAGACGGCGTTGGGGTACCCCGAGGGCTCCACCCAAGCATCCTGGTGGCAGATCGACGTTTTCACTGCCTCGACCAACTCGTTGACGAGCTGATCCTCGTGGGTTTCCGCGTTCGTGTTCACAGGTAACCTCCTCCATGTTCGAAAAGTTCAGCAAGTGTGACAGTTCCACCCGGTCCGCGGGAACCCTCGGGGAGCCATTCCAAGGCCTCCTCGCGCGTGAAGCGCGAGAACTCGGTCAGCGCTAGGCAGCGACCGGGTCGTGTGAGTGCGGGGTCGATCAAGCCGAGGTCTTCGTTGGTGGTGAGCAGGACCAGGCAGTTGGCCGTCTGGCCGAGGATCCCGTCGGTGAGATTGAGCAGTCGGCCCATCGCACCGCCGGAGGTCTGACGAGCCTCCGGGCGCAGGTAGTCGTCGGCGTCCTCGGCAACGATGAGCTTCCAGCGCGAGTGGTCACCCACGCGCGGCCCATGCGCCCACGACGTCAGGTCGATGAGATAGCCCGGGTCCGCGAACAGCCTGTCCGGGTCGGCGACGATGTGGGCCTCGCACCAGTCGTTCCACTCGCGGATGAGCGAGGCCACGGCGCGGGACTTGCCCGTGCCGGGCTCGCCATGCCACAGGATGAGGCGGCCGCCCTCGCTCGGGCGTCGCAGGGACATTACCTCGCGCAATCGCGCCCGCGTGGCCGACGGATAGTTGCGCTCGATCGTCTCCCAGCGAGGGGCGTGGATGCGGCGCGGTGCGAACTGATATCCGCCGCGGCCCGACCACCAGGTGGCAACATCGACAACGTCGGGCTGCCGCTGGGGCCGAAATCGATCGGCCACTGCGTCGCAGACGAGGGCGGCTCCGTGCTGGTGGCTGGATGCGGCGTCGATCCGCACCGTGCCGAAGTCCATCCGTACCAAGACGAGGCCGTCTGCGCACTCTGCAACCACCGCCGCGCGCTTCTCCCCATCGCAGGCCATATGGATGTCGTACAAGCGGGGCACGAGGTGTGCGGCATCCGAGTGACTCACTTCGCTCCGGATCGCCTGGCGAACCCAGTTGAGCCCTCGGCGGGAGCACTCTGCCAGGAAGTAGTGAACGGCCGCAGTGTGGTGGTCCTCGCTCCGGGTCACGCCGAGTTGAGGCAGGGCAGGCGGCCCAGCGAGAGCCGTCATCGGTGGCCGCCCATCCACAGTGCGATATCCACGCAACGCAGTTGCGACGGAGGCGTGTCCATGTCCGCGCCGAGCCGCTCGGTGAGGGCTGCGAGCGTGGAAGCATTCGTTCGCAGATCGTCACGCAGGGCGCGAAGCAAGGGTCGCCATGCGGCGACGGCTGCGCGCTCCCCGGTCACGGGCCGGTACCAGTCGAGCACGTGTCGGTCCACGAGGGGCACCAGGTGCGGGCGCTTTCGGTGAAGGACCTTTGTGAGAAGTGCCAACGAGACGCCCTCGACTGCCCCAAACGGGTCTAGTCCGGCGAGGTCATCGTCACTGGCGTCCGCCAACTGCACATCGCCCGGCGTCGCCGCGAGCCATGCCTCGAAATCGGCGCGGCGATTCGCGAAGAACTCCAGGTCGCCGCGGCTCAGCGACGGGTGGAGTGCAGCCGCCGCCGTGACATCACTGGGGGCAAGGGTCTGCGGATCGGTCTCAACCGCGTCGTAGTACGCATACGCCCATACCTCGGGGCCGCCACCGGACCACGAGAGCCCGCAATAGCGTCGGATCGCGTCCTCGGACCCGTGGACAGGACGGTGCGCAAGGAGCAAGGGCTCCTCAATAGGTGTAGTCATCTCTCCTCCTGACTGCGGCCTTCCATCCGGAAGCACCCGTCAGCGACAGGCTATACCTCGGCGGTGACACGCCCGCCCTCTGCGCCCCGCGTGGGCCCTCATCGGGTGTGAAAGGCTGATCCCATGCGCGTCGTCCCCGTCGAGACACCCGACCAGCTCGAGATGGCCTTCGCCGTCCGCTACGAGGTCTTCGTGCTCGAGCAGGGGGTCTCCGAAGACGGCGAGCAGGACGAGCTCGACACCGACCCTCGCACCCTGCACTGCCTCGTCATCGCCGACGAGGCGGACGCCTTCGGCGCGGGCATGATCCCCGGCCTGGGCGGCGGGGTCTCCACCGGCATCCTTCCGGGCATGCCGCTCGCGACCGGGCGGCTTCTCGCCCCGCACACCGATGCCGCCCACGGCGAGGGCACGGGCCACGGCCTCATGGACCCGGCCGTGCCGCACATCGGGCGCGTGGCGGTGCTCAAGGAGGCGCGCGGGACGGGTGCGGGCAGCCTCGTCATGGACTTCCTCGAGGCCGCGGCGCTCGAGCGCTTCGGCGTGGACGGCCAGGTGCGCGTCGAGCTCAGCGCCCAGGACCACGCGATGCCGTTCTACGCCAAGCGCGGCTACACCGCCTTCGGCGACGGCTACCTGGACGAGGGCATCGAGCACCACGACGCGTTCAAGATCGTCACCGCGCGGT
>QGUM02000066.1:0-10486 GCA_003242455.2 Actinomycetes bacterium
TGGAGGAGCCGAGCGACTTGGACAGCACGTCGTGGATGCCGGCGCACTCGAGCACGGCACGCACGGGACCGCCCGCGATCACGCCCGTGCCGGGAGCGGCCGGACGCAGCATGACGACGCCTGCTGCGGCCTCGCCCTGGACGCGGTGCGGGATGGTGCCCTGGATGCGAGGCACGCGGAAGAACGAGCGCTTCGCCTCCTCGACGCCCTTGGAGATCGCCGCGGGAACCTCGCGCGCCTTGCCGTAGCCGATGCCGACGTTGCCCTCGCCATCGCCCACCACGACCAGCGCGGTGAAGCTGAAGCGACGACCGCCCTTGACGACCTTCGAGACGCGGTTGATCGTGACGACGCGCTCGATGAACTTGCTCTCGGGCTCATTGCCGCGACGGTTGTCGCGACGCCCGCTGTTGTCAGCCATGTCTATCCTTCGTCCTTTGCGTCCCGGCTACAGGGCCAGGCCACCCTCTCGGGCGCCCTCGGCCACCGCCGCCACGCGACCGTGGTACTTGTTGCCGCCACGGTCGAACACGACCGCCTCGATGCCGGCCTTCTTGGCGCGCTCGGCGACCAGCTGGCCGACCTTGGCCGCCTTGGCCGTCTTGTCGCCGTTCATGGCGCGGACATCGGCCTCGAGCGTCGACGCCGACACGAGCGTCCGGCCCTGGGTGTCGTCCACGACCTGCACGAACATGTGGCGCGCGGAGCGCGTCACGACGAGGCGGGGACGAGCCGGGGTGCCGGAGATCTTCTTGCGCAGGCGGAAGTGGCGCTTCAGACGAGCGACGCGCTTCCCCTTGCCCTTGACACCGATAGCCATTACTTCTTACCAGCCTTTCCGGCCTTGCGGCGGACCTGCTCGCCGGCGTAGCGCACGCCCTTGCCCTTGTACGGCTCGGGCTTGCGGATCTTGCGAATGTTCGCTGCGACCTCGCCGACCTGCTGCTTGCTGATGCCCGACACCGAGAACTTGGTGGGCGACTCGACGGCGAAGGTGATGCCCTCCGGAGCCGAGACGACGACCGGGTGCGAGAAGCCGAGCGCGAACTCGAGGTCCGAGCCCTTCATCGCCACGCGGTAACCGGTGCCGACGATCTCGAGCTTCTTCTCGTAGCCCTCCGTCACGCCCGTCACCATGTTGGCGATGAGGGTGCGGGTCAGACCGTGCAGAGACTTGGACAGGCGCTCGTCGTCGGGTCGCTTGACCTCGAGGCCGTCCTCGCCCTTCTCCACGGTGATGGGCGCCGCGACGGTGTGCGTCAGGGTGCCCTTGGGGCCCTTGACGGTCACCACGGAGCCGTCGATGGTCACGTCCACGCCCGCAGGGATCGGGACGGGAATCTTGCCGATGCGCGACATTGCCGTACCTCCCCGTTACCAGACGTAGGCGACGACTTCGCCGCCCACGCCCTTCTTCTCGGCCTCGCGGTCGGTCAGCAGACCCGAGGAGGTGGACAGGATCGCGATGCCCAGGCCGCCGAGCACCTTCGGCAGGTTGTTCGCCTTGGCGTAGACGCGCAGGCCGGGCTTCGAGATGCGGCGCACGCCGGCGAGCGAGCGCTCGCGGTTCGGGCCGTACTTGAGCGTGATCGTGAGCGTCTTGCCCACCTCGGCGTCGGCAACCGACGATCCGAGGATGTAGCCCTCGGCCTCGAGGATCTTGGCGATGTTCGCCTTGATCTTCGAGTGCGGCATCGACACGGTGTCGTGGTACGCCGCATTCGCGTTGCGCAGACGCGTCAGCATGTCTGCGATCGGGTCAGTCATTGTCATGAGTGTTGAACTCTTCCTCGCCCTGGTTTCCCGTGCGGGACCTGTGGCGTAGTGGGTTTACCAGCTGCTCTTCGTGATGCCCGGAAGCTCGCCCCGGTGCGCCATCTCACGAAGGCACACGCGGCACAGTCCGAACTTGCGGTAGACGGAGTGCGGACGGCCGCACTTCTGGCATCGGGTGTAGGCGCGCACCGCGAACTTGGGCTTGCGGGCGGCCTTGATCTTCAGCGCAGTCTTGGCCATTACTTCTCCTTGAACGGGAAGCCCAGCTGGCGAAGCAGCGAGCGGCCCTCGTCGTCCGTGGTGGCCGTGGTGACCACCGTGATGTCCATGCCGCGGACGCGGTCGATCTTGTCCTGGTCGATCTCGTGGAACATCGACTGCTCGGTGAGACCGAAGGTGTAGTTGCCGTGGCCGTCGAACTGGTTGGGGTTCAGTCCACGGAAGTCACGGATACGCGGCAGGGCCGTCGACAGCAGGCGGTCGAGGAACTCCCACATGCGGTCGCCGCGCAGCGTCACGTGAGCGCCGATGGGCTGGCCCTCACGCAGCTTGAACTGCGCGATGGACTTGCGGGCCTTCGTGACCTGCGGCTTCTGGCCGGTGATCGCCGTGAGGTCCCGGATGGCGCCCTCGATGAGCTTGGAGTCCTTGGCGGCCTCGCCCACGCCCATGTTGACCACGATCTTCACGAGACCGGGGACCTGCATGACGTTGGCGTAGCCGAACTCCTGGTTCAGCGCGGGGATGATCTCCTCGCGGTAGCGCGCCTTGAGACGCGGCATCGTGCTGGCAGCGGTAGCCATCAGACGTCCTTGCCCGAGCGCTTGGCGACGCGCACGCGCACAGTGCGCTTGCGGCCGTCACGCTCTACCTCTTCCGTGCGGTAGCCCACACGGGTGCCCTTCTTGGTCTGCGGGTCCACGAGCATCACGTTCGAGATGTGAACCGGGGCCTCGACGGTGATGATGCCGCCGGCCTGGTTGTCACGGCGGGTGCCCGCCTTGACGTGACGCTGGACGCGGTTGACGCCCTCGACGATCACGCGGTCGTTCTCGGTGTCCACCTTGAGGACGCGACCCTGCTGGCCGCGGTCCTTGCCCGCGATGACGACGACGAGGTCGTCCTTCTTGATCTTCGCCATGGGACTAGATCACCTCCGGCGCGAGAGACACGATCTTCATGAAGCGCTTGTCGCGCAGCTCACGGCCCACGGGGCCGAAGATGCGCGTGCCACGAGGATCGGTGTCCTTGCCTTTGAGGATCACGGCGGCGTTCTCGTCGAACTTGATGTACGAGCCGTCGCCGCGACGGGTCTCCTTGACGGTGCGCACCACAACGGCCTTCACGACATCGCCCTTCTTGACGTTGCCGCCCGGGATCGCGTCCTTGACCGTGGCGACGATCACGTCGCCGATGCCGGCGTAGCGACGGTGCGATCCGCCGAGAACACGGATGCACAAGAGCTCCTTGGCACCGGTGTTGTCGGCGACGCGAAGTCGCGACTCCTGCTGAATCATGTCTGTCTCTCCTGTCGTCTGGTTCTCGACGCGCTCAGGCGGCGAGCCTGGTCGAACGTGCTACTTGGCCTTCTCGAGGATCTCCACCAGACGCCACCGCTTGGTCGCGGACAGCGGGCGGGTCTCCATGATGAGGACGAGGTCACCGATGCCGGCGGCATTGGTCTCGTCATGCGCCTTCACCTTCGAGCTGCGGCGCATGACCTTGCCGTAGAGGGCGTGCTTGACGCGGTCCTCCACCTCAACCGTGATGGTCTTGTCCATCTTGTCGCTGACCACGTAGCCGCGGCGCGTCTTGCGGTACGCGCGGTGGGACTCCGTGGCCGTCGTGTGCTTCTTGGTCGACATGTCTCTCTCCTGCCCTACGACTTCGCCGTGGGAGCGGTCCGGATGCCGAGCTCGCGCTCGCGCAGGATCGTGTAGATGCGGGCGATGTCGCGCTTGACAGCCTTCAGGCGGCCGTGGTTCTCGAGCTGACCCGTGGCCGACTGGAAGCGCAGGTTGAACAGCTCCTCCTTGGCCTTCTTCAGCTCCTCGACGAGGCGCGCGTCCTCCATGCCGTCCAGCTCACTGGGCGCGAGGTTCTTGCTACCGATCGCCATCAGATGTCACCGCCTTCACGCGTGATGAAGCGAGTCTTCATGGGGAGCTTGTGCTGCGCGCGGCGCATGGCCTCGCGAGCGAGCTCCTCGGGGACGCCGGCCAGCTCGAACATGACACGGCCGGGCTTGACGTTCGCGACCCACCACTCGGGCGAGCCCTTGCCGGAGCCCATGCGGACCTCAGCGGGCTTCTTGGTGAGCGGGCGGTCGGGGTAGATGTTGATCCACACCTTGCCGCCACGCTTGATGTGGCGGGTCATCGCGATACGCGCGGCCTCGATCTGGCGGTTGGTGACGTATGCCGGCTCAAGAGCCTGGATGCCGTACTCGCCGAACGTGACCACGGTGCCGCCGGTGGCAGCGCCCGAACGCTTCGGGTGGTGCTGCTTGCGGTGCTTGACCTTGCGGGGAATCAGCATGGCTCTCAGCCCTCCTGGCTCTCGGTCGCAGGAGCGGCGGCGGTGGCGGCGGCAGCCTCCTCGCGGCGCGGACCGCGGGCCGGACGGCCCTCACGACCACGCTGCGGACGAGGAGCCTTGGCCTGCTCGGCAGCCCACTCCTTCTCCGTCAGGTCGCCCTTGTAGATCCACACCTTCACGCCGATCTGGCCGAACGTCGTCTTGGCCTCGAAGAAGCCGAAGTCGACGTTGGCGCGCAGCGTGTGCAACGGGACGCGACCCTCGCGGTAGAACTCGGAACGCGACATCTCAGCGCCGCCGAGTCGGCCGGAGCACTGGATGCGGATGCCCTTGGCGCCTGCACGCAGGGCGGACTGGATGCCCTTGCGCATGGCGCGACGGAACGCGACACGCGAAGCGAGCTGCTCCGCTACGCCCTGGGCGACGAGCTGGGCGTCCACCTCGGCGTTCTTGACCTCGAGGATGTTGAGCTGGACCTGCTTGCCGGTCAGCTTCTCGAGGTTGGCGCGCAGCTTGTCGGCCTCGGCGCCACGACGACCGATGACGATGCCCGGACGAGCGGTGTGGAGGTCCACACGCACCCGCTCGCGCGTGCGCTCGATCTCGATCTTGGACACGCCTGCGCGCTCCAGATCCTTGCGCATGAGCTTGCGGATCTTGACATCCTCGTTCACGTAGTCGGCGTAGCGCTCGCCCGGCTTGGTCGAGTCGGCGAACCAGCGCGAACGGTGGTCGGTGGTGATGCCCAGGCGGTAGCCGTGCGGGTTGACCTTCTGACCCATTACTTGGCCCCTTCCTTGACGGGCGTGGCGACGACCACGGTGATGTGGCTCGTGCGCTTGATGATGCGGTTGGCGCGACCCTGGGCACGCGGACGGATGCGCTTCATCGACGGGCCCTCGTCGACGTAGATCTCGCGGATGACGAGCTCGCGCTCGTCGAAGCGCTCGCCGGCGGCGTCAGCCTTCACGCGAGCGTTGGCGATCGCCGACTCGATGAGCTTGCGCACGTCGGTGGCAACGGCCTGCGGCTGGAACTTCAGCGAGGCAACCGCCTCCGTCGCGTTCTGACCACGGACGAGGTTGACGACGCGGCGAGCCTTCTGGGCGGTCACGCGGAGGTACCGCGTCTGCGCCTTGGCTTCGACTGTCACTTCTACTCCTTACCTACGCCGGGCGCCTTAGCGGCGACCCTTGCGGTCGTCCTTGACGTGGCCCTTGAACGTGCGCGTGGGAGCGAACTCGCCCAGCTTGTGGCCGACCATCGCCTCGGTGACGAACACCGGGACGTGCTTGCGGCCGTCGTGCACGGCAAAGGTGTGGCCCAGGAAATCCGGGGTGATCACGCTGCGGCGCGACCAGGTCTTGATGACGTTCTTGGTGCCCGCCGCGTTCTGAGCGTCCACCTTCTTCTGCAGGTGGTCGTCGACGAAGGGGCCCTTCTTGAGGCTGCGAGGCATGATTCAGGCTCCTTAGCGCTTGTTCTTGCCGGTGCGGCGACGACGGACGATGAGCTTGTCGCTCGGCTTGTTCGGCCGGCGAGTGCGACCCTCGGGCTTGCCCCAGGGGCTGACGGGGTGACGACCACCAGACGTCTTGCCCTCACCACCACCGTGCGGGTGGTCAACCGGGTTCATGACGACGCCGCGGACGGTCGGGCGCTTGCCCTTCCAGCGCATGCGGCCGGCCTTGCCCCAGTTGATGTTCGACTGCTCGGCGTTGCCGACCGAGCCGATGGTCGCGCGGCAGCGAGCGTCGACGTTGCGGATCTCGCCGGACGGCATGCGCAGCTGGGCGTAGGGGCCGTCCTTGGCGACGAGCTGGACCGACGAGCCGGCCGAGCGCGCGATCTTCGCACCGCCGCCGGGCTTGAGCTCGATGGCGTGCACCACGGTGCCCGTGGGGATGTTGCGCAGCGGCAGGTTGTTGCCGGGCTTGATGTCGGCGCCGGGACCGGCCTCGACGACGTCGCCCTGGCTCAGCTTGTCGGGAGCGATGATGTAGCGCTTCTCGCCGTCCGCGTAGTGCAGCAGCGCGATGCGCGCCGTGCGGTTCGGGTCGTACTCGATGTGCGCCACGGTCGCGGGGACGCCGTCCTTGTCGTGACGACGGAAGTCGATCACGCGGTAGGCGCGCTTGTGACCGCCGCCCTGGTGGCGGGTGGTGATGCGGCCGGTGTTGTTGCGGCCGCCCTTCTTGTGAAGGGGACGGACGAGCGACTTCTCAGGCTCGGAGCGCGTCACCTCGACGAAGTCGGCGACGGACGCGCCGCGACGGCCCGGGGTCGTCGGCTTGTACTTGCGAATGCCCATGGTGTCGTTCCTCGGTCCTTAGCCGGCCCGGCCGCTGAAGATGTCGATCGCGTCGCCGGCACCCACGGTGACGATCGCGCGCTTGACGTCCTTGCGCTTGCCGATGCCAAAGCGCGTGCGACGCGCCTTGCCCTTGCGGTTGATGGTGTTCACCGACTCGACCTTGACGCCGAAGATCTGCTCAACGGCGATCTTGATCTCGGTCTTGTTGGAGCGGGGGTCCACCTCGAAGGTGTACTTGCCCTCGTCCATGAGCGCGTAGCTCTTCTCCGAGACGATCGGTCGGATCAGGATGTCGCGGGGGTTCTTGCCCTGGGTCATGTCAGTTCTCCTCCGCCTGCGCGGCAGCCTCGGACTCGGTCGCGACGGCCTTGACCGAAGCGCCCTTGGCCGGACCCGCGAGGAAGGCCTCGAGGGCGTCCGCGGTGAAGACGACGTCGTCGTTGACGAGGACGTCGTACGTGTTGAGCTGGTCGACCGCGATGACGTGGACCGACGCCGCGTTGCGCAGCGACTTCCACGAGATCTCGTCCGTGCGGGTCAGCACGACGAGCGCGGAGCGGCCCTCGACGACGCTCGCGAGAGCGGCGACGGCGGCCTTGGTCGAGGGGGTGTCGCCGGCCACGATCGACTTCACGACGTGGACGCGGCCGGCACGAGCCCGGTCGGACAGGGCGCCGCGGAGAGCGGCGGCCTTCATCTTCTTGGGCGTGCGCTGCGAGTAGTCGCGCGGCTGCGGGCCGTGGACGGTGCCACCGCCGGCGAACTGCGGCGCGCGGGTCGAGCCCTGGCGGGCGCGACCGGTGCCCTTCTGGCGGTACGGCTTCTTGCCGCCGCCGGACACCATCCCGCGCGTCTTGGTCGCGTGCGTGCCCTGGCGAGCCGCAGCGCGCTGCGCCACGACCACCTGGTGGATGAGCGGGATGTTCGTCGTGACGTCGAACACCTCGGCGGGGAGCTCGGCGGTGCCGGCCTTCTTGCCTGCGGCGTCGAGGACGTCGACGGTCTGCGCGGTAGCCATGGCCTTACGCTCCCTTCGCGGCGGTACGGATGAGGACGACGCCGCCCTTGTTGCCGGGCACGGCGCCCTTGAGCAGCACGAGGCCCTTCTCGGCGTCCACCGAGTGGACCGTGAGGTTCTGGACCGTCTTGCGGGCGTTGCCCATGCGGCCCGCCATCTTCACGCCCTTGAACACGCGCGAGGGCGTGGCGGCGCCGCCGATGGAGCCGGGCTTGCGGTGGTTGCGGTGAGCACCGTGGGAGGCGCCGACGCCCTTGAAGCCGTGGCGCTTCATGACACCAGCGGTGCCCTTGCCCTTGGTCGTGCCCGTCACGTCGACGAGCTGGCCGGCCTCGAACACATCGGCCGTGATCTCCTGGCCGAGCGTGTACTCGGACGCGTTGGCGGTGCGCACCTCGGCCACGTGGCGGCGAGGTGTGACGCCCGCGGCCTCGAAGTGACCCTTGAGGGGCTGCGTGACGCGACGCGGGTCGACGGTGCCGAAGGCGAGCTGCACGGCCTCGTAGCCGTCGCGCTCGACGCTTCGCACCTGGGTCACGACGTTGGTGTCAACCTGGACGACGGTGACCGGAACGATCCGGCCCTGCTCGTCCCACACCTGCGTCATGCCCAGCTTCGTACCGAGCAGCGCCGTGACGGTGCGCTGGGCATTGGAAGTCGAAGTCATGATGAGTGGGTCCTTTGGATGAGTGCTGCTTAGAGCTTGATCTCGATGTTGACGTCGGCCGGAAGGTCGAGGCGCATGAGCGAGTCAACAGCCTTGGGCGTGGGGTCCACGATGTCGATGAGGCGCTTGTGGGTGCGCATCTCGAAGTGCTCGCGGGAGTCCTTGTACTTGTGGGGCGAACGGATCACGACGAACACGTTCTTCTCGGTGGGCAGGGGCACAGGGCCCACCACCGACGCGCCCGCGCGCGTGACCGTCTCGACGATCTTGCGGGCCGAGGAGTCGATGACCTCGTGGTCATAGCTCTTCAACCGGATGCGGATCTTCTGTCCCGCCATGGCGTGTCTGCCTCTCTTACATCTGTACGTGTCTCACCGACCCCCGCGCTCGGGCGTGTCGCCCGCGCGCGACATACGCGCCCCAAGGCGATATCGAGTGGATGTCGGTGTGACGGTGGCTGCCCGTGAGAAGGCAACCGGAATATTGTGCCAGACGCGCGGGGCCTTTGCCAACCGTCGCCCGCGGGCGAGCGCTAGCATTGGGCCCCTCGCGCGGATGCGGGGCCCGGCCTCGTGGCCGAGCCCCGCATCGCGAGTGTTCGGTGCGACCGAACTTACTTGATGATCTTGGTCACCGTGCCGGAGCCGACGGTGCGGCCGCCCTCACGGATCGCGAAGCCCTGGCCCTCCTCGAGGGCGATGGGCTGGATGAGCTCGACCGTCATCTCGGTCGTGTCGCCCGGCATGACCATCTCGGTGCCCTCAGGCAGCGTGATGACGCCGGTCACGTCCGTGGTGCGGATGTAGAACTGAGGACGGTAGTTCGTGTAGAAGGGGTTGTGGCGGCCGCCCTCGTCCTTGTTGAGGATGTAGACCTTGCCCTCGAACACGGTGTGCGGCGTGGTGGTGCCGGGCTCGACCACGACCTGGCCGCGCTCCACGTCCTCGCGCTTGGTGCCGCGCAGGAGCAGACCACAGTTCTCGCCGGCCCACGCCTCTTCCATCTGCTTGTGGAACATCTCGATGCCGGTGACGACGGTCTTCTGCGGCTCGCGGATGCCGAGGATCTCGACCTCCGAGTTGATCTTGAGCTTGCCGCGCTCGACCTTGCCGGTGACGACGGTGCCACGACCGGTGATGGTGAAGACGTCCTCGATCGGCATGAGGAACGGCTTGTCCATGTCACGGACGGGCTCAGGCACGTTCTCGTCGACAGCGGTCATGAGCTCCTCCACGGAGGCGACCCACTTCGGGTCGCCCTCGAGGGCCTTGAGCGCGGACACGCGCACGACGGGGGCGTTTTCGCCGTCGAAGCCCTGCGAGGACAGGAGGTCACGGACCTCGACCTCGACGAGCTCGAGGATCTCCTCGTCGTCGACCATGTCAGCCTTGTTCAGCGCCACGAGGAGGTAGGGAACACCAACCTGGCGGGCGAGCAGGACGTGCTCACGGGTCTGCGCCATCGGGCCGTCCGTGGCGGCGACCACGAGGATCGCGCCGTCCATCTGGGCAGCACCGGTGATCATGTTCTTGATGTAGTCGGCGTGACCAGGGGCGTCGACGTGCGCGTAGTGACGCTTGTCGGTCTCGTACTCGATGTGAGAGATGTTGATGGTGATGCCGCGCTCACGCTCCTCCGGCGCCTTGTCGATCTCGTCGAACGGCGTGAAGGGGTTCAGGTCCGGGTACTTGTCGTGCAGGACCTTCGAGATGGCGGCGGTCAGCGTCGTCTTGCCGTGGTCGACGTGACCGATGGTGCCGATGTTCACGTGCGGCTTGGTCCGCTCGAACTTGGCCTTAGCCATGGTGGCTTCCTCCTGGGGTTATCTGAGACTCGGGTAGTGACGCTGGCGCCCGACGGGGCTTCGTGTCCCTACTGGTCGTTATTGTTTCCTAATTTCTCAACCGAAGGGACTACTCGCCCCGGGTCTTTGCGATGATCTCCTCGGCAACGTTGCGAGGAACCTCGGCGTAGCTGTTGAAGACCATCGAGTACACAGCGCGGCCCTGCGTCTTGGAACGCAGGTCGCCCACGTAGCCGAACATCTCCGACAGCGGCACCAAAGCATCAATGACCTTCACGCCGGCGGCGTCGGTCATGGACCGGATCTGGCCGCGGCGCGAGTTCAGGTCGCCGATGACGTCGCCCATGTACTCCTCGGGCGTGCGGACCT
>QGUM02000176.1:0-2352 GCA_003242455.2 Actinomycetes bacterium
CGTCATGCGGTCCAGGAACTCGTACTTCGCGTCCATCTTGGGCGTGCCCGCCTCGCCCGAGTGGATGTACACGGAGACGATGCGGACGTCGCCCGCCGGGCTGTCCACGGTGGCCTCGATCCAGCGGCCGGTGTGCACCGGCTCGCCCAGCCGCTCTCCCGCGACATGCAGCCCGGAGACGACGTCGCGCATCGGCTCCCGCGACAGGATCGCGACACCGGCGCGACCCTTGATCTCACACGCCTCGTGCACCACATGCCACCCCTCGGCGAACGCGGCGGTGACCACATCGTCGGGCGCGCGCACCTCCTGCAGGCAGATGACGTCGGCCGACGACTGGCCCAGCCAGGCCTCGAAGCCCTTGGCGAGCGCGGCGCGCACACCATTGACGTTGACGGTGACGATGCGCATGGATTCCTCTCGTCAGACCTTGCGCGCGACCGTGGCGACGACGCCGGCGAGGACGCCGACGAACACCGCGTACGCGCTCAGCGGGTTCCACTGGTAGACGGCGAGGAGCGCGTCCCCCAGGTAGTCGAAGCCCGAGCCCGCGAGCGTGGCGATCGCGTGCGCTCCCAGGCCGCCGCCCACGAAGGCCGGCAGGAACGCGTTGCCGCCGGCGCTCGTGAGACGCACCACGAAGCCGACGACGCCGGCGAGGATGAGGCCGGTGAAGCCCAGGGCGATCCACAGCAGCCACTCGTTCGTGATGGCCACGGTGATGAGGCCCAGGATGTGGCCCAGCACGATGGCGGCGACGAGTCCCGCCGCCCAGTTGACGCCAGGGGTGGACTTCAGCCTGTTCGCGGCAGGCGCGGCTGGTGCTTCAGACATGACTTCTCCTTTGAGGTCGTGCGGCCGTGCGGCCGCCCCTCATGCTTGCACAGCGCTCTGACGCGCTCAACAGCCTGCTATCGCCCGCCGAGGCCCGCCTGGCGCTCCGCCGACTCGACGACGTTGGACAGGAGCATCGCGCGCGTCATGGGCCCCACGCCGCCCGGGTTGGGCGAGTGCCAGGAGGACTTGGCGATGGCGTCGGCCGCGATGTCGCCGGCGACCTTGGACTTGCCCGTCTCGGGGTCCGTCACGCGGCTCACGCCCACGTCCACGAGCACCACGCCGTCCTTGACCATGTCCCCGGTGACGATGCCGGGCACGCCCGCCGCGGCGACGATGACATCGGCCGTGCGGGTGTGCGCGGCGAGGTCGCGGGTGCCGGTGTGGCACAGGGTCACCGTGGCGTTGACGGCCTTGCGGGTCAGCAGGAGGCCGATGCTGCGCCCCACCGTGGTGCCGCGGCCGATGACGACGACCTCGGCGCCCTTGAGGCTCACGCCGTGACGGTCCAGCAGCTCGATGATGCCCTTGGGCGTGCACGGCAGCGAGGAGTCGATGTCCTCGGCCGTGCGCAGGACCAGGCGACCCAGGTTGGTGGGGTGCAGGCCGTCAGCGTCCTTGTCGGGGTCGATGAGCTCGAGCACGCGGTTGGTGTCGATGCCGTCGGGCAGGGGCAGCTGGACGATGAAGCCGGTGCACTCCGGGTTCTCGTTGAGCCGGCGCACGGCCGCCTCGATCTCCTCCTGCGTCGCGGTGGCGGGCAGGTCCTCGCGGATGGAGGCGATGCCCACCTCTGCGCAGTCGGCGTGCTTGCCGTTGACGTACCAGGTCGAGCCCGGGTCGTCTCCCACGAGGAGCGTTCCCAGGCCCGGCCTGATGCCGCGCTCGGCGAGCGCCGCGACGCGCTCGGCCAGCTCTGCCTTGATGGCCGCCGCGGTGGCCTTGCCGTCGAGCACCTGCGACTTCACGGCCGATGCCATGGCGGGCTCCTTACTGCGCGAGGCCCGGGTAGAGCGGGAACTCCTCGGCGAGCTTCGCCACGCGGGCGCGCAGCGCCGAGACGTCCGCTCCGCCCTTGAGCGCCGTCGCGATGACGTCGGCGACCTCGGTGAACTCCTCGGCGCCGAAGCCGCGCGAGGCGAGCGCCGCGGTGCCGATGCGCACGCCGGAGGTCACCATCGGGGGACGCGGGTCGAAGGGAACGGCGTTGCGGTTCACCGTGATGCCGACCTCGTGCAGCAGGTCCTCCGCCTGCTGCCCGTCGAGCGGCGAGTTGCGCAGGTCGACGAGCACCAGGTGGACGTCCGTGCCGCCCGTGACGACGTTGACGCCGGCCTCGATGGCGTCGGGCGCGGTGAGACGCTCCGCGATGATCTTGGCGCCCTCGAGGACGCGGCTCATGCGCTCCTTGAACTCGGGCTGGGCAGCGGCCTTGAGCGCCACGGCCTTGGCGGCGATGACGTGCATGAGCGGGCCGCCCTGCTGACCCGGGAACACGGCCGAGTTGAGCTTCTT
>QGUM02000177.1:0-2345 GCA_003242455.2 Actinomycetes bacterium
CTGCACATCCAGGCGCAGTACGACGAGGCGGTCGAGAAGCGCGACGCCGCCGCCCGCCGCTACGAGGAGGCCACCTTCGAGCTCAAGGCCGCGGAGGAGCGCGAGGCCGCCGCGCGTGAGGCGCAGGAGATCACGCTCGCGCGCCTCAACGAGTCCGATGCCCGTATGGCCGCCGTCGCCGAGCAGCTGGGCCACCTCAGCGCATCGGCGCGGGCAGCCAAGGCCGACGCCGAGCGCCTCACGGTGCAGCTCGAGGAGGCCAACGCCCGCCTGGCCGTGGACCATGAGGAGCTCGCGAGCCTCGTCGAGCGCCTCGCGGCAGCGCAGGCCGAGCCGGAGCAGACGGAGGCCGACACCCGCATCGCTCAGGAGGAGCGGGACGCCGACGCCCAGGCCGCGGCCGACGCCCGCGCCCGTGAGACCGAGGCCCGCCTGGCCCTGCGCACGGCGGAGGAGCGCTCGCGCGCCCTGGCCGCCCGCGCCGAGAGCCTCGAGCGCGCCGCGGCCGCCGAGCGGGACGCGCGCGCCCGGGCACAGGAGGCCGCAGAGCGTCGCGAGCGCCAGTCCATCGCCGCACGCGAGGTCATCGCCGGCGTGCGCGCCACGCTGCCCTACGTCGACGCCGCGGTCCAGAAGGCCGACGACGCGCGCGCCACCGTGGAGATCGAGCGCTCCGAGCGCGCGACGCAGCTCGCCCAGGTGCGCGCCTCCGTCGACGAGTACTCCGCCGAGTATGCGCGGCTGACCGACGAGAGCCACAGGGACGAGCTCGCCCGCGCGCAGCAGCTCGTGCGACTCGAGCAGCTCGAGCAGCGCGCGATCGACGAGCTCGGCATGGACCCCGCCGCGCTCGTGGAGCAGTTCGGCCCGCACGTGCCCGTGCCGGTGCCCGATGCCGAGCCGGACGAGAACGGCGAGGTCCCCACGGAGCCGTACGTGCGCGAGGTACAGGAGAAGCGCCTGCGCACCGCCGAGCGCGCGATCGCCCAGCTGGGTCGCGTCAACCCCCTCGCGCTCGAGGAGTTCGCCGCCCTGGAGGAGCGCCACAAGTTCCTCGCCGACCAGGTCGCCGACATCAGGAAGTCGCGCGAAGACCTGCTGGAGATCGTGCGCGAGATCGACGAGCGCGTCGAGCAGATCTTCGCGGAGGCGTTCGCGGACACCGCCAAGGCCTTCGACGAGATCTTCCCGCGCCTGTTCCCCGGCGGCGAGGGGCGCCTGCTCCTGACCGACCCCAAGAACATGCTCGAGACCGGCATCGAGGTGGAGGCGCGCCCCGCGGGCAAGAAGGTCAAGCGGCTGTCGCTGCTGTCCGGCGGCGAGCGCTCGCTCACCGCGATCGCCCTGCTCGTGGCGATCTTCAAGGCCCGTCCCAGCCCGTTCTACGTCATGGACGAGGTCGAGGCCGCGCTGGACGACGTCAACCTGGGCCGACTGCTCGACATCCTGCGCGAGCTGCGCGAGGACTCCCAGCTGATCATCATCACGCACCAGAAGCGCACCATGGAGATCGCCGACGCGCTGTACGGCGTGACGATGCGCGGCGACGGCGTGACGACCGTCATCAGCCAGCGCCTGGAGTCCGACGAGCGCGCCTAGCCTCGCGGCGGGGAACCATCCGCTTGCCGTCGCGCGTTGCGGATGCGGGAGCGCCTCGGCTCCCGAGCTCCACATCGCTCGAGTTTGCACGCACGTCTCGACGGCGAGACGATTTGTCCGGATTATCCGTTGTCATGGGGTCCGGCTCTGACAGTCCGTTGGGAGGTTCGCCTGTGCTCAGCCACATGGCATCGACGTTCATCTGGGGCTCCGTCCTGTCCGTGATCGCCTGCCTCGTCGCGGCGCTCTCGGAGGGGCGCGGGCGCCACGCGCTCAAGGTGCTGCTCGGCATGGCGCCGCGCACGGAGAGGCTCAACGTCTACGACGACGTGCCCCGGCCCGACGTCCAGTGGGACCTCATCGGCCACCTCCTCGACGCGCGGATGCGCACCGGCGAGGTGCCTGTGCGCGCCTTGGCCGAGCCCAAGCTCGTCGCGCCGCGCCACGTGACCACGCACGCGTCCTCGACGCAACCCAAGTCCGGGGAGCTCGTGCTCGCCTCGGGCCCGGCGAACATGCTGCGGGCGCCCGAGACGATGCCGCCCGCCATCAAGCCGCGCCGACGCGAGGCGGTGTCGGCCTCGCGCTGACCGCCCTGTCACACTTGTCACGTGGAGTTCAGGTGGCGGCCCTGGAAGCGCAAGGGCCAGGAGGAGCAGGCGCCCGACGACGCCTCGCTCGGAGGGCTCGTCGACGCTGTGGCCGATGCGGTGGCGACGCCGCAGTCCGAGTCCGTGCCCGATTCG
>QGUM02000067.1:0-10323 GCA_003242455.2 Actinomycetes bacterium
GCGCCCACGTCCACCAGGTGGACCGGCGAGCCGGCGGGCAGTCCCGCCTCGGCGATGACGCGCTCGGCCTCGCGCGCGAGCAGCGCGAGCATGTCAGGGTCGCCGGCGATCTCGCGAGCGAGGTGCGCGTACAGCGGCGAGTCGCACGCGTCGAGCCATTCGCGCACCACCGCGGCGACGTGGGCAAGGTCGCGCCGCTCGTCGGCAGACCAGCCGGGGCGATGTCGGCTCGCGGACATCAGGAGTCGCCGCTCAGGCCCAGACGAGGCCCTGCGACGGGTCGTTCATGACCCGCGCGACATCCGCGAGCACGCGCGCGCCCAGCTCGCCGTCCACGAGGCGGTGGTCGAAGCTCAGCGCGAGCTCGGTGACCCAGCGGATCGCCAGCTCGCCCTCGTGGACCCACGGCATCTGGCGGATGGCGCCGAAGGCGAGGATCGCCGCCTCGCCCGGGTTGAGGATCGGGGTGCCGGTGTCGATGCCGAGCGCACCGACGTTCGTGATGGTGATGGTGCCGTCGCTGAGCTGCTGCGGCGTGAGGCGACCCTCGCGCGCGGCGATGGTGATGGCCTGCAGCTCCTCGGCGAGCGCCCTGAGCGGGAGGCGGTGGGCGTCCTTGATGTTGGGCACGACGAGTCCGCGCTGGGTCGACGCCGCGATGCCGAGGTTGACGTAGTGCTTGTAGACGATCTCCTGCGCCTCGTCGTCCCAGGAGGCGTTGATCTCCGGGTGGCGGCGCGCCGCGAGCAGGAGCGCCTTGGCGACGATGAGCAGCGGGGTGACGCGGACGTCGGCGAAGTCGCGGTCCTGCTTGAGCCGCCGGACGAGGTCCATGGTGGCGGTCACGTCCACCGTGTGGAAGACGGTGACGTGCGGGGCGGTGAAGGCGGAGCGGACCATCGCCTCCGCCGTGCGCTTGCGCACGGACTTCACGGGCACGCGGGTGGCGCGCCCGTCGGGCGTCGAGTAGCCGGACTCGAGCCACGGCTGGTCGTCGCCCGGGTAGGTCGCGAGCGCGCGCGGCTGCGTCGCCGCCGCCTTCTGCTCCACGTCCTCGCGCGTGATGAGGCCGCCGGGACCCGACGGCGTGATGGTCGTCAGGTCGACGCCCAGCTCGCGGGCGAGCTTGCGCACGGGCGGCTTGGCGATGACCGGGTAGTCCGAGTCGCCCGCGCCGCCGATGTCGTCGAGGGCGCCGGCCACGCGCTCGCGACGCTTGGCGCTGCCGGGCTTGACGCCGTAGCCAACGAGCACCGCGCCCGACGACTCCTGCGCCGGGGCGGCCGATGCGGCGGCGGGCGCCGCGGGGGCCGGGGCGTCGGCGGGAGGAGCGAAGGCATCGGCCGGCTGCTCGGCGGGAGCGGCTTCGGCCTCGGCTTCCGAAGCTTCGGGCTCGGGGCCCAGCAGGCCGTCGGGGTCGATGTCGATCTCGACGATGGGCGCGCCCACCTCGACCGTCTCTCCCTCGGCCGCGAGCAGCCTGGTCACGACGCCCTCGAACGGCGAGGGCAGCTCGACCAGGGACTTGGCGGTCTCGATCTCGACGAGAGGCTGGTTGATCTCGATCCGGTCGCCCTCGGCGACGCGCCACGTGACGATGTCGGCCTCGGTGAGGCCCTCGCCGGCGTCGGGGAGAAGGAAGCGTTCAAAGCGGGGCATCGGATGCTCCTCGGTTCACTCGGACGGTCAGTGGGCCAGGACCTTGTCGACCGCGTCGAGGACGCGATCGAGGGTCGGCAGGTAGTCGTGCTCGTACTTGGCCGGCGGGTAGGGCGTGTGGAAGCCGCCCACGCGCAGCACCGGCGCATGGAGGTGGTAGAACGCCTGCTCGGTGACGCGGGCCGAGAGCTCGGCACCCGTGCCGAACGCGGTCGGCGCCTCGTGGACGACCACCACGCGGCCGGTCTTCTTCGCCGACGCGATGACCGTGTCCGCGTCGAGCGGCGAGATCGACCGCAGGTCGATGACCTCTGCCTCAGCGCCCTCGCTGTGCAGCACGTCGGCGGCCTGCATGGCCAGGCGGACGGTCGGGCCGTAGGCGACGATCGTCACGTCCGAGCCCTGCCGGGCGACCCGCGCCCGGCCGATCTCCGCCGTGGCGACCGATGCCGCATCGGGCCCCGCGAGCTCGGCCGCGACGCGCGAGGTGTCCACCTCTCCCTTGTCCCAGTAGCGGGCCTTGGGCTCGAAGAACAGCACCGGGTCGGGCGAGGCGATCGCCTGCTGGATCATGTCGTACGCGTCCTGCGGCGTGGCCGGAGAGACGATGCGCAGGCCCGCGGTGTGCGCGAAGAGGGCCTCCGGGCTCTCGCTGTGGTGCTCCACGGCGCCGATGCCGCCGGCGAACGGCACGCGGATGACCACCGGGACCTGCACCGTGCCCTTGGTGCGGTAGCGGATCTTGGCCAGCGACGTGGTGATCTGGTCGTAGGCCGGGAAGATGAAGCCGTCGAACTGGATCTCCGGAACGGGGCGATAGCCCGCCATCGCCATGCCGATCGCCATGCCCACGATGCCCGACTCCGCGAGCGGAGTGTCCATGACGCGGTCGGCGCCGAAGTCCTTGTGCAGGCCGTCGGTGACGCGGAACACGCCGCCGAGCGGACCCACGTCCTCGCCCATGACGACCACCTTGGGGTCGCGCTCCATGGCGGCACGCAGGCCGGCGTTGATGGCGCCGGCAAGGGTCATGGTGCGCGTGGGGCTCGGCGGCTCCACGACGCTTGCGCCCGGCGTGGCCGATGCGGTCTGCAGGTCCTCGCTCATCGGTGGCCTCCCGAGGTGCCCTGGTCCACGAAGGACTTCTGGAAGCGGTCGAACCACTCGCGCTCCTGGTCGACGAGGGCGTGCGGCTCGGCGTAGACGTTGTCGAAGACGACCACCGGGTCGAGCGGGTGGGCGTTCTTGACGAACTCGCGGGTGCGCGTGCTGAGCTCCTTCGCCTCCGCGGCCACCTGGTCGCGGAAGTCCTGTGGCAGCTCGCCCAGGCCCTCGAGGTAGGCCTCGAGCCGGGCGATGGGGTCACGCTCGCGCCAGTAGTCCTCCTCGAGCGACAGGCGGTAGCGCGTCGGGTCGTCGGAGGTGGTGTGCGCGCCCATGCGGTACGTGAAGGCCTCGACGAACACGGGCCCCTGGCCCGAGCGCACCTGCTGCATCGCCCACTGGGTCACGGCGTAGCTCGCGATGACGTCGTTGCCGTCCACACGGATGCCGGGGATGCCGAAGCCGCTCGCGCGCTGGGCGACGGGGACGGCGGTCTGCTTGGTGGTCGGCACGGAGATCGCGAACTGGTTGTTCTGGCAGAAGAACACGACGGGCGCGCGGTAGACGGCCGCGAAGTTGAGGGCCTCGTTGACGTCACCCTGGGAGGTGGCGCCGTCGCCGAAGTAGCAGATGACGCCCGCGTCGCGCGCAGGGTCGCCCGTGCCGACCAGGCCGTCGCGGTCCATGGCGACGCCGTAGCCGACGGCGTGCAGCGAGTGGGCGCCGATGACGAGCGTGTACACGTGGAAGTTGTGCGCGGACGGGTCCCACGACGAGTGCTCGAGTCCGCGGAAGGTGCCGAGGATGCCGGGCAGGTCGACGCCGCGCGTGAGCGCGACGCCGTGCTCGCGGTAGCTGGGGAAGACGTAGTCCTGGGGCCGCAGGGCGTAGCCGGAGCCGATCTGCGCGGCCTCCTGGCCCAGCGAGGGAACCCACAGGCCGAGCTCGCCCTGGCGTTGCAGGGCGGTCGCCTCGAGGTCGAAGGCGCGGGTGAGCATCATGTCGCGCCACATCGAGCGCAGCGTCTCCGGGGTGAGATCCGCGGCGTATGCGTCGTACTCGGGGTGGGCAGTCCTCTGCCCGTTGCGGTCGAGGAGCCGTACGAGCCCCTCCTCCGACAGCGGTCCCTGACCTGTCATCGCACCTCCTCGGGCAGCCGTCACGAGCGAGCCTGCCCCGCTGAACTTACGTCAGCGTAGGCTACGGTCCCGTAGGTTCGCAAGAGGTGAGGTCTGCCAGCGGTCATGACCCGCCGTCGCCGCCTCCGTCCGCGCTCGCTGCCTCTGCATCGGCCACGTCAGCTGGGCCCGCCTCGGGCGCGGTCTCCGCGCCCCGTGCCGCGAGCTTCGCCCGCTCCGCCTCCGCCTTGAGCCGCGCCGCCTGCGCCTTCTCGAGGTCGCGCTGCGCCTGCTGCTCGGCGGCGAGGCGGCGCTTCTCCTCGCGGATCGCGCGGCGGTCCTGCATCGGGATCGTCAGATCGTGCTCGCGCAGCACCGCGAAGGCCTCGTCGCGCTCCTTGAGCGCCGGCCACTTGAGGATCGCGAAGATGCCCAGGAACAGCCAGCCGATGGGCCAGGCGAGCACGAAGATGGCGCCCCACCATCCCGAGTAGCCGGCCTTCTTGGCGATGGCGATCGACGCCACGAACATGAGCGCGAGCAGGAGCGCGCCCACGATGATCGAGGCCAGGCCCCAGCTGATGATGCGCTCGGCGACCGAGGTCGTGACGTCGGTGATGCCTTCCGTGGCGAGGCCCGTCATGCGTGCTCCCTTGCGATCGATGTGGTCCTGATCCCGTTTCTACACGCGCGCTCGCCACCTCGCCACTGCGGCGAGCAGGGCGTCGTTCTCCTCGGCGGTGCCGATGCTGACGCGCACGCCGTCGCCGGCGAAGGGACGCACCAGGAGCGAAGGCGACTCGGCCGCGAGCGCGGCCGCGAAGTCCGTCGTCTGCTCGCCCAGCGCGAGCCAGAGGAAGTTGCCCTGGGCGTCGGGCACCTCCCAGCCGTCGGCGCGCAAGGCGGCGGCCACGCGATCGCGCTCCGCGACGATGCCCTGGACGCGATCGAGCAGCTCCGCCTCGGCGTCAAGGGAGGCGATGGCCGCGGCTTGCGCCACGCCGGAGACGGAGAACGGGGTGACCACGGCGCGGACGGCGCCGATGATGTCGGGCTCGCCCAGGGCGTGGCCGACGCGCAGCCCGGCCAGGCCGTACGCCTTGGAGAAGGTGCGCAGGACGACGAGGTTGGGCCAGCGGCCCAGCACGTCCGCGCCGCGCACGGCCGCGGGATCCGTGACGAACTCGAGGTACGCCTCGTCGAGGACGACGAGAACGTGCGGCGGCACCGCGTCCATGAAGCGCGCGAGCTCGTCGGCGCGGACGGCCGGCCCGGTGGGGTTGTTGGGCGAGCACACGAGCACGACCTTGGTGCGCTCGGTGATCGCGGCGAGCATCGCGTCGAGGTCGTGGCGCGCTCCGGCCGCGAGCGGCACCTCGACGGTGGCGGCGCCGACCGCGCGGGCGAGGATCGGGTAGGCCTCGAAGGAGCGCCAGGCGTAGAGGACCTCGTCGCCAGGGCCGGCGAAGGCCTGGAGGATGTGCGCGAGCACCGCCACCGATCCGCCGCCCACGGCGACCCTGTCCGGGGCGACGCCCGCCGCATCGGCGATGCGCTCCGTGAGATCCACCGCGAACATGTCCGGGTAGCGGTTGATCCCGCCCGATGCGCGCGCGATCGCCTCGACCACCGACGGCAACGGCGGCAGCGGGTTCTCGTTGGAAGACAGCTTGACGGGCTCGGAGGCACCGGCGGCTCCGCGCGCACCGGGGACGTAGCGCGGCAGCTCGGCGACGTGAGGCAGAGGGGCGGGACGCGTCATGGCCCCCAGCATGCCAGTCTGTGACAAGATCGAGACATGAAGTTCTGGGTCAAGGTCGTCGCGGCCGCTGTCGCCGTGTGGGTCGTCACCATGCTTCCTCTCGACGTCGTCGTGGAGGGAGGCAGCGAGTGGTGGTCGCGCGCGCTCGTGTTCGCGTTCGTCGGCTTGATCCTCACGGCGCTCAACACGGTCCTCAAGCCGATCCTCAAGATCGTGTCGCTGCCGCTGCTGATCCTCACGCTCGGCCTGTTCTCGGTGATCATCACCTGGTTCATCCTGTACCTGACGCGCTGGATCGTGAGCTTCTTCGACTTCGTGGACATGTCGCTCGGCGGCTTCTGGAAGACGCTCTTCGCGGCGATCCTCATCGCGATCGTCGCCGCCATCGTCGAGGCGCTCCTGCCCGGCAAGCGCCGCGGCCGCCGCTGAGCCGACGTCCCGCATCGTCGCGCGGCCGACGCCGATCCGTGGCGAGAGTGCCGCGCATGGAAGAATGGGCGCGTGACCAGCCCTGCCGCACCGCGCCCGGGGGACTGGGCCACCCTCGCTGACCACGGCATCGCGCTCGGCCCGCTCGACGGCCGCTACCGCGCCGCGGTGGCGCCGCTTGTGGACCACCTCTCCGAGCCCGCTCTCAACCGCATGCGCCTCCACGTCGAGGTCGAGTGGTTCATCCACCTGTGCGCCCTGGACGCCGTGCCCGGGGTGCGCGCGCTCACCGCGGACGAGGTGGCGCTGCTGCGCGGCATTCCCGCAGGCTTCGGTCCCGAGGGCATCGCGGAGCACGCCGAGATCGAGCGCGAGACCGTCCACGACGTCAAGGCGATCGAGTACTACATCAAGCGTCGCCTCAAGGGCACGAGCCTCGAGCCGCTGAGCGAGCTCGTCCACTTCGCGTGCACCTCGGAGGACATCAACAACCTGTCCTACGCGCTCATGATCCAGGGCGCGGTGAACGACGTGTGGCTGCCCGCCGCATCGGGCCTGGTGCACGACCTGGCGACGATGGCCCGGGCATCGGCCGCGCAGCCGATGCTCGCCCGCACCCACGGCCAGCCCGCCACGCCCACGACGCTCGGCAAGGAGCTCGCGGTGCTCGCCCACCGGCTGCGCCGCCAGCTGCGCCGCATCGAGGGCGCCGAGTACCTGGGCAAGATCAACGGCGCGACGGGCACCTACGGCGCGCACACGGCGGCCGCGCCCGGCACGGACTGGATCGCCGTGTCGAAGGCGTTCGTCGAGGGCCTGGGCCTGACGTGGAACCCGCTGACCACGCAGATCGAGTCGCACGACTGGCAGGCCGAGCTGTACGCGGACATCTCGCGCTTCGGGCGCATCCTGCACAACCTCGCCACCGACGTGTGGAGCTACATCTCGCTCGGCTACTTCGCGCAGGTGCGCGGTCAGGGCACCATCGGGTCCAGCGCGATGCCTCACAAGGTCAACCCCATCCGCTTCGAGAACGCCGAGGCGAACCTCGAGATCTCGGGCGCCCTCCTCGACACCCTCAGCGCGACGCTCGTCACGAGCCGCCTGCAGCGCGACCTCACGGACTCGACCACCCAGCGCAACATCGGCGTCGCGGTGGGCCACTCGCTCCTCGCCATCGACAACGTGCGTCGCGGGCTTGCGGGACTCGATGTGAACCCGGCCGCGCTCGAGGCCGATCTCGACGCGAACTGGGAGGTGCTCGCCGAGCCGATCCAGTCCGCGATGCGCGCGGCCGGCATCGCGGGAGCGCCCGGGATGGAGAACCCCTACGAGAAGCTGCGCGACCTCACGCGCGGCCGTCGCGTGGGCGCCGACGAGGTGCGTGAGTTCGTCTCGACGCTCGGGCTGCCGGACGATGTCGCGGCCCGGCTCAGCGCGCTGACTCCCGCCACGTACGTCGGGCTCGCGCAGCAGCTCGTCGAGCGCTACCTCGACTGATCGCGCCCGGCGGCGGCGCGATCCCTCCCGATGCAGGGCGCATCGGCCTGCCTCCCTCCGCAATTCCTACTTGGTCGATAGGGTTGCGATTTTCACTAGGAATACGTAGAGTTCTCAGGGTTTCCCCACGAAACAGGCCGATGCGGCGCCCGGACGGCGCTCGCCGAGGCCCCAACCGGACCCCGCCTCCGCGGCCGGGGCCCACAAGGAAGGCTCTGAGTGAACTGGTCTGCGCTCATCGTCCTGGCGGCCGTCGTCGGCGCCGGCGCCGTGCTGTTCGCGCTCTCGCGCCGCAAGCTGAACTTCAGCGTGCTGGCGCTCACCGCCCTCGTCCTCGGCATCCCCATCGGCCTGCTCGGCCAGGGCTACTCCGACTACATCGAGCCCATCGGCCAGATCTACCTCAACCTCCTGCTCGCGTGCGTCGCGCCGCTCATCGTCATCTCGATCGTCTCGGCGGTCATCGGCCTGGGCTCCATCGCCAAGCTGCGCTCGATCGGCCTGCGCTCGGTGGGCTGGCTGCTGCTGGGCAACGCGCTCGCGGTGGTGCTCGCCCTGGGCCTCGCGCTGACCTTCAGCACCGGCAAGGGCGTCAACGAGACGCTCGGGGGCCAGGAGCTGTCGGTCCTCGAGAACTCCGTGCAGGACTTCACGCTCGTCGTCGTCAACTTCTTCCCGGTCAACGTCCTGGGCGACCTGAGCAACAACCGCATCATCGCGATCATCATCATCGCGGTCGCTGTCGCGGTGGCCTTCCTCCAGGTCAACGAGAAGAAGCCTGAGGCGGTGCGACCGTTCAAGACCGGCGTCAACGCGCTCAAGCTCGTGATCTTCAAGGCGGTGGGCTACGTCATCAAGCTCACGCCCTACGCGATCGTCGCCCTGACCGCCGAGGTGGTCGCCAAGACCCCCAACCGCGGCGCGACGTTCTGGTCGCTCATCGGCCTGCTGGTGCTGACGTGGGCGGCCTGCTTCATCCACGCGTTCTTCGTGAACTCGGTCATCCTGCGCGTGTTCGCCCAGGTGGACCCGATCCGCTTCTTCCGCAAGGTCTTCCCCGCCCAGCTCACCGCGTTCTCGACGCAGAGCTCCGTGGGAACCCTGCCCGTCACCACGACGATGCTCACGCGCCGCGTGGGCGTGCACCCCGAGGTCGCGCACTTCACCGCGCCCCTCGGCGCCACCGTCGGCATGCCGGGCTGCTCCGGCATCTGGCCCATCCTCATCGCGGTGTGGGGCATCAACGCCTTCGGCATCAGCTACTCGCTGCAGGACTACCTGGTGCTGGCGCTCCTGGCGACCATCGTGTCCATCGGCGTCGCGGGCGTGCCCGGCACCGCCACCGTCGCCGCGGCGACCGTCCTTGCGGCCGCAGGCCTGCCGCTCGAGTTCGTCGCGCTCACGCTGCCCATCAGCGCGATCGCCGACATGGCCCGCACGATGTCCAACGTCACCGCGGCGGCCGTGTCCGCCACCGTCGTCGCCCGCCAGACGGGCCTGCTCGACGACGACATCTTCAGCATTCCGCCCACCGAGGACGCCGACATCGAGCACCTCGGCGAGGAGGACGAGGCGAGCGCCGAGCTCGCCCACGCCCGCATCGCACACCCCAACGCCGCATCCGCGGCAGCCCACACCGCGCCCGCACTCGCCGGCGCCACCACCGCAAGGAGTGAAGCATGACCCGCGCCCGCACCCGCACCCTCGTCATCGCCACGGCGATCGCTGCGACCGCCGGCATGCTCATGGCCCCTGCGGCCTACGGCGCCATCACCAACCCGGCGAAGAACCCCGTCCGCATCGAGGTCCTGGGCGACGACGGCCAGTGGTACGTCGACGGCCAGGACACGCTGCCCGGCTACGACGACATCGAGTGCACCTACATCCCGGGCGCCTGGTACGACTTCGACAACAACCGCGTCCACTACGCGGACGGCCAGTCGATTCCGTGGACCGAGTGGGAGCGCATCCCCGGCTACGACAAGTGGCTCGTCACGAAGCAGGCGGCCCAGCAGCCCGCGAGCTCCTCGTCGTCGAGCTCGTCGTCCTCGACGACCACGTCCTCCTCGTCGTCCTCGACGAGCAGCCAGACCCAGGCGCAGGCTGAGGAGCAGACCCTCACCGAGGTCGCCTCGGCCGGCGACGAGATCGTCCCCAGCGTCTCGCCGAGCGCAGAGCCCTCGGCCGCGCCCTCGGCCGAGCCCAGCGAGGAGCCGGAGGTCGAGGCCGTCCTCGACGCGGCGCCTCCTGCGGACGTCGCCGACGCCTCCGGTGCCGGCCGCGTCATCCTGGGAGGCCTGTTCGGCCTCGGAGTGATCACGTTCCTGGCGTACGAGATCGTGCGCCGGCGCACGGGAAGGACCGTCGCATGATGCAGCGAATGTGTCAGGGCTGAGCGACGCTCCCCCACGCGTCTGCACGTGCCCATCCCGTCACCCATCACTCCGACTTCACCGACAAGGACTTCACCATGACCACGTCTGTTTCGCGACCCTGGAAGGCGCTCGCCGCCGGCCTCGCGGTTGCGCTCGGCGCGTCCGGCCTGAGCGTCAGCACGTTCTCCGTGCCCGCCTCGGCGACGCCCGCCGAGCCGCCCGCGCTCGCCGATGCCAGCGTCGACCGCACCTACCTGCAGGACACGCTCCGCGTGCCTGCCGACACGGTCATCGAGACCGTGACCTACGACCGCTTCCAGTGGCTGCTCCAGCAGCCGGGACAGTTCGCCTTCCTCATCGGCAACCCCTATGACGA